>NZ_JBEPQB010000003.1:167500-309513 GCF_040547625.1 Porphyrobacter sp. MBR-155
GCAATATCGCGTTTGAACGGGTCGGCCAGCAGGCGACGCTGAATCTGGCGGAGGATGTGTTCGCCCGCCTGCACCGCCTGTCGCTGCGTTTCCACCTCGCGCGGCGCACCGGCGAAGTCACCAAGATCATCGAACGCGGCACCAAAAGCATCGATCAGATGCTGTATTTCCTGCTGTTCAACATTGCGCCGACGATCATCGAGCTGATCGCGGTCGGGATCATCTTCTACATCAATTTCGGGATCGAGCTGGTTGCGGCGACTGCGGTGACGGTGGTGGCCTATGTCTGGGTGACGCGCGCGATCACCGAATGGCGCACCAAATTGCGGCGCGAGATGAATGACCTTGATGGCAAGGCGCTGCACCGCGCGGTTGATTCGCTGCTGAATTACGAAACGGTGAAGTATTTCGGCGCCGAGGCGCGCGAGGAAGCCCGCTATGCCAGCGCCGCGCGCGCCTATGCCGAAGCGGCGATCAAGTCGGAAAACTCGGTTGGCCTGCTCAACATGGCCCAATCGGCGATCACCAACGGGCTGGTGGCGGTCGCGATGGCCTATACCGTGTGGGGGTGGAGCAAGGGCACCTTCACCGTCGGCGATCTCGTGCTGGTCAACACCATTCTGATCCAGCTGTTCCGTCCGCTGGACGTGCTGGGCTGGGTCTATCGCACCATCCGGCAGGGCTTGATCGACATGGCCGAAATGTTCCGGCTGATCGATACCGATATCGAGGTGAAGGATGCCCCCGGCGCGCCCGCGCTGATCGTGCGCAGGCCGACGGTGGCGTTCGACAATGTCAGTTTTGGCTATGATCCGGGGCGCACGATCCTGCGCGGCCTCAGCTTTGAAGTGCCCGCCGGATCGTCGCTCGCCATCGTCGGGCCTTCTGGCGCGGGCAAGAGCACGATCGGGCGGCTGTTGTTCCGGTTCTATGATCCGACGCAAGGCCGGGTGCTGGTGGGGGGTGAGGATATTGCCACCGTTACGCAGGCGAGCGTGCGCGCCGCGATCGGCATTGTTCCGCAGGATTCGGTGCTGTTCAACGAAAACCTCGCCTACAACATCGCCTATGGGGCAAAGGACGCGGATCAGGCGATGATCGAACAGGCCGCGCGCGATGCCGCGCTGACCCCGCTGATCGAACGCCTGCCGGATCGCTATGATACGATGGTGGGCGAACGCGGACTGAAATTGTCGGGCGGAGAGAAACAGCGCGTCGCCATCGCGCGCACATTGGTGAAGAACCCGCCGATCCTGCTGCTGGATGAGGCCACCAGCGCCTTGGACAGCCGCACCGAACAGGAAATCCTCGGCACGCTGAAACGCATCGCCAGGGGGCGCACCACGATTGCGATTGCCCACCGGCTGTCGACGATTGCCGATGCGGATCGCATTATCGTGCTGGATCACGGCCAGATGGTGGAAAGCGGCAGCCACACCAGCCTGCTCGGCCAAGCCGGGCTGTATGCCGATATGTGGGCGCGCCAGGCGAATGAACAGCGCGAGAATGATCCCACCGCCGCAGTCGAAGCGGCGGAGTAACGGGTCGCGAGGCTGATAAATCCGTAAACCACCACACCAAAGCTGATTGACGTAAGGTAAGAAGCAGGTAAGTCTTATTTCCTCTTTGAGGAGGACGCGTGTGGCCCTTATTCGGTGTACTGACTGCTCAAAGGAAATTTCAGACAAGGCTTCTTCTTGCCCCAATTGCGGAGCACCTGTTGATGCTGCCAACGCAATTCCAGCACCAGATAGACTGGGGTTCGAGGACGGCGAATTCGTTGGAACCTCAGCGCAACTGGTAGAGTTGGCAAAGAAGGCAATCGGGCGTCTGAACTACCGGGTTGATAGTGCCGACGCCTCTTCAGGAACCGTGTCATTCACCACCGGAGTTACAATGGGATCGTGGTCCGGCGTTTCAGGCACAGTTTCATGGGAAGAGACATCACCGTACCACTTCAAGGTGGTTGGTCATGGCAAGCAAAACGTAAAAGGCGGACAGGTTGTCGCGATCAACCTCTTCGATGAAGCGAACGGAAAAACGAAAAATGTAATCGATGAGATGCAACGATTGGCTTGCGGAGGCTCAGAAAATGACCCGCCAGCTTCATCTTGTTTGGTACTCTTATTCGTGATCTCGGGTTTTGCTCTGGGCGGAGGAGTTCTAGCATCAAAGCTAGTCTCGTGAAGGCGGCAGTCTTTCCAGCGCACTGACATAACCGCGCACCATTGCCTGCTTTGCCGCGCGCGGTTAGTCCTTTCTCCATTCCTACACCGGAGAGAGAGCCAACAATGCGCCATGCCCGACTGCCACTGCGCCTGACCGCCCTGCTGCTTGCCGGCGCCGCCGTTCCCGCTGCTGCCCAAGATGCCGCCGCCCCTGCCGCGCCCGCTGTGCCGATCCCCGCCGCGATGACGGCTGAGGATATGCCGCCGATCCCGCTTGCCTTGGCCGAGCGCGCGCGCCCCTATCTCGAAGCGCGCGGCGCAGGCTTTGCCGGATGGGATCCGAACGCCCGCGCAGTGCTGATCTCCACCCGCTTTGCCAATGTCAGCCAGCTCCATCGGGTCGAGATGCCGCTGGGCGCGCGCACCCAGATCAGTTTCGAAGCCGAGCCGGTGAGCGGAGGCTATGCGCCGGGCAAGGGCGACATTATTCTGGTGACCAAGGATCGCGGCGGGGATGAATATTTTCAGCTCCACACCCTGAAAGATGGCCGGCTGACCTTGCTGACCGACGGCAAGAGCCGCAACGGGCTGAATGCCTGGAGCAAGGACGGCGAACTGATCGGCTATAGCTCAACCGCGCGCAACGGGGTGGATGCCGATCTTTACGTGATGAACCCGCGCGATCCGGCCTCGGCGCGGATGGTGCATGAAAGCCAGGGTGGCGGCTGGGCCATCGTCGCCTTTGCCGCTGACAAGCAGACCGCCATCGTCATCGATTATAATTCGGTCCAGGATCTTGATCCCTACCTGCTCGATCTGACGAGCGGCGCGATGGTTCCGATTGGCAATCCGGCGGCAGAGATTGCCTATGGCGGGCTGGAAATCGCGCCCGATGGCACGTTGTGGGTAACAAGCGATCAAGGATCCGATTTTCAACGCTTGGGTCGTCTAGACCCCCTCTCGGGTGCCTTTAGCCATGTTTCACGTGAAACATGGGACATCGACAGCTTCGACATTTCGGACGATGGCAAGACCATCGCCTATGTGGTGAACGAGGCTGGTTCCGACCGGCTGCGGCTGCTGGATGTGGCCAGCGGCACAGTCACCAAAGTCGATGCCCTGCCCGCTGGTCAGATCGGCGGGTTGGAGTTTGCCCCGTGGGGCGAGATCGGCTTTTCGTTCTCCTCGGCCAAAAGCGCGGCGGACGTATGGTCGCTCGATCCCAAGACGATGGCGCTAACCCGCTGGACGCAAAGCGAGACCGGCGGGCTGGACGCGGGCGTGAATGTCGAACCGCGGATCGTGACCACCCAAAGCTTTGACGGGCTGGAGGTATCGGGCCTGCTCTATCTGCCCGATCCGGTGAAGTTCCCCGGCAAACGCCCGCTGATCGTTTCTGTCCACGGCGGGCCTGAAGCGCAGAGCACCGCCGGGTTCATGGGGCGCAACAACTACTATCTCAACGAATTGGGCATCGGGATATTCTACCCCAATGTGCGCGGATCGACCGGCTATGGCAAAACCTTCGTCAGCCTCGACAATGGCCCGTTCAAGCGCGAAGATTCGGTGCGCGACATGGAGGCGTTGATTGACGCAGTGCGCAAGGATGCAGCGGTAGATGCGGCGCGCGTCGGCCTCAGCGGCGGATCATATGGCGGCTATATGTGCTATGCCGCTGCGGTGCAGATGAAGGACAAGCTGACCGCGACGCAGTGCACCGTCGCGATCAGCAATTTCGTCAGCTTCCTCGAAAACACCAACCCCTACCGGCAAGACTTGCGCCGCGTGGAATATGGTGACGAGCGCGATCCGGTGCAGCGCGCCAAGCTGACCGAGATCAGCCCGCTGACCCGCGTGAACGCAATCGAAAAGCCGATGTTCGTGATCACCGGCGCCAATGATCCGCGCGTGCCCAAATCCGAAGCCGATCAGATGGTCGCCGCGATCCGTGCCAATGGCGGCGAGGCATGGCATCTGGTCGCCGCCGATGAAGGTCACGGTTTCCGCAAGAAGGCCAATTCGGATTACGCCTTCCTCGCGCAACTGGCGTTCTGGGAAAAGCACCTGCTGGGGAAATGATCGCACGCGGCCCTCACCCCGTTCAGGGGAGAGGGCCGCGACGGTCACAGGATATATTTGCTGAGGTCGGTGTCGCCCGCCAAGTCTGCCAGCTTGTCGCGCACATAGGCAGCGTCAATCGTCACTGTTTCGCCCTTCAAGTCCTCAGCTTCAAAGCTGACTTCTTCAAGCAACCGCTCCATCACCGTCTGCAATCGCCGCGCGCCGATATTTTCGACGCTGGCGTTCACCTGCGCGGCGATGTGGGCGATTTCAGCGACGGCATCCTCGGTAATGTCGAGCGTCACGTCTTCTGTGCCGAGCAGCGCCTTGTATTGCGCCACCAGATTGGCGCGCGTTTCGGACAGGATGCGCACGAAATCCGCCTCGGTCAGCGCGCGCAGTTCGACCCGGATCGGCAAGCGGCCCTGCAATTCGGGAAGCATATCGGATGGCTTGGCGACGTGGAACGCGCCTGATGCGATGAACAATACGTGGTCGGTTTTCATCGGCCCATGCTTGGTTGCCACCGTGGTGCCTTCGATCAGCGGGAGCAGATCGCGCTGCACCCCTTCGCGCGACACCGAGCCCCCGCGCACATCGGAAACCGCGATCTTGTCGATCTCATCAAGGAACACGATCCCGCTGGTTTCGGCATTGGCGAGCGCCGCGCGCGCGACATCATCCTGATCCAGCCGCTTGTCCGCTTCCTCGTCCACCAGCCGGTCCCACGCATCGGGCACGCGCAATTTCTGGCGGCGGGTGGCTTTGCGGCCCAGCGCCTTGCCCATCATATCAGACAGGTCGATCATCCCGATCTGCCCGCCCATATTGCCCATATCAAACGGGGCAGACGGGCCATCGGCAACCTCGATCTCGACCTCGACGTCATTCATCGCGTTCTGCACGATCCTCTGGCGAAAGCTGGCCCGCGTCGCTTCGGAGGCATTGTCGCCCACCAGCGCGGTCAGCAGCCGCTCCATCGCGGCATCGGACGCTGCCTCGCGCACGGCTTCGCGGCGGCGTTCCTTTTCCAGCCGGATCGCTTCTTCAACCAGATCGCGGGCAATCTGTTCGACATCGCGCCCGACATAGCCGACTTCGGTGAACTTGGTCGCTTCAACCTTGATGAACGGGGCCTCGGCCAGCTTCGCCAGACGGCGGCTGATTTCGGTTTTGCCGCAGCCCGTCGGCCCGATCATCAGGATGTTCTTGGGCGTCACCTCGTCACGCAAATCCGCACCGAGCCGCTGGCGCCGCCAGCGGTTGCGCAGCGCCACAGCAACCGCGCGCTTGGCGTCCTGCTGGCCGATGATGTGTTCATCAAGCGCGGCGACGATGGCTTTGGGGGTAAGGTTGTCGGTCATTTTTCGAGTTCGTCATTCCGGCGAAGGCCGGAAACCAGTGTCCGGCGTTGCGATACTGGGCCCCGGCCTGCGCCGGGGTGACGGATGTGTGCTAAACGGTTTCAACCGTCAGATTACCATTGGTGAAGACGCAGATATCCGCCGCAACCGCCATGGCCTTGCGCGCGATCACTTCAGCGTCGCTTTCATAATCGGCAAGTGCACGCGCGGCGGCGAGCGCGAAGTTGCCGCCCGATCCGATCGCGGCAATTTCGCCCACTGGCTCCAGCACATCGCCATTGCCAGTCAGCACAAGCAGCGTGTCGGCATCAGCAACGATCATCAAGGCTTCGAGATTGCGCAGGTATTTGTCGGTGCGCCAGTCCTTGGCGAGTTCTACCGCCGCACGCATCAACTGGCCCGAATGCTGTTCCAGCTTTTTCTCAAGCCGCTCGAACAGGGTGAAAGCATCCGCCGTCGCCCCGGCGAACCCCGCCACGACGCTGCCATCACCAATGCGGCGCACCTTGCGCGCATTGGGTTTCATCACGGTGTTGCCCATCGACACCTGCCCATCGCCCGCGATCACGGTTTTGCCGCCGCGCCGCACGCCGATGATGGTGGTGCCGTGCCACTGGATAAGGCCGTGGCTCGCCGGATCACTTGTCATGATCCCGAATATGGCGCGCCTGTCCGCAGGATCAAGCGCGCTTGTGGCAAAGACCTATGGCCCGCCCGGCCCGCCGCCACCCGGCAGCCCGCCACCGACCTGACCAATATTGCCGAACAGGTCTTCCAGGAACCCGCGCTCACGCCCAAGCGTCGGGGTTTTGTTACCATTGGGATCGAGGAAGACCACCTTGTCCACCCCGCTGCGGTTCACGCTGATTACGCGGCCCGCATCGTCAAACTGCACCGCCAGAACGGTGTGTTCGCGGATTTTCGGGCTGTTGAATGGGCGCTGGCCGGTAATGCTGGAAACGTAATACCACGTCGGCGTGCCGAACTGACTGGTGAAGGTGGGGCGCCCCAGCGTTCCTTCGACCGATTGCTGGTTATCGATCCGCGGCTGAATCGCGTTGGTCAGCATCGGATCGACGATATAACCGCGCGATTCGCGGATCGAAGAACACGCCGGAAGCGTGGCCGCCATCGCGGCCAGCAACACGACTGCCTTGATCCTGCGCGCGCCGGATTTCATTACGCCTGCGTCTTTCATCTGCGCCAAACCGTGTTCGTCCCGTCCTGTGTCGCGCGTTTGCGCTTTTGTCCCTTGGGGGATGCGCTTTAAGGGGCTAGGCGCAAGCTTGCAACGCACCATATGGCAAAGCGGTGGCGCAGGCGGCCTGAACTGCGGTTGAACTGCGCTTGGGCGCATCCGCATGATGGGGGTTTGCGTAACAAATGCGGTGCGATTGCGCCTGCGATGATCCGATTTTGAACGTGCGAAAGGCCCGTAAAGCATGTCCTTCCTCTCCCGCCTGCTCGGCACTGCCCCCGACCCGCGTGAAAGCGTGCGTCCGCTGTGGCACCGCGTGATCGAACTGGCGCGCGACCCGGCCTATTATACCGAATGCGGTGTGGCCGATTCGATTGCCGGGCGGTTCGACATGATTACCGCTGTGCTCAGCACCGTGATGGTGCGGATCGAAGCGTCCGAAATGCGATCTGAAAGCGCGTTGCTGGCGGAATTATTCGTCGAGGATATGGACGGGCAATTGCGCGAATTCGGGGTAAATGACGTGGTGGTGGGCAAACGCATCGGCAAGCTGATGAGCGTGCTCGGCGGCAGGCTGGGCGCCTATCGCAACGCATTGAACGCGGGCGATCTGGAAAAGCTGGCCAGTGCGGTGCAGCGCAACGTGACCTTTGCCGACGGGTCGGATGAGACGGCGAGCGCGGACATGGTCGCCGAACGGTTGATGCAGCTGTCGCAGCGGCTCACCCGGTTCAGCGACGACGATATGCTCAAAGCGAGCGCGATCGAATGAGCGCGCCTCCATCTTCCGTCACGCCCCCATCCGAACTGACCCGCATGGTCAAGGCGCGGCCCCTGCCCGCCGATCCGGTGGTGATTGAGGCCAGCGCCGAGGAGCGCGCTGCGCTGGCGGCACGGTTCGGGCTGGGCGCAGTGCAGAGCCTGCGGGCCGAAGTGACGCTCGACCAAAAAGCCCGCGCGATCCGGGCGACCGGGCGGCTGCGGGCCAAACTCATGCAGCCCTGCGCGATTTCAGCCGAGGATTTCCCGGTCAGCATCGATGTCCCGGTCGACCTGCGCTTCGTCGAAGGCAGCGGCCGGCCGATGACCGAGGACGAAGCACTGGAAATCGAACTCGAAGCCGATGATTGCGACGAAATCGCCTTTACCGGCGAAATGTTCGACCTGGGCGAAGCGGTGGCGCAGACACTCGGCCTCGCGATTGATCCCTACGCCGAAGGGCCGAATGCCGGAGCCGCGCGCAAAGCCGCAGGGATCGTGGCCGAGGGCGAGCAGGACGGGCCGATGGCGGAAATGCTGGCGGCGCTGAAGAAGGATTAGGCGGAACGTCCGCTTTTGGGTGGCGCGATATTCGCCAAGAATGGCGGGGATTGGGTGGTTTGTTGCCGGTCCGCTATTCGAACACCAGTTTGGCGCGACTTGAACTATCTCTTGATGTCTGGTTCACCGAACACTATGTCCGGTAAACCAGACACGGAGTTCCTCGGTCGATGCCACGAAGTATCATTACCGCATGCGGTGCGTTAGCCTTCGGTGTCCTGCTTGCCCTAGCTTCCCTGCATTTGAATTTCCCCATGGGATGGATCGGTGCGCTAGCTCTCGTGACATGGACTGCGTGGGCATGGCGGCGATGGGCAACGCTGGAAAAAACGACCGGATTGGAGCCGGGTGCTCCCGAGAGAAATGTGCGTTTCTATGCTGTGGGGACGGCACTACTTTTTGGTCACCTGATTGCGACGCTCGCTTATCCGGACATAGACTTTCACGTCGGTCACGGAAATTATCTGGCAATAGATTCGTGGACAATACTGGCGACGATGATCGTCGTGAGCTTTGCAGTGAGCAAGGCAGGCAATATCCGCGATGAGCGCGACGAAACGATCATAGCGCGCGGGACAAAGGCGGGCTTTGTGTCCTTGATCGCAGGGTTGGTCATATTTTCGTTTGTGATGGCATTTTTTCCGCCAGTTCAGGGAAAATCGCTGACACTTTTCATGGCCGGAAATATTCAAATTGCGATAGTTGTTGCATCTTTGCTGATCAAATATGCGACCCAACTGATCGAATATGCCAAAGATACGAATGCTGCGAGCGCGATTGGTCCTGACGAATGACTACCCTCCAGATCGGCAATAACATTCGCCGGTTCCGCTTTGACCAAGCGGAAATGACCCAGGCGCAACTCGCTGAAATCGTGGGCGTCACACGCCAAACAATCGTTGCTCTGGAAACGGGCCGATATGCTCCATCTCTGGAACTGGCCATGAAATTGGCGGCTGCATTCGGGTGCACTGTGGACGCTTTGTTTTTCTGGAAAGACCCGGAATTTGGGCGCGCAGACGCGCAGTCCCACATCAACAAGGATTCATGATGACCAAGTCAATTAAGTTCCTAAAATGGGCAGGTATTTCGATATCTGCGCTGATCGCGGTTGCAGTTGGTATTTACGCCTATCTGGTAATCAGCTTTGATGATCAAACGCTGCCGGAAAACCATGGCAGAGTGAATACAGAGCTTTTTCTGGGTGAGGGTGATAATCAACCTCTGATTGTCGGCTTCGGCGGTGCCGAAGGCGGTAATGCTTGGGCAAGCGACGTTTGGAAAGAGCAGCGCGACGCGTTCATCGCGCAGGGATACGCATTCCTGGCGGTGGCGTATTTTGGTGAGCAGGGAACTCCAGAAAATCTTGACCGCATTGCTTTGGAAGGCGTCCACCAAGCAATTCGCGATGCCGCCAATAAGCCGAAGATAAACGGAGAATGCGTCGCCCTGATTGGCGGTTCCAAGGGCGCAGAATTGGCCCTGCTTCTTGGAAGCCACTATTCCGATATTGATGCCGTTGTCGCCATAGTGCCGGGCAATGCAGTATACCCTGGGGTCACCATTGCAATGAATACGCCGTCATTTACCTTGAATAGAGAGAATTTGCCTTTTGTGCCAATGCCCACAAGCGCAACATGGCCGCTGATCAAGGGAGACTTGAGGGCTGTTTGGGAAGAGATGCTGAAAAATCAGAAAGCCGTGGATGCCGCTTCAATCGAAGTCGAGAAAATTAGCGGTCCGGTGTTTTTCTTGTCTGCGACCAAGGATGAATTCTGGCCATCAACGGAGATGTCTGCCTCGATGGTGGAGCGCCTCGAGGGGAACGGATTTCCATATTATTTCGAACATCTTGCAATTGAGGGCGGGCATAATGCACCGCTTGATCACTTCGATGTCGTTGAGCGGTTTCTCGCCAATAATTTCTTGCAAGGCGATTCATCTGGCTGTTCGGAGGCGCCATAGGTTCCAAGAGTAGGACATGAACGAACCTTGCACGGCCTTGGCTTGACGACCGACTTGGCGTCGCAAGCCGAACGGCAGGAATTTCCTCAACCGGGACGATTGTGTTGAAAAACCCGGCGCTGAGATCGCTGCTGGCGCGATCAGGGAGGGCGCGCAGAGGCTTCGCCCCCGCTTATGCGGGGGTTGGGGTGGCTGGCATCAGGATCAGCGTGGCCATTTTCCGAAGGTTTTGGGCGGCGGCGGCGGTGGTGGAACGCTGTTGGCTGCGAGCGCCGCAGCAAAAAGTTCTGAAAGCACGATAACCCCGCGATAAGCCACACCCGATCAGCGCTAGAGCTACCATGCCTTAAGCGCTTAAGTCAAAACGGAATATCATCATCCAGATCGTCATAGCCGCCACCCGAACCGCTGCCCGCGCCGCCTGAAGAACCGCCGCCCGCAGAGCCGCCGCTCTGATCCCAGTCGCCGCTACTGCCGCCTGCTGCTGCGCCGCCGCCATAGCCGCTCGCGCTGCCGCCCGAACGCCCACCACCGCCGCCGCCCTGCGCGCCATCAAGCATGGTCAGCGTGCCGCCGAGGCCTTGAATGACGATCTCGGTGCTGTAACGATCCTGCCCGCTTTGATCCTGCCATTTGCGGGTTTGCAGCTTGCCTTCGACGAAGACCTTGCTGCCCTTTTTGAGGTAGCGTTCGACCACGCCGACCAGCCCTTCGGAAAAGATCGCGACCGTGTGCCACTCGGTCTTTTCCTTGCGTTCACCGGTCTGGCGATCCTTCCACGTTTCCGATGTGGCGATCCGCAGATTGGCGACCTTGCCGCCGTTCTGAAAACTGCGAATTTCGGGATCGGCCCCCAGATTGCCGATCAGCATGACCTTGTTGAGCGAACCCGCCATCGAAACGTCCCTTCCCGTCAAAAACTTGCGCGCGCGAATGCGCGACTCTTGCGAGCGTCATAGGACATCAAAGCGGGCGAGACGACAAGCCCCGTGGGCTAATCCCCGAATTACCTTGCCGGATAGCGCAATCGGCCGAGAAACCGCGTCAGGCTCGGCAATTCGCGGTCTTTGTTCAGAAACTGGGCCTTGGCCTTTTCAAACCGCATCACCCCGTCAATCCGGCGGTCAAGGAAAGCGTGGGTATCGGCTTTGTCTTCGCTGTCATCATTCACGAAAACCGCCAGCGTGGCTGAATAGATGCCCGCAAGGATCGCGCGCTTGGTGTAGTGGTTGTAATCGGTCGCGGTGTCGCCCGCCAGCCGCCACATGATATCGGCCGACCGCCATCCCAGCTTTAGCGCGCGCGGCGCGTTCTGCGGCTGCGCCATTACCGCCAGCGCGCGGCGCACGGCTTCGTCAATATGCGCCACCGCGTCCAGCCGGAACGCGACCAGCGTGCGGATGCGTTCGCGGATTTTCAGCGTCGCCAGCCGATCGGCGGGCCATTGCGCCGCCATTGCTGCATCGACACTAGTGATCCACGCTTCGATCATGTCCATCGGCTTTGCGCCGGGGAAGGCGAGCCGGGCAATATCGACATCGCACCCGGCCATTTCCGCCGCCGCAATCAGCGCGGTTTCGTTCCAGCCGTCGAAGATCGCCGAGGCGGCAATATCGGGGGCGAGTGCGACGCGCAGTTCATCCAGCGTCAGGTCGGAAAAATCGGTGGTGGCCATATCAGAACGATGGCCCGTAATCGCGCTTTGGCCCTGCCTCTTCGCGCTTGGTGTCAGCATTGGTGAATTCCTGCTTCATCAGCGTATTGCCGCTCATCAACTCCATGTAATCGCGCGCGGAACGCCCGGAATTATCGTTGTGGTCAGGATCGGCGCCCTGTTCCAGCAGCACCCGCACCAGCGCCACATTGCGCGAATGCACGGCGGCGATCAGCGGGGTTTCCCCGGTCTGATCGCTGACATTGACACTCGCCCCGCCCTTGATCAGCGCTTCGACCCCTTCGGTAAAGCCCATCGATGTCGCCAGTTGCAGCGGGGTCACGCCTTTCTTGTTGCGGATATTGGGATCGGCCCCGCGCTGCAGCAGGAACCGGATCCACAACACGTCGCTGCGCGCGACCACGATATGCAGGCCGGTTTCACCTGAGGTGATATCGCGGGTGTTGACAATAGTGCTGCCCGGCTTGTTGAGCATGTCGGTGACCTCTTCCCCTTCACGATCCTTGACCGCTTCGAGGAACTTGTACCCCTCAGACTGGAACTGCGCTGCAGCAGGAACGCCCAGCGCCACCACGATTATCGGCGCCAGTATCGCCATGATTGCACTGGCAATCGCGCGGCGAGCGCTTAATTTGCGCAAAACAACGGCCGTCACGGTTTGATCCTTTCGCATTACCTGTCACACATCTGGTGTGTATAGCGGGAGTGGGCAAGCCTCGTTCCCTTCGCAAGCCAACAGTTAGCAGAGCATGAACCGTATCAACAAGCCTTCCGCCACATTCGCCCTTCTGATCGCTGGCGCGCTGGCGCTGGCGGGCTGCAATGCCGCCGCGCCTGATGCTGAACCGCCACTGGCGGGCGCAGCCATCGGCGGCGATTTTGCGCTCACCGCCAGCGATGGGCGCACCGTCAAGTGGGACGATTTTGCCGACAAATACCGCGTTGTCTATTTCGGCTATGCCTTTTGCCCCGATATCTGCCCCACCGACATGCAGCGCGTCGCGCAGGGGCTGAAGGTGCTGAAGGCGAGTGATCCCGCCAAGGCGGCAAAGATCCAACCGATCTTCATCACCATCGACCCCGAACGTGATACGCCGCAGGTGGTGGGCGAATTCGCCGCCGCGTTCTCGCCCGACATCATCGGGTTGACCGGCACCCCCGATCAGATCGCCGCTGCGGCCAAAACGTTCAAGGTGTTCTATGCCAAGGGCGAAGTGGTTGAAGGCGGCGGATACCTCGTCGATCATTCCGCTATCACTTACCTGTTCGGCCCCAAGGGCGAACCGCTGGCGACGCTGCCAACCGATCAAGGCGCCGATGCGGTGGCGGCGGAACTGGACAAATGGGTGAATTGAGAGAGCATTTCTGGGAGCTGCCCTTGGGCGAGCTGACCCGGCCCGAATGGGAAGCGCTGTGCGATGGCTGCGGGCGCTGCTGCCTACACAAGATCGAAGACGAAGACACTGGCGAAATCGTCGACACCAACATTGCCTGCCGCCTGCTGGATACCGGCACGGCGCAGTGCAGCGATTACCGCAACCGCAAGGCCTTCGTCCCCGATTGCCTGCGGTTGACGCTGCGGATTGTCGAACAGGTGAGCTGGCTGCCATCCACCTGCGCCTATCGTCTGCGCGCCGATGGCCGCCCGCTGCCAGGCTGGCATTATCTGATCAGCGGTGATCGTGATGCGGTGCGCCGGTTGGGCGTATCGGTGGTGGGCCGGGTGGTGAGCGAGGTCGACGCCGGGCCGCTGGAACATCACATCGTTGAATGGCCTTCACCGCGACATGACCGCCCGATGCTTGAGGAGGACGCCGAAGCGTGATCGACTGGCTGCGCCGCCCTGCCTTGGATGCCGCAATCGAGCTTGGCGGCAAACGCCTTCCGATCGTGCTCAAGCGGCAGCATAATGCCCGGAGGCTGACCTTGCGGCTCGCCCCCGATGGCAACGAAGTGCGCGTTACTCTGCCCGCCTGGGCCGAAGGGCGCGAGGCGATTGCCTTTGCCCATGCCCGCAGCGATTGGCTGGCTAGCCAACTGGCAAAGCTGCCTGCCCGCGCTGTGCCCGAACCGGGGGGCGAGGTTCGCTATCGCGGCACCGCACTGCGGCTGACGTGGGAGGCCAAAGCCCCGCGCCGCCCTGAAATCACGGGCGAGGCTTTGCGTATCGGTGGGCCGCAGACCGGGCTGGAGACGCGCCTGCGCCGCTGGCTTGAGGCCGAGGGACTGCGCCTCGCCCAAGCCGACATGCACGAATATTGCGCTGCCGCCGGGCTGGAACCGGTGCCCGTTGGCCTCACCCGCGCTCAGCGCCGCTGGGGATCATGTTCGGACAAAAGCCGCATCCGCATCAATTGGCGGCTGGTGCAGGCCCCCGATCACGTCCGCCGGTCGGTGGTGGCGCACGAAGTCGCGCATCTGGTGCACTTCGATCACAGTCCCGCGTTCCATGCGTTGCTGGCACGCATCTTCGAAGGCGAGATTGCGGCGGCTGACCGCTGGTTAAAGGAACATGGGCGCGGGCTTTATTCGGCGTTCGGATAAGAGACAGGTTTTGCGTTCGGGCGGACGCCTCCCTATAATGGGCTGATGCTGTCCAATTCCCGCTTCAACCCAGCCCCCGGCCTCGCCGATTTCTGGAACGAGTTCCGGCGGCCCAATCCCTATCGCTGGCCCATTCTGGTGCTGTCGATCATGCCGGTGGCGGTGATCCTGTATTGGGCGATGGGCACCACGGTTTACAAGGACCCCGAACGGCCAACGATCACCTATATCACCACGGTCGACCCGGCGCGCAGTGACGCGGAAATCGCCGCTGAAAACCTCGCCAACCAAGAGGTCAAAGACCTGCGCGCGGCTGAGCTTGCCCGGATCGCGCAGCGCAAGCGTGAAATGTACAAGGCGCTGGGCGCGGCCGCAGGGATGGATGTCGAAGAGATAGAGCGCAAGGCCGATGCCGAGCGCGCTGCCGAAGAAGCTGCGAGGGCCAAGCGCCGCGAAGAACTGCTTCAACAGGCTGGCAGGTCGGCTGACACCAGCAGCGAAGGTGCTGAGCAATAGCCGCCAGCGCGCTTCCGACCGATCACGACTGGATGGCCGCCGCCGCGCGGTTGTCGCTGCGCGCCCGCCCGCTGTCGCGCCCCAACCCCGGCGTCGCCGCGTTGGTGGTGCACCGGGGCCGGGTGGCGGCGCACGGGTGGACGGCGGCAGGCGGGCGGCCCCATGCCGAGGCAACGGCGCTGGCGGGGCTGGCCCCGGACGTGCTCGCGCAGGCGACGCTTTACGTCACACTTGAACCTTGCGCGCACCAATCAGCGCGCGGCCCGGCCTGCGCCGACCTGATCGTCGCGGCCAAACCCGCCCGCGTGGTGATTGGACAGCGCGACCCCGATCCGCGCACCGCGGGTCAGGGCATCGCCCGGCTGGAAGCGGCGGGGATTGCGGTGGGGTTGCTCAATGATGCAACCTCTGCCGCCAGCCTTGCCGGGTTTCTGACCCGCCAGCACTCCGGGCGGCCGTGGGTCACGCTCAAGCTCGCCACATCGCTCGATGGCTGCATCGCGCTGGCTGATGGCACCAGCCGCTGGATCACCGGAGAGGCCGCGCGCGCGCACGTCCATGCGATCCGCGCGCAGCATGATGCGATTCTGGTGGGCGGCGGGACGTGGCGTGCGGACGCGCCGCGCCTTGATGTTCGCCTGCCGGGGCTGGAAGCGCGCTCGCCAAGGCGGGTAGTGCTGACGCGCGGGCCAGCGCCCGAAGGCGTCACCGCGATTGCCGCGCCGCAGGACATCGCGGGGCTTGATGGCGCGCTCTATTGCTATGTCGAAGGCGGGGGCGAGACGGCAGCGGCTTTCCTCGCAGCTGATCTGGTGGACGAACTGCATCTTTACCGCGCGCCAATCCTGATCGGCGATGGCCGCCGCAGCTTGGGCGGGCTGGGGCTGGCGAGCCTTGCTGATGCGCATGGCCGCTGGCGCTTGCGCGATCAGCGCAAGCTTGGCAGCGACACCTTCACGGCCTATCTGCGCGGCCGAGCTTAACGAGGAACCCAGCCCCATGTTCACCGGCATCGTCACCGCCATCGGCACCATCGCATCCGCCGAACAACGCGGCGACCTGCGGCTGCGGATCACCGCCCCGCTCGACCCAGCGCGGATCGATATCGGCGCATCGATTGCCTTTTCGGGCGTGTGTCTGACGGTGGTGGAGCGCGGCGGAACTGCGGGCGATGCGTGGTTCGATGTCGATCTGTCCGGCGAAAGCATCAGCCGCACCGTGCCCGGCATGTGGGCGGTGGGTGCCAGGCTCAACCTTGAACCCTCGTTGCGGCTGGGTGACGAGTTGGGCGGACACATAGTCACCGGCCATGTCGATTCGGTCGGCACGGTTGTGCTGGTGCGGCAGGAAGGCGGCAGCTGGCAGGTCGCCATCCGCGCACGCGCCGAAATGGCCCCGTTCATCGCGGAAAAAGGCTCGATCACGGTCAACGGCGTATCGCTGACCGTAAACGACGTGCGCGACCGGGACGATGGCACTTGCGATTTCCTGCTCAACATCATTCCCCACACCGCCGTCGTGACGACGCTGGGTCAGTTGGCGGTGGACGACAAGGTCAACCTCGAGATTGACGTGCTGGCGCGCTATTTGAAGCGGATGCAATCGCTCGCAGCGGCGGGTTAAGGTCAGCGAAGAACCGATATTCGGGCGCGATCTGGCTGTCTTTGGCGGCTGGGCATGTGGTGCATCGCTGCAACGATCAGTCCTTGAAATGTGTGAGCGATTCCAGCGTCCATTGTTGGGCTTTCGGTAATGTGACAATCTGACTGCGTGAAGGCCTGCGCATTAAGCTACGCATCAAGAAAGCGGGCCGAATAATATCTATGCTTGGGGAGAGCATCCATGAAAGTTGCCAACGCATCCAACAAGTTCCTTCGCGGCCTGCTCTTGGCCGGCACAGCTTCAGCCTTCTGGGCAAGCCCGGCATTGGCACAGCAGAATGCTTCGGGTTCCGCCGAAAGCGGTGATAATGCTTCGGGCAATGTGATCATCGTTACCGCGACAAAACGCGATACCACAATTCAGGATGTGCCCTTTTCGATCAACGCACAGACGCAGGAAGACATTCAGAAATCCGGCGCAGTGACGCTGGAGGATTTGTCGCGTAACGTGGCGGGTCTGACGATCCAGAATTTGGGGCCTGGGCAAAGCCAGGTTTCGGTTCGCGGTATTTCTGCCGGGCAGGTGGTGCGCGATCAGCCCGGCGTGAAGGAACAGGTCGGCGTCTATCTTGATGAATCGGTCATTTCGCTATCGCTGTTTACGCCCGACCTTGATCTGTTTGATCTCAACCGGGTTGAAACCCTGCGCGGTCCGCAGGGCACCTTGTTCGGTTCCGGTTCGATGGGCGGCACGATCCGCTATATCTCGAACCAGCCAAAACTGGGGGTGACAGAAGGTCTGGTCGAAGCTGACATCAACGCGATTGATGGCGGCAACGCAGGCGGCAGCTTCAAGGCTGCGGTCAATCTGCCGCTGAGTGATATCGCGGCGGTCCGCGCGGTGGGTTACTATACCCGCTATGCCGGGTTTGTTGATGCCGCTGGCCCGGGTGGGGGCAAGAATGTCAATGATGGGGAGCGTTACGGCGGCAGGCTGGCGCTGACCGTGGAGCCGACCGACAATATTTCGATTACCCCGCGCGTTATCTATCAGAAGATTTCGGTAAACGGGTTCAACCGGCAGGAAACCTTCAATCTTTTTGCCAACCCTTTTACCACCAGCCGGCCCCCGCAACAGCTTGGCAAGCGTGAACAATTCCTGTTGCTGAAAGAGGATTTTGAGGACGAAACCTTCATCGCCGATCTGACGGTGCGGATCGGGCTTGGTAATGTCGATCTCACCTCGGTAACATCCTATACCAATCGCGATATTCTGGTCAGCCGCGATGCCAGTGCGCTCAGCGGTTCCGTTTCGGTTGATCTTGGCTTCCCCGACGAAGCAGTGCTGCTGCCGTCTAACCTGCGCGACACCACTGACCTGGAAACCTTCACGCAAGAAATTCGTCTCGCGTCCGATTATGATGGCCCGTTCCAGTGGTTGATCGGCGGTTTCTATTCCGATGTGCAGCGCAATTACATGCAGCGCCTGCCAACTCCCGGTTATGACGCATTTACCGATGCGGTGCTGGGCGCGGGCACTTCGGCGGCGGTAGCCAACGGCTTTCCGGCGGATTCGCCGTTCAATTCGGATCTTCCGTTCGATATCGAACAGACTGCGGTGTTTGGCGAAGTGAGCTACGAAATCACCGAGAAGCTGACCTTTACTGCGGGCGGGCGTTATTACGATTTTGATGAAATCCGCACCATCACCACCGGCGGCCTGTTCGCCAATGGTGATACTGGCGTAGTAGATCGCACCGCATCGGATGGCTTTACCCCGCGTTTTCTGCTGAGCTACGCCGCCAGCCCTGATGTTTCGATCAATGCTCAGGTGTCGCAAGGCTTCCGGCTTGGCGGCGTCAATGATCCGCTCAACACCCCGCTTTGCAATGCGGAGGACCTTGCCCTGTTTGGCGGATTTCAGGATTATGACGACGAAAAGCTATGGAACTACGAACTGGGTGTGAAGACGCAGGGCAATGGCTTCACCTTCAACGCTGCTGCCTTTTATAATGATATCAACAACCTTCAGACAACTTTGGATGCCGGTAGCTGTTCATCGCGGATTGTGTTCAACGTGCCTGATGCACACACCGCCGGGGTGGAAGCCGAAGTCGGGGTCACCCCGTTTGACGGCCTCAAGATCAATCTGAGCGGCAGCTACATCGAGGCTGAATTTGACAGCACGCTTCCTGGTGTGCTGGCTGGCGCAACCGGCATTCGCGATGGCAATCGCCTGCCTTCGGTGCCCAAATTCCAGTTTTCAGCCAATGGCAGCTATGAATGGGCTGTTGGCGCATCGACCACGGCGTTTGTGACGGGCTCTGTCCAGCATGTCGGATCGCGCTTCACCCAGCCTTCCGATCAGGAAGACAACCCGCGCACCTTTGTTCACGGATTGCCGTTTGCAGGGATGCCTGCCGATGCCGCGACAACGATTGACCTGAAATTGCCTGATTACCAATTGGTCAATTTAAGCGCCGGGGTCGAACTTGATAGCGGGCTATCACTGACCGCCTATGTCGACAACGTGTTCGATGAAAACGCGCTGCTGTCGTTCGATCGCGAACGCGGCGGACGCGCACGGCTTGGGTTCAATATCGGCCAGCCGCGCACCTTTGGGGTGACTGCGCGTCAGAAGTTCTGATTATCAAGTAAGATACTGTGCGCAACCGGGGCGATCTGCAAATGATCGCCCCGGTTGCAGCAATTTATCGCTGCACCTGCGATATGCGCGGCACATCACATTCTTAGAGTAAGGCGCTGGCCCTCAACCCGCCACCGCCGCCAATGCGGCGATGAACCGGGGCAGGTTTGCCATCGTCAGGCCAGCGATGTTGATGCGCCCCGATGCGGCCATGTAGATGGCATGATTTTCGCGCAGGGTGGTGACCTCGTCCTTCGTCACTGGCAGCATCGCAAACAGCCCGTTCTGCGCGGCCAGCGGGGTCAGGTCGATCCGCCCTGCCCTGCCAGCTGCTGCCAGCGCATCGCGCACCGCCCGCATCCGCGTGCGCATATCGTCAAGCTCCGCCAGCCACGCCGTGGTCATGCCCGGATCGCTCAGGATGATCCGCACCGCCGCGCCGCCGTGATCGGGCGGCATCGACCAGCAGGCACGCGCCAGCGCATTGGCGTTGGAGAACGCCGTGTCGAGCTCTGCCTGTCCATTGCCAAGGATGTAGAACGCCCCCACGCGGTCGCGATACTGGCCGAAGTTCTTGTCGCAGCTATAGGCGATAAAAGCCTCGGGCACCTTGGCCAGCACCGCGCGCATCCCGGCGGCATCTTCTTCAAGCCCCTGGCCCAGCCCCTGATAGGCCGAATCGATGATCGGGAAGGTGCCTGACGCCGCGAAAGCATCGGCAACCGTGTCCCACTGATCGTGCGTATAATCGATTCCGGTCGGGTTATGGCAGCAGGTGTGCAGCAGCACCGCCCCTTGCGCACCGGCACCATTGATCGCCGCCAGCACCGCATCCAGATTGGCACTGCCATCCGGGTTGGCATGGTCGAATGTGACCAGTTCCAGCCCCAGATCGGCGATGATTTGCGCATGATTTGGCCAGCTCGGTACCCCCAGATGCACGCGTTTCACCCCGGCTTTCTGCGCCAATGCCAGCGCCAGACGCACCGCCCCGGTGCCGCCCGGCGTCTGCATCCCGGCAATCCGCCCGCCCATCGTGGGATCAGCGCCAAAGATGTAAGGCATCAACGCATTAACGAAGCCGGTGTCACCTTCCGGGCCGAGATAGGACTTGCTGTCCTGCGTATCAACCAGCCGTTGTTCCGCCGTCTTGATCGCGGCAAAAACCGGGGTCGTGCCTTGCTCAGTTCGGTAAACGCCGACGCCAAGGTCGATCTTGTGCTCACGCGGATCGGCGGCGTGGAGACGAATGAGGGCGAGCAGCGCGTCGGGCGCCTGTGGGCTGAGTCGGTTGAGCATCATGCTGCGGCCCATGGCGCGCCAGCCCGCGCACCGCAACAGCGTTTGCACCTATCGGATCAGAAAGGCAGCCAGCGCTGTTCCTTAGAGAACTTCATGTAGCCCGCATTGATTCCAAGCCTGAGGCCCGCGCCCACACGGATCGGGATCAGCACCACATCGCCGCGTCGCAGATAGCTGGCATGCATCCCGCCGACGAAATAGGCCTGCCCCTCGCCCGCAGGGAAGCGTTCAAACAGCTCTTCGGAATCATAAAGATTATATACCAGCACAAAGGTGTTGGCAGCATTGGCACCGACATCAAAACCGATGGACGGGCCGGTCCAATAGACCTGCTGCGTGCCTTCAACCTTGTGATGCAGCGTGCCCGAGCCATAACGCGCACCGACAACGAATGCCCCGCCAGCCTCACGACCGACGATGTAGCCATTGGGCTCGCCCTGCTTTTTCAGCAGATCCTCGATCATCCGGGCCAGCCCTTCGGCGCCCTTGCCGAACACGCCTTCGGCGGCGCCAATCAGGTCGTCCTCGCCATAAGTGGCCGAATCGGTTGCGGCTTCCGACGCGGTTGGCACGGTGGCGGCTTGCTCTGCCGCTTGCGGCGCAGCAGCAGGATCGGTGGGCGCGGCGGCGTAATCGCCAAAGTCCCGGTCGAAGGACGGTTCAGCCGGAGCAGTAGGCTGAACGCCAGGCGCGGCAAGATCGGCGTCAATGCCGCCCGCAGGCGCCGCATCCTGCGCCGCATAGGCCTGATCGGGGTCGAATTTCTCAAGCTCCTGCGCCGCCGCCGGAACCATCAGCAAGCAAGCGGCAAGCGCAGCCAAAGCCGGGCCAAGCAGCCGTCGGCAAAGGTCAGGAGTTCGTGCGATCATGGTGATCATCATGCAGCCTTTCACAAGGACGGGTCAGCCCCGGATTGATGCGGTTTGCAGCAGAATCGCTTGTGCGCCCCGCTGCAATCGCTTGTCGCTGGAGCGAATCGGAATCGCGACGAGCCGTGACGAGCTAAGGCGCGAAGGCTGAACCGCTGCCGAACTCGCGGTTCGGCAGGACGCAATCCAGCGCCCGCTTCAAAGGCACAAGGTTTTTCTTTCAAGCCACCTTGCCGCTGGCAGACATGGCGATTATAGCCCCGCCCTCACAGCCTCGCTGTTACCCGGAGACGTGGGTGAGTGGCTGAAACCAGTTCCCTGCTAAGGAACCGTACTCTATCAGGGTACCGAGGGTTCGAATCCCTCCGTCTCCGCCATTTCATTTTTGCAGCCCAAAAAATCCTCTAAAGCCCTGAAAGGGAAGGATATTCTGTTAGTTCGAACACCCTGATTCCAGTCATATTCCAAATGACTGTCCAGAGTGAGTTGCAGCACTATCCTCTTGTCCTCCAGACCTCCTTTTTCCCAAAGATAACAAGGGTTTGATAAAAATTCGAACGCAGTTCGAAAAGTTTCGTCATAGTCTCGTGCGACAGTGCCGCAACGAGCCTGCTTTTCGGCGAGAAGATGCTTTTCACGCTCCAGTTCGGCGATCTTGCGCTCATAAGCGGCAACGACAGCGCCACTCTCGGATTCGACCACCCGATCCAGAAGCCCGTCGATCTTTTTCTCGACCGCGTTGATCTTGAGTTTGAAAGCCGTCTTCGCCTCGCGCATGGAGGCCATGCGTTTGTCCCAGAAGATACGGCATTGCGTGGAGACGAGCGAGAACAGGTTCTGGTTGGGCTTCATGGAACGCAAAAGTTCTTCAAACCCGTCTTCGACCTTGGCGCGGGCAACGGACTTGCCAAACTTCGCACAGCCACGGTGACGGCACACATAATAGGGGTAGGACTTCCTGCATCCCTTGCTCCAGTTCGCGGTGAGCGGATTCCTGCATTCCCCGCACACGACGAAGCCGCGTAACGGAAAATCCTCGTTGATATCGGTACGGGCGGGCGCATAAACCTTGCCCGACAGCCTCTCCTGAATGCGCTGATAGGTTTCCAAGCTAATCAGCGGCTCGTGCTGGCCTTTACGGAACGACACGCCCCAGACCTTGGATTCGATATATCCCGCATAGATCGGACGGGTCAGGATACGGTGGGCTTGCTCGTTGGTGAGAATGCCGTGGCGCGTGAGCCGTGCGCCGGGGCTGTTCTCAATGTGGCGTTTGACATCCGCCTTTGTGTTCAGTCGTCCATCAGCAAAGCCCTCCAAGGCTTCACGGATGGCGGAGGCCATCGGCTCGTCGGGGACGAGGATCGAACCGCCAGCAGGGCTTTTCTGATAGACATAGCCAAGCGGCGCATAAAACACCCAGAAGCCGTTGAGCATACGGGCGCGCATACGGTTTTTGGCTTGCTCGCCGTTCTTCTGGCGCTGGTGTTGCGACACCGAGGCCAGCAGATGCTCAACAAGCGTGCTGTCGGAATCCTCGCCGAACTCGATAGAGGGCGATTCCAGAACGCCGCCCGCCTTGTTGATCTCGGTGCGGAGCTTCAAATGGGCTTCGAGGCCACGCGCAAGGCGCGAAATGTCGTCGATGATGACGACCATGCCGTCGCGCCGATGCTTGCGCACAAAGGCGAGCATGGCGGTGATTCCCGGACGGCCCAGCATCGAGCCGGACATGTCGTCGGTAAAGACCTTGACGATCCGATACCCCTTATAGGCCGCATATTCGCGGCAACGGGTTTCCTGACTGTCCAGCCCGCTCCCTTCGCGGGACTGTTTCTTGGTGGAGACGCGGGCGTAAATGACCGCCTGTTTTTCTGTTGTCATTTTCATCGGTAAACCTTGCCCTTATGGGCCGTTGGGTGCGTTGCTCGCGCCCCCGTCACCGGGGTCAATGCTCTCGTCGCTTTGGAACAAACCAAGAATAGCATCATCCCGACCGTTTTGGAAATGCCTGTTTGCCCTCGCCGAGAGGGAAAGTTGCACGGGATGAAGACCGAAGGACTGATCCACGAACGATGCAACGATATTTCCGACAATGCGGATAAGTTCATCCTTATCCGCATCGCTCATGTCGATATCCGCGATGCATTCACGACATTGCTCGAATTCCTCTGGTGTAAACAGTGACACCCGCATGTCCCCTTCCCGCCGCTTCACGCAGCAGTTGATTCAACCAAGACGCGGGGATTGAGATATGCCGATTGCTGACTGTCTCTGGGGGAAACCTCACGTTCCTCCCGCGCCGACCGCAGCAATCCTCACTATCAAGATTTCAGTTTACCGCAGGGAGTTGGGGAAATGCAAACTTTTGAAAATATTGAATATTAGAAGATTCTGATAACAATGAGCGGGATAGCCCGTTTGCGCGCCCATATCGAAGTTAAGAATTCCCGAGGTTCGGCGGTCAGAACCCGCCTTGGTGAAGCTCGCGCACATCGCCAATCTGCGCTTTCCACGGATCGACTGCATAAAATGGCAGGCGGTCGCACACGACCAGTTGCGGCAGGCCCGCAACCTTGATGATTTGCCGTCCCGCGCCGATGCCGCGAATATCCTCCGCTTGCAGAACGGGACGGCGGCTCTCGCCGCGATTGATTCCGGCGCTTTCAACCGCACCACCGCCGATATTCTGCCCGCGAGTGACAATGGTGCGATTGCCCGACCACCGCTCCACATCACGCATCATGGACGGGTCTTCGATCCCCGTCATATTGAGGATCGAGGCCTGATCCTCAATCTCCTTCACCGCATCCTGTGACCAACGCCCCTCCATCGAGAAGCGGCCTTGCGCGAAGAACCAGAGTTGGATGCCCTTGCCGCGATAGAGGCGCAGTGCCTTCAAAATCGCGGGCGCTGGTGGAAGCTGCGGGAATTCATCGAGCAGGAAGCAGGTCCGCACGCCGCCCCGCTCGCGGGCTATCGCCTCGATGGCGTAATTGACGATCAGGCTGACCCACGGGGCAGCAACCCCGAGCTTATCGGACGGGGTGATGAGATAGACGGTGCAAGGCTCATGTTTCAGTCGCCCGAAGTCAAAATCATGCGCGGAAGTGGCACGATCCAGTGTCTTCCCGACCTCAAAGGCCGCAAGGGCTTCGATGGCGTCCGACCTGTAGGCCTCGAATTGCTTGGGCGCATCGGCATAGGTCGCGCCCATTGCGGCGGCCTTGCGGGCGATGCCCTCAATGCCGCAACTCGCCATCATCTGAAACTCGCGCTCCAGCTCGTCATTGCCTGCGTTCACGAACTTCCACAAACCGCCGAGCGTGCAATTCGCGGGATCGAAATGCGCCGCATATTCGGCGCGGATCGAGATAAGTCGCACCGAGCCTTTGCCGACCCAGCTATCCCCTTCACGCGGGTTCATTGGGCGGATGGTTTGGGCAATCTCGTCCGCCTGCGTGTCGATTTCGCCGCCATCTACAACAATATCGATCAGCACTTGCAGCGGATTGATGCGGGTATTGGGGAGGCCCAGAAGGTTGAACGGATTGAGGTAGATGCAAGGGGAGCCAAGCCCGTCCCCGCGATGCTCGCGGGACGCAAAGCAGTTCTCGCCATCCTTCACGTCCACGACGATCAGGCTGCGATCACGGACATGGGCGAGATTGGGTAGAACCAGATCTCGCCCTTTGCCCGACCCTGTGCGGGCATAGGTCAGGAGATGACCGTCGCCGCTGAAAAACAGCATCCGCCCTTGCTGCGCACCAAGAAACAAGCCGCTGGTCTCAAGGAGACCGGCGGCTTTCAGATCATCGAGACTGGCAAGACGCCCATCGCCGAGCTGCCCGGAGGGCGCGGCAATGTTCATCAGATATTGCTGCCATGCGGCCCGCTCGCGGGCTTCCTCTTCGCGCTGCGCCCGATCCATCTCCCGCGTCATGGAAAACAGACGCGGGAGGAACGCTGCCATCTGTTCGATCCGCATGGGATTATTCGCCTCCCTCGCTTTGCGCATCGCGGCTGATCTCAGGAAGGTCGGGAAAGCTGATCGGTGCCATCCTGTCGATATCGGCCTGAACCGCGCTTGGCGGAGGCAATCCCGTGTCCCAGCCCTCGACCGAGACGGTGACGCCATTCTGGACCGCAGAGGTCAGTTCCTGTTGAAGCTGACCGCCCACTTGGTCGGCATAGGCGAGCGCATCATCACCGCCGCCCGGTTCGATGACATTGGCAACCCGACCCCACAGGCGCGCCAGATTGATGACCAGCGCATCGGTGCCCTGCTGCTGGCGGGCGATTTCGGTGCGCTGATGCACATAGTCCTGCTGGAGCTGCGCCGTGGTCTGCGCATAAATTCGGGTACGATCATAGGCGGCCTGATAATTGGTCAGGATGCCTTGGGCCGCTGCGCGATATTGCTCTTGCTGCTGCGCAACGCTCACCTTGACCTCTTCGGCCCAATCGAGAAACGCAGCCTGCGTTTCCAGATCATGCGCCTTGATTTCCGCCGCATAGCGCCCGCCATATGAGCCAGTGATGGTCGAAGGACGATAATCGGGCGGCGCGAACATCTCCGCGCCATAAAGCGCAGCGCCGCACAGGATGATGCCGAAGAACATGCCCGCGCCAGCGGAAATCCGCTTCTTCTGTGGCGGCATGACTATCTGAAACGGCTGGCCCGCCGCTTGTGGCGGAAGGGTCGCCATCCCGCCTTGCTGGGGCGCTTCGCCCCCATAGTCTATGGAATATTGGGTATTGCTCATGGCAAAAGCTCCTGTCTGGTGGTTCTCACCAGACAGGAGCCGGATTTAGGGTGACAGCGTGGGGGAAAGCCCACGCTACCCATCATTCATGCGATGACCCGCGCCGCGACCGTGGGGTAACGGATCGCCAGCGCCAGATAAAGCAGTTCCAGTCGCGGCAGGGTGCGCTTTTGCGGCGCTTGTCTGGGCTGATACACCGCGAATCTCAGGAAACCGCCAAGCCACGAGTTGCTTGGGTCTTCGTCGGTTCGCAAGATCGTATCGACGCAGATTTCAAGCTGGTCGATCCTGCGCCCACTGGCATCGAGGACAATGCCATCGAATTCCCAGACGATATCGGACAGCAGATCGGCAAAACCACGACGGCTGCATGGCAGCAGCGCACGATAGGCTATCGCCAGTCGATATATGGCTGCTTTGGTCAGCAGCTTTTGGGGTGGAGGAAGGCGGACGATCCCCTCAAGGTCGTTATCGTTCGCGGCGAGCGCGTGAAGCGTTTCGGGAGACAGCCAGTCCGTCACGTTCGTCCCTCCCTTTGCCAAGGGCAGGCAACGCAACGCGACCAGTATTTCCACGCCCAATGGGCGCAAGAAGGGATGTTCCCGCAAGCCGGAAGGTCATTGTCATTCTGTGTCGGATAAACCCGCCGATCAGCGGTCAACACTCCGCGCCGAAGGGCGCGTCCATCACGCATAGCCATCGCTTCACTCCCGTATCACCCGCGAAAAGCGGGGTCGTGAGACGCTTCACCCGTTGAAGCGTCTGAGCGAGGGATGGCCACCTCTCAAGCCTGATATGGAGAAGCTTGCCTGATTCGGCAACCAAGAACGATACTCAAACATCTTTTTTAGTTCTTAAGGCCTCGACGACCCATCGCGCTTGAAGCACGGAAAATCTCATCTCTGCGGAAATAGTCGCGCTCGAGAAACTCGCTTGTCACGTCGGAAGCGCTTTTGACGCGCAACCCTTCTGGCAGCTCGTTGTTTCGCGTCCAATTTTGGAGAGCTTGATAGGCGCGATGGTCCGCATCCTTAAGGATAGGCATCGTCAGTTGCTCTGCATCCACCCATTCTCCCCAAACTTCACGTAAGAATGGGACGATCTCATCCTTCCGAGGAACGTATTTTCGCTCAGGCAGAGGCGGTGTGTGATCTAGGCGTGCGCGATCAAAATGCGATTTGAGGAACTTCCCCAGCTCCTCAACCAATGCGTCATCGAACAAAGGGCTACCGCTGGCGTTCGCCGCGATCTCCTGCATGAATCCTATAAAATCTTCTTCTCTCCCAAATTGCATCTCGGTCTTTTTTGGTTCGGGTTGCTCTTTTCTCCTCCGCAGATTTTCGCCTCTGAGGATCGCCAGATGCCGTTCGGCCTTTTGGCGGTCAAAGGGTTCAAGCCCGGTTGCATGCTGCACGATCTGTTTGGGCTCACTGGGCTTGACGCCGAATACCCTGGCACGAACCTTTTCAGCCTTGGACAGCTCTCGCCGTTCACCCTTGCTCATTGGTTGGCCCCAAAACGAAAATCACATTTCGAAGTTCGTACAATGTTCTTATGCAAAATGCAAGCATTTTCGCCGTGTGCGTGATGCAGCGCTACGGGCAGGGTGCTTTCTATACGAGCTTGTGGTGACAAGAATGCGGGGCGCTGTCCCCAGCGCCCCGCATGTCCATTTCTCCACTCCGTTCAGGCTTTTCGGGGTCGCCCAACCCGTCTTTGCGGGCTTGGAGCGTCGAGCGGACTTGGCTGACTGCCTCCGCCGCCCGACCCCCTGTGCGTGACCATCACGAACCCGAGCAGGATTCCGCCAAGCGGGATCAGCTCGATACACGCGCCAATCGCAATCGCCGCGATGGTCGCTTCGGGATAGAGCGCGAGATAGGCCATGTTCGACACGACAGGCATGGTCGGGATCGGCTCTTCTTTGAGGGCTGCGATATCATCCAGCCCTTCGGTCAGTTCCTCTGCCATGCCGTCGAAATTATGCGTGATCGCAGCGGCAGCGGACGGCGGCAGTCCCGCCGCGAGCCAGTCCTTGCGCATCGCGCTTGCTACCGCCTGCATGGCTTCGACAGGGAGCGCGTCGTTCACTTCCCGCGTCAGCCGCGTGAAATTCTCGCCTTTCTTGCGCACGGCGACAAGCTTCTCGTGGCGCTCCATGTCGCTGTCGATCACGCGCCGCGTGTCGATCAGCAGACGGTCGATCCTGAAGAAAAGCCGTTCCAGCTTTGCACGGCTCGCGAAGATCGCGGCCCGCGCATTGGCGCACCCTTCGCTGATATTGGTGAGCGCCGTCGCGACTTGGCCCACGTTGCCGCCTTCGCCGCTATAGACGCCCGTGCCGACCTCCTGCACGCTCATATTGGCAGCGGAACTTTCGCAATCATTCATCACCGACGAACGGTTGATCAGCGACGCGGCGGCACGCTGGCGTGCCTGCGTTGCTTCGGTCTGGGCGGTCAGGGTCGCTTCCATGTGCGCGACTTCGCCCGAAGCAGAGGCGAGAACGGAAGAAGACGCGATCCCGAGCATGAGCGCGACCGCGAGATAGGCCGCCACGAAAATCCCCATCACCTGATTGCGATTTGCTCGCGGCAGCGTCGGGATGTGCGTGAGGGCGATGTAGGAGCCGTATGAAAGCCCCGCCGCAATCGCAACCGCCGACATGACCGTCTCCAGCCATGTCAGCAAGGTCATCTCGCCCGTCGGAGCAACGAGGTCTGATATCCAGACCCCCGTGAAGATGCCCGAGAGCACATGGAACAGGATGTTGAGGATCAGGATTTTCCCGACCATCGCGGCAGTCAGTTCATTGGTCTTCGGCATAGCGCCCTCCTTCTAGGGAGAGCTTTGCGGGCTATTTGCATGAAGTTTGGGGGGAAGAGCGGCTGATATTTGCCGTGACGCATCATATTGCGGCTGTAGGGTTATGGCGGGACCGATAGGCAAATTCCGTTGCGATCCGTTTCGATATGGCGCGTTTCGGTATATAGGCGTGTGGCGAGGGCTGAGCCTCCCAAGGCTGGTTTTGGGCCAGTTTTATGCGTTAGCACGTTCCGCAAGATGTGCGTTTGTATTACAAAATCCTGCGCCTGCGGCTCCGGTTTTGCCAAACGCTCATCTTGGCAAGGGGAACCCGCTGCGCGTTCCCCGTTGCATCCCCTCCGGCTATATGGCGCTCCCCGATCACTCATCCGGCCTGACAACGGGTCAGACAGGATCAGTGCCATTTCGCGCCATCGGGGAGCCTTCGGCGCTCCCCGACAGGCATACGAGCGTATGCCTTCCCCCATCGACAAGGGGCGTGCCTGACCCCTTTGAACCCAGCCTCTCCCGAGGGGCCAACCCTCACGCGGATTGGATGTGCGCCACGGTTTCGCCCGTGGAGCCGACCAAGGGGCATTTCGCTGCCCCTCTGGACACCCTTGCGACAACCGAGCGCCGGTTGGGGCGATTCACAGGAAATCGTGCAAGCCATATGTTCGAGTATTGTTCTAGCGCCAATCTGCGATAGCATCGGCGGCATGGATACGTTTACGCCGCCCCCTATCGATCCACTGAGCCAAGCGAAATGCGTGGCTGACCCTGCCATCAAGGAGGTGATTGACCTTGATACGGGGCAAGTTCTGGGTTCGGCGGAATTCATTGAAAGATATCGCAACGCCGAGTTGATCGAAACTCGCGTCGAAATCCGCAGCCGCATGAGCGGGGATGAACCAAGAGTCATCTGCGCGATTTGCGAAGTTCCGGTCCATATTATTTTGCGCACGGATCGCAGCGCATTCCACTTCCGCCACAAGGAGGAAGATGGCTCATGCCCTGCGCAGACCCGCTCGCCTTTGAGCGAAGAGCAAATCCGGGCGCGGAAATATCACGGCCTCAGGGAAAGCGAACCGCACAAGAGGATTAAGGCGCTGGTGCTGCGCAGCGTCGATGCGGACCCTGAGTTTCGCAACACAGTGCCGGAACAGAAGTGGGAGAGTCGGGACGACCCCAAGCGATATCGGCGACCGGATGTGCAATCGGAGAACGATAGCGGAAAATTCGCGTTCGAAATCCAGTTATCGACCACCTTCCTCGGCGTCGTCGTTGGTCGCCGCGACTTCTATCGTGATGAAGGCGCATTGCTGGTGTGGGTCATGGGAAACTTCGATCCCGCTTATCGCCTGATGACGACCGATGACCTACTCTTCTCGAACAAATCCAACATTGTTGTCGTTGACGAGGAAACGACCGCGCTGTCCGAAAACACGCGCCAATTCCATGTTCGATGCCATTTCCGAAAACCCGTGCGCAACGGTGATGAAATATCGGACATCTGGACGAGCGAAGTCGTCCAATTTGCGGAATTGCATCAGGATCGGGCGCGGCAGCAGGCATATTTTTTCGATTACGACGCGGCCTACGATACGCTGGTTTCCGCGATAGCCGCAGAGCGCCAAGCCGCGCTGGATGCGGAAATTGTAGAAGATGCCGATGCGCTTTTTGAATTTTGGAAAATTCACGGACATCGGTTTCGGCACACGGCGGAAAATCGGGCGTATTGGCAGGATATTCGGGAGCGTTTTGAAAAATGGGAATTCGATTTACCCGAATGGCCTGACAACGACCTTGAATTCGAAGCCATGCTCAGTGTCATTTACAGCGTCCGCGAGGGAAAGCCTGTCGGATACAAGTTTTCCAGTCTGATTCAGGTCGCGCATCAGGTTGCCGAAAGCCATCCCCGATTGCTGGTCGCGTTCGGGCACGCCGTAAATATCTACGAACGGGCCAAGCTACTCAAAGAGCAGGACACCAAGGGCAAATGGAATGACAAGCTTATCGGCAAGAACGGTGCCGAAGGTATTTCCGCCAGAATGAAGCGGCGCGATGAAGCTCTCGCTCCGAACCCTGAGCTTTTACCGCTCCTTACCTTTCTTTTTCCCAAAGTCGGGGCAAAGGTCAGGGCTTATATCGAAAAATCTTAGTGCGACTGGCTACGCCTTTCTGTCAATGTGATGACTTACTCGTCACGGAACGCCGAGAAGGCTATATTTCATACCTGAATTTCCAATATTGAGAACGAATTTGTCTACAGGACCCAACCAACATTATTTACCTCGCTTCCTTCAGAAGCCTTTTGGCATTCGCCCAAAGCGTAAGGAGATTTGGGTCTTTGCGCGTGATTCTGTTCCTGAGCAGAAACGGCTCAAAGAGGTGGGAGCGTCAGACTATTTTTACGCCGACCCTGCCGCCGAAGGGGAGCGCACGCTCGATGATGAGATCACAGATATAGAAACACCCGTTTCCAGAATTCTGTCTGATATGCGCTCTCAGTCCGTTGGGTTCGTCATAGATTCAACGAAGGCCGCCGAGATCGTGAATCACCTTGTGCCTCGCACTGCCCATGTCCGAGTGAACATGGAGCGCGGTTTGCGAATGATGGCGGATGGTGTGCAAACCATTCTGAATGATGACGAGCGCCTTCAGTCGCTCATGGGATTAGATGAAGACGCACCAAATGATGTTTTTCGGCAGAACCTTGCCGACAAGCTGAACGAGATCGAAGGTCTCGAAAATCTGGGTCTGCCAACAGAGCTGATCCAGCGCCTTGCGTTCTTCATGGCGAAAGAGAACTTCACCACACTGGTGGCTGATTTTCTGCCCATGATGCGCAGTGCTTTTGCCACTTGGCTTCAGGCATCGGGGAGCCTTGTACGCGAAAGTCACAACAAGGCGCTGGCGCAAATTTCCAGCTCGAAACCTCGGCTCAAGCTTTTCGAAGAGTTGAGCTGGACCATTGTGGCAGCCCCTCACCAAGGCGCGATTTTGCCTGATTGCGCAGCACTAGCAATTGATCGAGCGGGGCATTCCACTCCTGCAATGTTTGCGGATTGGGGTGATCTTGCTGCGATTGTTCTGCCGATTTCCCCCGAAAAGCTCTTGGTTGGAGCCTCTGCGGAATTTGATGTTACGTCGTTGCCAGACTTCAATGAGGCGGCGGCGAGATGCAGTCATGACTTCTTTCTCGCCCCAACGACGAATGAGTACCTTGAGCAGTTGCACAAGTGTCTGGGCGAACGGTCAACACAGCTCGTTGACGAAGCCGTTAGCGGCGCGATGGAACCCTATCTGGCGCTCGTGCCCAAGCCGAGAGACGGGGGTAAGCCGCTCTTTCCGTCAGACCTCATTCGGCAAACCGAACAGGCATGGCAGTATGAATTATCGCTGATCGGCTGTGGTGACGCTGAGAACGTGCAGGAGCTATCAAACGCAATCCAAGGGATTGTCACCTCTCTTGCGCAGGCCCTTCCGTTGCATCGTTTGGATGGCATCACTGTCGCGACAGATTATCGTGAAGCCATTGCCACGTTGGACCGAGGATATGAGGGAGCTTCGCCCGCGGAAACCGCCCCCGAGGAAATCGGTCAGGGCATCGCCCGAACGATGACGGTCAAAAGGGGCGCGGTTTGGAAGCAGCGGGTTATCCTCGATTCCGGACCTGCCTTTGCGTTGCTGTCTGATGAAAGCGGCGATGTCGAATGGGGACTGTACATCCTTGTCAGGCAGCTCGCGGAAGTTGCGATCTCGGAAATGATCGAGCGCCATTTGCCTGATGTCTGGATGAAGCCGATCAATGATCCGCTCCATGGCTTTTTGTACCCAAGTGCACATCCCGCCATATTCGGATATCTGGGGTCGCACATCAGCGCGGGGTTTGGCGACCCTCCGCATCATACTGACGTCAAACGCGAGCTACTCATCACCGCCTTGGGCGAAATGAGATCGGCAGGCTTAGCAGCTAGACTTGACTACCGTCACCACGGTGACATGGATCGCCTTCTCGGGGTCGTCATGCCACGCATTTCCTACGTGCTGCAATTCGCCGCCGATCTGCTGGGGCATTGCGCGGCGAGCGGCGCTGATCCCTTCGATGCGGATGGTGAATTGGCGGCTGCGCTTGCCGAAGCTGGCTTGCAACATTGGTTTCCGATCTATCGGGATCGGCTGGAGCGGTTGCGCATGCGCATGGGGCTATGGGAATCCTTCGATGAATTTCTGGCTCTGGACGTCCATGTTGAGCGGCTGATGTGGCAGTTGGGAATGCTGCCGTGGGAAGGTCCAGAGGGGATGCGCGTAGAGGTGCCGCTCGGAACAGACATTGCGGCACTGTTGGCTGCGGAAGATGGCGCGTAGCTTGCACTTCATCAGCCTTGACAGTGCAATCAAACACAACAGATCATTCCCATCATGGATGATGAAGATGACCAGAAATATGTCTGCCACCTCTGCGTCAAAGAGGATTACCTCAGCGACCTGATCTACAAAGAGGCGAGTGAAGAAGCGTGCCATTATTGCGGGCAGTTTGAAGCTGCCATCCCGATTGGCGAACTTGCAGGTCATGTTGAAGGTGCGTTTGAGCGCCACTTTTACCGCACATCGGATCAGCCGACTGGACTGGAATATTCCCTCTTGGCGGACAAAGAATCCAGCTATGAGTGGGATCGACACGGCGAACCCGTTCTTTGGGCTATCGCCGAGGCAGCCGAAATTGAGGAGGAGATCGCGCAGGACCTGCTTGATATCCTCCAAGAGCAATATTCCGATTTCGACAGCGCAGCGATGGGCGAGGAAACCGAGTTCGATTCAGACAGCCGCTACGAGTGGAAGCGCCCCGATGATATCGAGTTTCAAATGGACTGGAAGGTTATCGAGGACTCGCTGAGGAATCGGTCCCGCTATTTCAATCGGACGGCGGAAGAGTTCTTTGACCGCCTCTTTGGCAATCTCGACCGCCTTGTCACCAAGGAAGACGTTCCTGTCATTGTTGTCGCGGGGCCTGATTGCGAGACGAAATCCTACTTTCGTTCTCGTGTGTTTCACAACACCGCAGACTTGGAAAAGGCATTGGCTCGCCCCGATCTGGAGTTGGGGCCTCCGCCGCCACGGTTTGCCCGAGCAGGCCGAATGAATGCGCAGGGTATCTCGGTATTCTATGGCGCTGGTGATGCTGAAACGGCGATGGCTGAAGTGCGTCCGCCAGTCGGAAGCAGAGTGCTGGTGGGGCGCTTTGATCTCCTGAAGCAGGTCCGCCTGGTCGATATACAAGCGTTGCGCGATCTCTATATCGAAGGCAGCTATTTCGATCCCGCGTATCTGAAGCAGCTCGAACTTGCCAAATTCCTTGGTGGCCTAAGCGCGAAGATGACCATGCCCGTCATGCCTGACGATGAGCCGACCGAATATCTGATAACCCAGATGATTGCAGATTATCTTTCCCGCACCCCCAAGCCGGGGCTGGACGGAATGCTTTTCCCATCGGTTCAGAAAAGGGGCGACCGAGCCAATGTCGTGCTCTTCAACCACGCATCAAAGGTCGCCCAATGGGAAATGCCCGACGGCACGCGGATTGATGCTTCAACCTATGACATGGATGAGGACGGCGGCGAGTTCAGCTATCACGTCTCGGAGATTGTGCCTCTCGCTGAGGGCGAGGACGAAAACCCCCGTACGGGCTTTGACGACCTAGACAACCTAATCCTAAAACCGGTCATTTTCGATGATGGACCTGCGGATATGCGGGCGGATACGCTTTCACTCGATCCAAAGTCACTCCACGTCCACCACATCGACAGCGTTAGTTTCGGCACGACTGACTATGAGGTCACTCGCTATCGAAGAGAGAGCGGGAAATTGCCTTTCTGAACGCGCTTTCTTTCTTGGTTTCGTGCATTGCGACCGCCGCATGAATGTGCGGTAATGTTCTGGTCGTAAATCAATTCTTCGGTTCCACGAAGTATTGGCGGGAAGCATGATTTTTGCGCGGGAAGGCGCGGCGCGAGGGGGAGCGCAATACGGGGAATGCAGCCGCTTGATCTCATAAGTGCCGCGCCGTGGCAGCGCGCCGTTTTCACCACCTACGCCCTCAGTCTCTCCTTCTTCGAAGCCGTGGTCCTTGATCGGCTGGTCCGTGGCGGTGGGCGGAACGCCCTCATTCTAGCTGATCCCGAAGGCATACGGGCGGCCTTGAGCGAACAAGGCGCCCGTCGTGCGGGTCGTGATTATGAACTTGAGCCTGTTGCCAGCACGACAGGCGTATTTCATCCCAAGCTGACCCTGCTCTTTGGCGAGGGTGACGCCCATATGCTCGTCAGTTCAGGCAATCTGACCTTTGGCGGCTGGGGCATGAATCTCGAGACAGTCGATCACCTCCATCCGAGCTTTGCCGCTGAAACATTCGATGACGCCGCCGACCTGTTCGACTCGCTCGCCATCGCGGACACGATCCGCACGGGAGTTGCCGACCAGTTTGAACCTATCGCGGCCCAGCTTCGCTTGTCGGCCCGAGGCGCACCGCGAAATGGCAGCTATCGCCTGCTTCACAGCGTAGGCGTCTCAATCGCCGAGCAACTGGCGCAATTTGCCGACGATCTTGGCGGCGCAACCCGCGTCACCATCGTTTCTCCCTATTTCGACAAGACAGGCAGTGCCGTTTCTCGCCTGTCCACATTGCTGAATTGCGAGGATGTACGTTTGCACGTCCACCCCGAACCCAAGGGCGCGGTCAGGGGGACGATGGGCACGAACTGGCCGGAGGCGCTCTCCGCCCGCGCCGTGTGCGTCGATACCCCGTTTGATGACGGCTCACGGGCACTCCATGCCAAATGCATCGAGATTCTGTGCAGGCGCGGGCGGCTGCTCGTATCGGGAAGCGCAAATGCCACCAATGCGGCACTTTTTGTCGGGAATGTCGAAGCCTCGCTCGTGCGCATCCAGCGCAACGTCACGGTTGGGTGGAAGGCAAAGGCCGCGAACAAACCTACCGCTTACCCCTTGGCTGAGACAGAAGACGCAGATGATGCGGAGAGCCGGAAAGGTATTCTTCGCGCCATACTTGAGGGTGATCGCGTTGTCGGCGAAGTTATTGTCCCACGCTTGCATGGTGCAGCCAGCTTAAGCGTTGCCACGACCGCCGGATATATCGACCTTGGCAAAATCGACATCGACAGCGCCGGACGGTTCGAGGCGGCAGCTCCCGACTTGGAAATGCAAAGCTGGGGTGGCGGCAGGATGGTGCTGCGCATCGAGCAGAACGATCATGTTGCCGAGGGTTTTGTATCTATCGCAGCGGCAGCCAAGATTATCCAGAAGGCGGGCGCGATGGCACCCCGCCTTCTTGCTATGCTGTCGGGCACGGAAACGCCTGAAGATGTCGCCGCCATCCTGACATGGTTCAAGGAAGATCCCGCTCGCATCGTATCCGCCATGCCCCGTGGCGGACAGGGCGGCGGAAAAGCCGAGCGCGAACCGATTTGGGTCTCGATAGAGGAGTTGCGTGCCGCCGGCGAATTTCATGCATCTGGACCAGCTTCGTCGGGTGCAAACGAGCCTGCATGGCAGCGGGCACTATGGCTGGTGCGATCCGCCTTCACCGAACCTCGCGGGCCGTGGAAATCAGGAACGGGTGAAGACGATCAGGCCGAGGATGAGGAAGATTCTGAGGGCGAGGACGAACGGCTGAAACGCCTTCAGCGGGAAGACAATGCCAAGCACCGCGCCATGAACGCGCTGGACGATCTTCTCGAAGAAATGCTCGCCGAAAGGCACAACGGTATCCACGCCGCATCGGCATTCGCGCTTGCGCACTATCTCGCGGATCGTATCCGGCCCGCGCCTTCGGTCGTCTATGGCTGGCTGGCCCGCATTCTAGGTGCATTTGCACACAACGAACTGCCGATGGATGCGCCCGTCGCAACCGCTGGCATTCTCCTTCGCGCAAGCGACGGACTGGACCGTGCCGCCGAACGGGCACGGACATTCCTGCTGCGCGTAAAGATTGATCCGATGGGGTTCGAGCCAGACGATCAGGCCATTCCGGGGTTCGTGGAGATTCTGTCGCCATCGTGGGATGCCGAGCAATTCATGGGGAAAGTCCGCGCTGCCCGTACACCGGGCGAGGAAGTGCGGGCATATCTTGACGCAGCGGAAAACGGTGAACCTCTCCCGTCGCTCCCCACCCTCCAGAATAGCCCGTATTGGCAGCAGTTGGCTGCGGCGTTCACAAACAGCGAGGCGCGTTCCCGCTTTCGCATCTTGGATAAAGCCCAGAAAGCGTGTCCCAAATGTAATTTGGTCTTGCCGACAGGTCGCTATCAAGACCTGCGATTGACGGGCGTGACGCACCATTGCGGCATCATATTGTGCAGGGAGCTATAGGGATGGCATCGCTCGAAGAACTCCTTGCTGTCGCAGCCAATGCATCTGCCCCCTCAATTGTAGATGAGAGCGGCGTGCAGGTCGGCGGCGTCGATCCGCTAGGGCTGCGCCAGATCAACTTCGACCTGATGGACAAGGTGCTACCGGGTCTGAACAATGTGGCGAGCCGCCTGCGCCCGTTTGTCCTCATGACATGGGCGTGGCGTCGGGTCAGGACCATCATTGAGCGGGATAAGCTCGGCGGGGCAACCGACGAGCAGATGCGTGATTTCGTGGACCGGATCGAGGCGATCTATTCATGGTCCCAATTTCTTCTCGACACAGATGCGGGAAGTCCGGGCGGTCAGGCGCTCGCCGATCTCATCTATGGCGAAAAGGAAACCTATCGCTTCGGCGGCAAGAAATGGGAGCAGCGCAGGAATCTGCGACGGACATCGACAGGCCTCATCTCGCCGCTGAACTATGGCCCCGGCCTGCGCAGCATGGGCTGGCTGATTCCCGCAGGTCCGGCAGGCGTGTTTCAGCCCAATCCGCTTATGGATTCTATGCTGGATGCCTTTGAAGAGAATTTCGCTGACGAACTGGACCATCCCGCCTTCAACAAGCTGGGAAGCGTCGAGGTCGGACGCGATGATGTGCGCCGATGGGGCGAGCTGTGGGAATTGTCCGATCTTACCGAAGCCGAGCAGTTGGCGGGTTTTGAACGGCTGGCAGGGCCGCACGCTGACCCCATGCGCCGCGAGGGCATGACCATGCTGGAGGCTGCCGTCGAGTTTCTGGACGATGATGAACCAGAGACCAGCGCCCTTCGCGCATTGATGGCATCGCCGCCTAAAGAGTGGTTGGACATCGCCGACCTTCACCCCCGAGCTGATGCATGGCGAAGACTCCAGATACGCCAGCTTTTTCGCCTGTCGCTCGAAGCAATGTTCTATTGGATTATACGCGAACTCGCGGACCGTCCGGTGGGTACGGAGGAACTTGCGCGGCGCTTCGCCAATCAGGCTGAACTGGAGGCCGTTGAAACGGCGCAAGAATGGTTGAACGAGGAAGTCGAGGGCAATGCCGTCGAGCAGCTCGATCAACTCGACGAAGCTTTGAATTCTCAGGACTGGCAGGGCGACATACCCGTGCAGATCGCCAGCGGTCTGCATTTCTGCCTGACTGCTGGTCGGAATGAGAAATGGGATAAATCTGAGGCGTTTGATCGTCTGCCCGTGTCCCGCGCCTTGGAAGAGGCGAACGAATGGCAAATGCTATCGCTTCGGGACTTCATCGGCAAATTTATCGAAGTCTGGATTATCGCGCAGCACGCCTATTGGTGCGTCGGGCGTGGCCTTGCTGATGCGCGTGGTCGCGGAAAGACACTTCTGCGCTTGCGGATCGTGATGGACGAAGGTGGATGGACCTTGACGCCGGGAGCGCAAGCACGGGGCGCGCCAGTCCCTACACCTGATCGGCTGCAAACGGCGATTAGTCTGCTACAAGAATGCGGACGAATCGCCGATTTAGGTTAGCTGCCAGTTCAAGGTTTCGGAGAGAGACTGTTGAACGGAGCAAGGCGCAAGGCATCACTGATTTACCAGCAAGTCAAAGACATACTCCGGCTCTTTTTCATGGCCCCCTTCAAATATTGTCAAACGAGCGCCTTTAAAGGATTTTCTGTAGAAAATCTTTCGATCCTCTATGGCGCCAAAATCTCCAATAGGTCTTTCAGTTTCATACAGGCTTAACTTGTCCTCATCCGAAACGATATCCTCCGTTGATCCTCCACTATCTTCGACTATTTTGTTGAAGAAGTTGATTGATTGAGAGATTGGCACACTGCCATTCTGGTGAATCCCATCATACGAGCCAGCATAAATGTCTAAATGAGAATTATCGAGCCGCTTGACTGGTGTGTCCCAATATATTGGCGAGCGTTTTTTTGCAGCCTGAACATCTAGCCTGCCGTCATGGGATTTTGTACAAAATTCTATGTCTTTATAATATTGCTTTTGTTTTCTTACTTTTGTCTGATGATACCACTCGCCTAAGTCCGAAAATGGAATCCACGCAACAAATTTAGAAATATTATACTTTCTGATTTTCATGTATGCGCAAAGGGTAGTGTAGCCACCTCCACTGGCACCAGTTATATAAATCTTGCGAGGGTCGATTTTTGAGTTCTTTATGGCGTATCCTATCGCGTCCTCTATATCGGATATCACAAAATCACTACAGCAAGACTTGGGGTTATTCATTCTTCCTCTTATGTCCGGGTGTATGTATGCGACTTCATGCTTGATAGCCTGTTCGGCAATATTATCTTTTTGAGCGTAGTCGCCGCCCCAAGTGTGCAGGCTAACGATCAATGGCACTGGTTTATCGGTTTTCGGCGAATGGAAGTATGCTGGTTGCTGGCTTCCATCTAGGCTCGAATTGACATTTACCATGACCAGACCATCGGGAACGATGGTATCATGGTCAGGTTCATCAAATTTGTCGCATGAAACGAAGAAATATGCAGCACATATGGTGAAAAATACGGCAATAGGAACCCGAATCTGTTTCAAAAAAGTATGTACCATCAGATGATAATATTTAGCATTTATAAAATAAAATTCCCATTTAATTAAATTAAAAATCACATTTTTGCGATGTCATATTGCTTCACCTTCCAAGCGTGAACGAACAGGTGTTGCTGAATCCCGGCAATTATTGAATGGATTGGGCAATCGCCGCATATAGCAGGGAATCCGATTTCATTTCGCGGTGAAGTGCAAGAAATCCATAATTGTATAAAATTTTATGTAAATTAAACGGTCGCTTTACGAATAATCTTTATATTATTTCTCATGTTAGAGAAAATTAATAAAGAAAAGGCTGTTAGGATTCTTCAAGGAGTTCCGCACGGAGAGGTACGCGATGCGGTACTTTTCATGATTAAGGATCATAATGACCGTGTTGGTATGTTGGATAGACGCGCCAACCGACTACGGCAATCCATTGAAACCTTAAATCTGCACAATCAGCGCCTCCAGCAAGAGATATTCTGGCTGGGCCAGTATGCCCTCGATCAATGGGCGAAAACAGACAATGTGGGTTACGCGTCCTTCATCAGATCAAAGATCGACGACGAGTTGGATTACATCATTCCGGGCGAATTGAGGCCTGACGACATTGAGAAATTGAACGGGGGAGAAGATTGACAGACATTTCTGATGCGACAGTTACGTATGATCGCTTGCTTCAAGCAATGGTGGGTATGCGGTTGGCGCTCAACCCCAATGCAATTCCGATAGTGACCAGCCCGATTTTTCGGAATGCTTCACCTGAACTGAATATCGGAGGCTTGGTTCATGACAATTAATCTCAAAGCCGCTTTCCGCGATACCCATGCGTTTATCGAAGACGCGGAACCTGACATGGATACACGCGTCGCAACGCCGCCCAGCGCATCCGCGCAGGATTTCGCCTTTGGCAAATCCGTCTGGGAAGTTGTCGATGGCAACCCTGACGGAGCTTCCGTTTCGGGCGTTGCAGGCATCAGCCTGATCGGCGACGACGAAGCTGATGCGCGTGGACGCAAGAAGGACGACGACAGGGACGGGTTCGGCTGGGATGATCTCGCCGACCTGCAAAGAGAGCAACGTGAAGCACGGGAGCGCGCCATTATAGAGAATGGTCGCATCACAATGTACGGCATGACCGTTGCCGAAGAGGATATGGATGAGGCCATCAGCCAGACATTGAACAACTTTGATGCCGACGCCGCCAAGTTCGGCCTCGAAGGCAAGGACAAGGCCGACTACCACTATTGGTTGCTTGTATACCAAAACGCGCCCGATGGCTCGCCGCAAAAAGCGCAAGCATTGGAGCAGATGGGTGCGATCAACGAGGGGATGACCGTGCATATTCTGTCTGAGGCCGACAGAATTGGTCGGGCGCGCACATCAGCGCCAAGCCTGACCGAGGCATCCGACGCCACTATCGCAAACATCGAAGACATCAGCGTTCGAGGCGACGCCCTTGTAGCAAGCGGCTATGACGAGCAAACTGCGCAGGAACTTGCTAGCACAAATCTATCAGGCGGGACTGATTCAATGGCATTTCTCGACGGCGAACGCGCAGGGCCGGTGATTTCAGCGGCATACAATTCGAGTGCTTCTGGCGAACAACAGTTTGCACAGACGCCTGCCCCTGCCGAACCTATGCGGCAATCAAATTTCGAGGTAGGATTGGGGTAGGTTAGCGAATGTCAAGCGCAGCCAGTTCACGGGGGAAGCGTCGCGCATATGCTTCTCGGCCCATACGAACGACCTCGGGGCGAACCATGGCCACATTGGCACCGCCAATATTCGCGCCATCGCCTTCAAATTGAGGAAGGCCACGCGCATAAATCTGGAAATTAGCGTCTTCCGCATAACCGTTGAGGTCGGGTCCGACGATGAAAGCCAAGGGAATCCCTTGGCCGCGCAAATCTTGCGCCGCTGCATACGCCTGACGCTGAAGCTCAACATTTCCGCCCCATACGACCACCGCGATCTTGTCACTTGATGCAATGGCAGCTCTGGATTGGACAAACCGCGCTTCTCTGCCGCGATCATCAAAGGTTTGCCATGTGACAGGCGTTGCCTGAATATTGGCGTTGGCTGCCGCAGGCTGGGCCTGCATGGTCTGGGCGATGCCAGAGGCTGGTATAAAGGCGGTTGCCGCCGCGCCGATGCCGAGCGCAATCGGGGCCGCATATTTGCCGAAAATTCCTTTTGTCAGTGCGGACATGTCCTCCACGCCCTCCTTTGCTGTCAATCTGCGCCGACAATAAGGTCCGATTCTGTCAAGCATGGCGGAAGGCAGGATGGAGGTGATCTTCGAGAGATTCGGTTTTTGTTGAAATTATCCAGAAAAAAGAATAAGTTGTTTGTCGGTTGAGGCGCTTGAAATGCGCCACATATTGTAACCTGACCGCGCCGCGATTGACCGAAACAAAAACGGACGTTTTTGGCAGTCGAAGGCCTGAATTTACCCTTTGAAAGAACACCGCTTTTCATGGCGCGTATCGGCTATGCCCGTGTCAGCACGGAAGAACAGAATCTCGATTTGCAATTATTCGCGCTGACAAATGCGGGATGCGACCGCGTTTTCTCCGATCACGGTGTCTCCGCCTTGGCAAAGCGGCGGCGGGGTTTCGATCAGGCGCTAAAGACGCTCCGGTCCGGCGATACCTTCGTCATCTGGAAAATGGACAGGGCGTTTCGATCATTACGCCATGCGCTCGAAGTGTTCGATCACTTCGAGGCCGAGGGCATCGAATTCCATGTCCTGACCGAAGGCATCGACACGACAACCCCGATGGGGAAATGTTTTTACCAGATCAGGAATGCTTTTGCCGAACTGGAACGCAATCTCATCTCCGAGCGCACCAAGGCGGGCTTGCAGGAAGCACGGCGGCGCGGGACACGGCTGGGGCGTCCTCGCGCACTGAGCCGTCGCCAGATTGCGGATGCACGGCAGCGCCACTCTCGGGGCGAGACAATGGCGCAGATCGCAGCCCGTTCGGGGGTGTCGGAGCGCACCATGTATCGCGCAATGGGAACGGCGCGCAGCGCATCGCCAGCGGCGCAGCATTTCAGGGAAAGTGCCGCAAATCTGTAAGGGCCGCGCATTTTACGCCGAGGGGGGAAGAGACGTGAATCGATCCGAATATGTGAAAAGCGTTTTCGTGGCGCTGGCTCTGATCGCAATTCCATTCTTCTTCGACGCGCTCCGTCTCCAACACTTTCCGGCCCCTGCCTCGGCAGGAGGGGAAATCGTCGAGCCAACGGGATTGTTCATCGCATTGTGGCGGTTCGCAGTGCGTCAATCATGGTGGATTTGGCTTATCAGTTCCGCTTCGGGGTATATATCCTTCTGCTGGGCAAGTTCGCAGCGTTTCAAAACGGTAGGCCTCAATTCGAACCTTCCGTGGCTCCCAATTCTGTTGGTGGCATTTCTCGCGCTGGCTCAGAGTATAAGTGGTGGCGCCGAAAGCGCCTATGTCGAAGCCGGAAACCGTATGATTGAGAAGGAGGTACAAAGCCCCGGTTTGCAGGCTCGGATGTTGCTCATCGCCTCATACGCCGTCATCTTCTCGCTCGCCGCCTTCTCGAAGGAGATCGAAGCGTAGAATGTCGTCGCCAGCCTCACCGGCAGCAAGCGGAGGAACGTCTGATCGCCCCATGTCGGTCAGCGCGGCGCGATTTTGCGCCGTGCCAACTCGTTACCGATCATGCGGATGGCGTATGAGGCATCGTTGAACGCCTTGCGACAGGGTGCTGTGGCTTGGTGACGCAACGCTCGGGCGAACAGGTCGCGGAGTTGGACGTCGGTTTTCTTGGTCAGGTTTTCACGGGTCGGTTTGAACATCGTCTCCTCCTTTTTTCGCGCCCCGGCATGGGCCGCGTGTCACGAGAAGCCGAATCCGTAGTGTCAGAGGTGATGCATTCCGCCGCGTCGTGGGGGAAGCAAAGGGAATCCGTATGCAGGCTTTAGGCCTTGCATCATGTCCGTCTGGCACATCCGGTAGGTTGATGGAGAACGGCGCGCCCTGACGGGCGCTTCGGAAATATGGAGGGGAGATAATCGAAGCTGTCCCCGCCGGACATCTTCAAAGAAAATCGCCTCTCACGAGGATAAATGTTTGCCCTTGGGGTTTGCCGTTGCCTTACGGCCCGCGCTCTATTCGCTGGGGCTCACGGAGCCTGTAGTCTCCGCCGTTCGGTGACGATCACTAACGGATAAAGGCTGGGGCACTGCCCCCAGCGCGCTTCGGATCACGTTCCGCCCAGCTTCCTTCACTGACGTTTCGTGCAGCAGGTTCCCCGCGAACGTGCCCACTCCGCTTGCCCCCCGATGCTCGCCGCATGGGCAGGGTTTCAGAACGCACCTGAAACCCAAACCAAACGGAGGATAAAATGGGAGAAGTCAAAGCGATCACAACAAACGAACCCCCCCGCATCTATGTCGCGTGCCTTGCCGCCTATAATTGCGGTTATCTGCATGGGAGCTGGATTGACGCAGCGCAAGACGCATGGGCTATTTATGATGAAGTGAAAGCCATGCTGGCGACTTCACCCATCGAAGAGGCCGAGGAATGGGCCATCCACGATTACGAAGGGTTCGGCAATGTCCGTATCTCGGAATATGCGGGATTTGCCTATGTGAGCGGCCTTGCCGCCTTTATCGCCGAGCATGGCGAACTGGGCTTGGCGGTGCTGGACTACCACAACGGCGACCTTGAGGAAGCGAACGAGACATTATCCGACCGCTACCTTGGTTCATATGCCAGCCTTGCCGACTATGCGCAGGAGGTGACGGAGGACACGAACACCATTCCCCAAAGTCTGGCCTACTACATCGACTACGAAGCAATGGCGCGGGACTCTGAATTGAGCGGCGACGTGTTCACCGTGCAAACGGCATGGGATTCCGTCCATGTGTTCGCGGGGTGCTGAGCATGGAAAAATCACATCAAGACTACAGGCCCGGACATTGCTGGTATTACCTCCTTGGAGGCCGGCGGCCGACCCTTAAGGAAATCAGGGAAGATGCGGAGGATTGCGGCTGTCGCGGCTATCTGGCGGCTGAGCTGGACAGGATCGACCGCATGAGCGAACCGACACGGACAGCGCGGTTGCGCGAACTGCGCGGGCAGGTCGTCGCACGGCTGGCGAAGGATGTTGCAGGTTATCGAGCGGCAGCGCGGAATCTCGCATTGCGCAGGGCATCGGGCGCGGACGCGCCGCCCTTCACGGTGGCGGACGGCGTTCACGTCGCGATGAGCCTGAAACACAGCCATCTTGCCAATGACTTTGCGCATCTGCACGTGCTGGATGAATTGCTATCGCGCCAGCTTGACCTGTTCGGGGGGCGGCTATGACCGCGACCGAAACACTGACACGCGAAGATGTGGAAGAGGCGTTCCGCCGCGCTACCAATAGTTTCATGGGAGCGGCGGAACGATGGGCGGCCTGCGTAAAATCAGGCCTTACAGATGAGGAACTGGCGCAAGCCCTTCGCTATGAACTCGGAATTGCGGGCGGAACGGGTGGACGCGGCGTTCTGTGCGTTGCCTACCAAGGCGCGGGCCTGAAAATCTGGGCCGCATGGGATGTATGTTCGCTGGCCCCGCCAGTCCTTGAGGGCGCACGGACGGTAGCGTTCGCACGGGAGGTTTACGGGATTCCCGACCTGTCCGACGAACAGATGAACTTATTTTGAGTGCGCCAAAATCGGCGCGCCCATGCCCTTGATCGGCATGGGCGCGGATGTTTCATGGAAGCGGCCTTGCGAACAAGGTCAGATCGACAGTGTTGTCGAGGGTTGAGGGATAAGTCTCGCCCTGAACCTCGAACCCGAATTCAGGGAGCAATGCCCTCATCCTCGCGGTCTTCGTGGTGGCATAAATGCCTTCGGAACACCCCGTAGCCCCAAGGGCTGCGCCGATCAGCGTCCGAGCATGACCCCGACCGCGATATTCTGAGTGAACGACAATCCAGCCCAATTCGAGAGGGTAGGAATCGGCGGACACGCCGACCTTCGCCTTGCGAAAATCACCGCGCCGATGGCTGTCATGCGGGCGTTTGACCGCCGCTGTGCCGATCAGTCTGTCCCCGTCATAGAGCATGACGAGGGCAACCGCCGCTTCGACCAAAGCGGACAATGTCTGCGCATTGACCTCGCGAGCGGCGATCACGAACGCCTTGAATGCGTCCTTGGCTTCATTGGACATCTCCGACGGTGATGCCGTTATTGTCCTGATATCTGTGCTTGATGCCATTCCATCGCCCCCGATCATAATTTCACCATGCCCGCGACTTTGACGCAAGCTTTCCCCCAAGGCCCATGCACCGCCAGCATAGCCCCTTTCCCTGTTTCATCATCAGGGAAAGGACGACCGATATGGCACGCATATCTGCGCAAATGCTCAATGAATGCAGGGTCGATCTCTACGACCTTTGCGCAGGGCTGGCGGGGACGTTGCAACTCGATCTTGCCGATTTCGCGGCGAACATCGGGATGGCGAGCGCACGGGAGATTGCCGCGATGCGAAGCGGCGAGCCGTGTCTACCTATCTCCTCGATACCACGCCTTGCGATCATTATGCTGCGGCTACAGGACCGCGTGAACGCAGCATATTTCCGTGAATTGCAGGATTCCCTCGCCCTTGATGCGCCCCAAGGCGAATTGTGCGACCCGTCGGGAGATGACGATATTCCGTTCTGACGGTTTTGGCGGTGGTCGAGCGGATTTGCTCTTGTCAGGTCATTTGCGCGGATAGCTGGATGAACCCATCGGCTTTCTTCATGGGATTTTGAAGACCCGTGCAGCACGGGATCAATGCGGCTCGCTTCCTGCAGTCATTCCATTCATTCCGTGCAGCTCCGCCCCCGTCATACGGGCGTTCCGGCATTTGACCCCGCGCCTCAAGCCCCCGTGTCTTTCTTCGCTCCCATGAAGCCGACGGGATCATCCGTACGGCAAATCACAAAGGAGCAATCATATGTCTGACACCACCAAAAACCGTCCTGCCTTCCGTCTCTATTCCGTGACTGGCGAAGGCAAATCCGCCCGCTGGACCGATATCGGCGTGGCCTGGTCAACCCGCGACGGAAAGGCCTTTACGCTCACCCTCAACGCCCTGCCGCTCAATGGTCGCATCGTCATGCGCGAGACGGCGGACAAGGAAACCGAGGCCGCCGCTTGAGGCGGCCTCCCACGACCCCGAGGAATTCCTTGCAGTTTCTCGCGAAAATAGCTAATATAGAGAATATAACCACTTCCTAAGGAGGAAGCCGATGAGCGACATTTCAGTGAGTGCCACCGAGTTCCAGACTCGGGCTGGACTCTACATCGAGCAGTCTGGAAAGGCACCCGTCTTCATCACGAAGCACAAGCGGCCCGCCCGCGTGCTAATCGACATCGACGAATATGAGCGACTCAAATCTCGCGATACCCGTCGCGCCTTCGCCACGGAGGAACTGCCCGAAGAGTGGGCCACCGCACTCGAAGCCGCCGCCTATGGTGACGCCGACCCCGAACTAGAAAAACTGATGAAGTAGGCCGCTCGTGCAGAAACCGGAGCCGGAAATCGGCCTTGTTATCCGATATGATTTCCTGTGGTCGCATGAGCGTGAAAAGGGCTTCGAAGAAGGTGCAAAGGAACGCCCCTGTGTGATCGTTACCGCCGTCGTCCGCAAGGATACCGGCGAGACCGAAATCCTCGTCGCGCCCATCACACATTCCGAGCCGCAGGAAGGCATCGTCGCCCTCAAAATCCCGACCAAGGTCGGCAAGCATCTCGGCCTCGACGATGAACGCAGCTATATCATCGCGAACGAGTCCAACAGCGTCGCATGGAATGACCCCGGCATTGTGCCTGTCATTGCGGGCAAACAATGGGCCTACGGAAAGATTCCGAAGGGTCTCTACGACGCTCTACGTGCCTCGATGCTCGATCTCCTAAACAAGAAAAGGCTCAAGACGGCAGTTCGCAAGAGCTGACTTCACCAGATCGTAAGTCTACCGACCCAATTCCAACCCGCGTGATGGATTGTCGCGCCCGCGTGGCTCGCGGGCTTCGCCCGCTTTCCGCGAGAACTCGCTGCGGATCGAGCGGTGTGCGTTGCCATCCCGCATGAGGCGATAATTCGCGGCCTGTTTGTGCAATTCCAGAATCTGGCGGGCATGGCGTTCCCGCGTCTCCCTGATACGGGCCTGTAATTCCCGCCGCTCTTTATGCTGCGCATCAAGCATGGACTGGCGCTGGTCGCGGTCGCGGCGCAATCCCCAATAGGCTTCGACCTCGTTCTGCTTCACGATCTTGGCGCGGTCGCCCGTCAGGCGATCCCACATGCCCCTGACACCCGTGCGAAGTCGTGCAGCGCGTTCCTGTGTTTCGCGTTGCCAGCGCTGCCGCTGGCCTTGCTCCATCCGACGACGCTCCGCCTGATGGGCGTCCCGCATCGCCAGCCTCTTTTCATGCAACTGCTTCATGGCGTCTTTCGCCTGAGTCTTTGCCTGTTTGAGATAGGCGTCGAGACGCGGGGCGATGGCTTCCGCGATATGGGCCTTCGTTTCCGCGACGGAGCGAAGATTATCGGCCTTGCCAATCTTAGCCGTGACATCCTTGGCTTTCACGCCGATCAGGCGCGAAAGCGCGAACACCTCTCCTTCATAGGTAACGGCGACATGGGAGCGGCGATCACCCTTCGCCAGATAAAGGCCGCGCTCTTCGAGCGCGTGGGCGAAGGTTTGCGCATTATCGGACACCGCCCAACATTCCTGCGCGATGCCCTTGACGGCTTTCGCATCAAGTTCTGCGCGCTTTGCCTGCTGCCACTCGGCAAGTGTGAAACTGCGCGGATCGCGGGCCTTGGAATCCATCAGGCCCGTCGGCATCTTCCAGCCGTTTTCGAGATATAGCTGTTTCGACACGTCACGAAGTTTGGACTTGAAGAAGGAAAGCTGTTTTGCGGTCATGGTCTCGGCATCAATGCGCGACCACACCGCATGGGCATGACGGCGACCTTCCTTTTCATGGAAGACCACCATGCGGGGCTGACCCTCAAGCCCAAGTTTTTTCTCTATCGCGGACAATGCGCCCTCGAAGACTTCAACGGGGACGTTTTCGGTTTCGGGAGGGTTGAGGGAGACAGAGAAAAGATATTGCTTACAGCGCGTTCCCTTCGCCATCGCTTGCGCCTCCTTCATCGCGCCCATGACGGATTCCGACATGAAGCCGCGAACTTCATGCACCTCGACATGCTCGTTCTCTTCTGTTTTTAGGAGGTGCTGACCGAGCTGGGCAGCGCCGCTGCGCTGGGACGCTTTCAGGATCATGGAGTTGCCTCCATGCCGAGAGCCTTAATCAGCAGGGCGCGAATCTCGGCAATGTCCCGTGACGCTTCTGTGAGCGCGTCTTCGGTTTCGGGGGTGGCAGGCAAAGTGCCAAGATTGGCTGCCCGTGCGAGCTGGTTGAGATTATTCGCGATCCGCGACTGCCCCAGTTGCCCCAGAACACGGAGCAGGGAATCGCGGTCGATTTCGCTCAACCGCTTCCTGCGCGGCGGCTCGTCGAGAAGGCGGGAACGGATATAGGCCCCGAGCGGCTGACCTTCGGCCTGCTCGGTCAGCCGTGCCCGTTCCTCGAACGAGAGGCGGAGCGAGAAAGGAGGATCGTATGGCTTTCGTGCCATCCCGCCCTCCGATTACGCTCGCCGACGACGCCTCCGCGCAACCGCAGGACGGTCGCACGGGGCGTGCTCGTCCTTCCCTTCATTGAGGTTTTCAGGTTGCATCTGCGCAAGGCTGGAATGTCGCAAGAGCTTGCCCCATTCCTCCATTTGCTCAAGGAAATAGTTCGAACAATCTCCCAGCTTGCCCGCCACCGGCCTATGAGAATATTGGATTTTTCCTCTCAAGGGACCACTGTTCCCATAATCGCTCCTCGATAGCTAACGCGCTTCTATTGAACGCAGTTGGCTCGTATCGCTCAAAAGGCGAAGTCAGTTTCAGGGGCGCATACTGGTGCAAGGCGAGGAAGCTCGGGACCAAGACACACCGTAGGCGGCGGATAGCAGCAAGAAATGATGGACAATCATGTCCATCTGATCCTGGTGCCCGCGCGCGAAGGCAGCCTGCGCGCCGCGCTGGTCGTGGCGTATCGGCGCTACACCCGGATGATCAATTTCCGCGATGGCTGGCGTGGCCATTTGTTCCAGGCGCGCCTGCGAACGGGCCGCCCGCTGGCAGCAGAGGAATGGATCAAGCGGCAGGAACCGGCGATATGGACTTGTAACGGTTTTGCGCCGGTCTCCTGTTGCGAGCTCTAAACGCTCAGGTGACCGGCGCAAAACCGTTACAAGTCCGCCCTGATCAAATCGTGGTGATGATCCGCTATACAGTTGACCTACCAGCATCCGATTGCAGATAAATGTCCAAGCTGCCAAATGCCGTGTTCAGGCCTTGGCTCTCTTTCTCTTCTTCGACACTTCATACATCGGAATCTCATAGCTTTGCCCAAGAAAATCGTCGCGGGTTGTTCCGAGAGTCTTGATCTCGATCGTTCGCCTTGGCTTGGGTATTGGAGCATTCAACTGTTTGGAATATAGCACGATTTCCTCCACGAAGACATTTAAAACTTTGAGATCCTGTCCTCAAAAGTAGCTTGGAGATATCAGTCGGTTGCGCTTGGCGCGCTGATATATCGCTGATTCCGGAGTTTCGCCAGAAACCACCGAGGATTTAACGATGTGGCCCGAAATCGCTCAAAGTGCGAGGTCACCGAGTGCTGTTTTAAGCTCGCCCAGCCACCGTTCGAACGGTTCCCACGCGCCTTGCCCCTGCCGGTTGAGCGGCTGGCGTACCTGCTCGCTAGATGCGGTGCGCACGGCGCGGGCCGTCTTGTAAAAATCGAGGCAGGCCGCCTCGAACGGCAGTTCCAGAAAATCGAGCATCCGCCGGGTCTGGCCTTCGAGATCGTCGAGCACGTTCTCATGCTGCACCCTAAGCACCTTGCCCGGCAGCACCGCATCCCAATGTGCCATCAGATCGACGTAATCAGTATAATATCGTCCGACTTCGGTGAGGCCGTAGGTAAATTCCTGCCCTTCTGCGAAAAGCTGCTTGAAGCCGGAAAAGCAGCAATCCATCGGCGCGCGGCGGGCATCGATGATCTTCGCTTTGGGCAATATCAGGTGGATCAGCCCGATATGGCGGAAATTGTTGGGCATCTTGTCGATGAAGAACGGCGCGCCCGCGCGATGGATGCGGGTGTTGGCGAGAAAATCGCGCCCAAACCCGGCCAACTGCTCGCCGGTCAGATCATGCAGCACCTGCGGATAACGGTCTTCGCCGACCCGCCGCCCACGCAGGCGGTGGGCGAGCGCGAGGATATTGGGCAGTTCGAGCGTTCCGTCGATCTGCGAATGGCTGGCGAGAATCTGTTCAAGCAAGGTTGAGCCCGCGCGCGGCAGGCCGAGGATGAAGATCGGGTCGGGCGCATCATGGCCGACGCCCTCTTGCTTCTCGAACAATTCAGCGGTGCATGCTTCCTTTTGGCGGGCAAGTTCGGCGCTCATCGCGTCGGCGCTGTAGCGGGTCTGGGCGCGTTTCAGCCGGTTGCCTTCCTCGTAGGCGGCAAAGCTGGCTGCATAGTCGCCGTGATCCTCGTGCGCCTTGCCCAGCGCAAAGGCGATATGGACGCGGTCCATGAAGGCCAGATCGCCGCGTGCTGCCTGTCCTATCATCCGCTCGATCTCGTCATCGGCAAAGCGATAGGTCTTGAGATTGGCCAGCGCGTACCATGCATCGCCGTGATCGGGTTTCGCCGCGATCGCCGCACGATAACTTGCAATCGCCTCTTCGGTTGCACCGGTGGTCTTGAGCGCATGCCCCTTGCTGGTGAGGTTGGCAGGATCGTCCGGCAGCTTTTCGAGCACCTTGTCGAACAAGGACAGTCCGCGCGCATAATCGCCGCTCTGCATGCTCTCGATCGCCAAACGTGACTGAAACAGAGGGTTGTCCGGATCACGTTGGTAAAGCGCTTCGGCCTCGGCCCGCGCTTTGGCGAAGTCCTGCCGCCGCCGCAACACATCGATGTAATCCAGCCGCAGTTGCACATCATCGGGCCGGAAAGCGAGTGCGCTTTCAAGCAGAAATTCGGCTTCCTCCAGCACACCAAATTCGATCCCGATCCGCGCCAGCAGCCGCATCCCCTCGATATGGTCGGCATCGCGCACCGGGTGCGTGCGCAGATAATGGCGGCAAATTTCCTCGGCGCGCAGCAACCGGCCCTCGGCAAGATGGTTTGTGACCGCCACCAGTTCATGCGGAAGCCGGGCTAGGCGCTGTTGCTGGAACGTCGCGGCATTGGCATCGGCCTTGCGCCCGGACTTGGCCAGCAGCCGCGCCTGTTCGCGCCAACTCGCTTCCAGCGCAGGGTTGAAACGTGTGGCCCGCTGGAACGCTGCCAGTGCGGCATCCCGGCGGCCTTGTGCCAAGGCCAGATGCCCAGCCTCTTGCCACGCGCGGCCATATTCGGGCATGGCAGTATGGAGCCGGGCGAGATAATCCCCGGCGGCCGGGAAATCCCCGAGGTATCGCGCAGCGACTGCTGCAAGATAGAGCGCGTCGCCTTCGTCTGGCGCATCATCCAGCAGCGAGCGCGCCAACGTCAGCCCCTCGGCAAAACGGCTCGCCCGGATCGCATCCTGCGCGGATTTGAGCTGTGTCTCGCGATTGCTCATGCTGGCCGGTCTACACGCAAGACGGCGGGGATGAACCCCTGTTCACCCCCGCCGCCTGCGCGCGCCCTGTGCGTGATCAGTAGTCGTAGCCCACTCTGAACCCGACCGTGAGCGGGCGGTTGGTGACGATCCGCGCGCGGTCGTTGACGAAATTGCCTGAAATCTGGGCGCGTTCATCAAACAGGTTTTCTCCGAAGATCTCAAAGCTCCACTGGTCCTTCTCGATCCCGGCAGCCAAATCGACCACGGTATAGCTGTCGAGCCGCAGCCGGTTGATCTCGATAATGTCGGTAAACTTGCTGGCCGAGTGCGTGACCTGCGGCATGACATAGGCGCCCAGCGTCGCGTTCAGATCGAATTCGTAGCGCACCCGGAAATTGCCTTGGAACGATGGCGCAAAGGCCAGATCCGAACCTTCGACCACGTCATCGGTGGGGATCAAAACCTCGGTTACCTCGGTGTCAAGGATCGATAGCGCCCCCGCCACTGTCAGGCCCGGCACAGCATAGGGTGCGAAGGTGAAGTCCGCTTCCAACCCATAAATTTCCGCGTCGGCGGCATTGGCCGAGAAAAACAGGTTGGTGATCGAGGGGTCGAAGATCGTCGTTTGCAGATTCGAGATATCGACATAGAACGCGCTGCCATTGAAACGCAGCTGCCCGTCGATCAGATCGAGCTTCCAGCCGAACTCATAGTTCTCCACCTCGTCGGTCTGCAGATCGAACGGCACGGTAAAGTTGTTCGGCCCCGGTGCGCCGCCCGGACGGTTGAGCAGGCCCGGACGGAAGCCTTCCGAATAGGTCGCGTAGAACAGGGTGTCGGGTGTTGGTGTCAACGTTACCGTGCCTTTGAGGATGGTGCCGTCGGTCGACGCTACATCGGGCGCACGCACCGAATTGAACACACGCTGCGCCTGCGCCGGGGAAAGCCCTGCTGCCTCGATATCAGCAAGACTGTCGTTCAACGTGAAGTTCTGCCGCAGGCTTTCCGAACATGACAGGTTGAAGAAGAAATTGCCGTCCCCGTCGAAAAGGTCGGAGATATTGGTGCCGAAGGCGTTTTCGTCAGTCCCGCTGGTGTTGCAGAAGCTGCCATTGGCGCCGCCTTCAAGGTCGACCTCGACATCATAATATCTTGCGCCCAATGTCAGGGTCAGCAGATCAGGTACAATGTCAAACGCGGCCTCGCCGAACAGACCGAACTGTTCATCGGTGCGGCGGACATCATTGCGGAAGATCACACTACGCGGGAACGGCCCGGCATCGGTGTTGAACGCATCCTGAAAGGGGAAATTGGGCGCAAAACCGCCAAACGGCGCGGCATCGATATTGCCGGGGTAGTTGAAGTCGTTGCGCTCCTTCAGCTCAAGATCGGAATAGAATCCGCCCACGGTCGCGCGCACCGGCCAGGTATCCGGGGTCGAAAAACGCAATTCCTGCGTGAAGACCTGCGTCTGGCTGTCCGAGGTAACGAACAGATTGGGTTCCTGGCAGGTGCCGCTGGGTGCGGCCGCGCCTGGATAGGTCACCGACCCGTCGCAGATGTAATAGGGCAGATACTGGCCCACGAACAGGTAATCGGTGTAGTCGATCCGCTGATCGGTGTCGCGATCAGTATAAGCGCCGGTATAAACCACATCGAGCATCGCGATGCGCCCTTCGACCGTCCAACTGGTGTTGGAGAAATCATCCTCCAGCCGGTCATCCTCGAAGCGCTGGATTTCCAGATCATCGAGCCCGCCCAGTTCAGGATCGGCGAAGAAAACACCATCGGTCTCAAGGCTCTGACGGGTATGGGCGACAGTCACCGTCCAGTCAGGCGTGATTTCCCACAGCGCGGTGGCGCGAAAGCCCGAATACTGGGTGTCGTTGAAATCCTTGCGCACGAGGCCGGCATTGTCGGCTTCAAGGAAAGTTACGCCCGAAAGGTCTGCGGTCGACTGGAACCCGGAGCGGTTGGCGTTCACCGGCACACCATTGGCGCGCACCGTGCCTTGGGGCCGGAAGCGCGCACTTTCAGACAGATCGCGCCTGCCCGCCACATTATCGATATAACCGCCCTGGTCATCAAGAAACACCACGCCGCGTAGGGCGAAGGTGTCGGTCACAGGGACGTTCAGCATGGCCTTGACCGAATAGCTTTCCTCCCCGCTTTTGGTGAAAGACACGCTTGAATCAAAGCTTGCGTCAAAGCCGGACAAATCGGGCTTGTTGGTGATCAACCGAACCACGCCCGCCTGCGAACTGGCCCCGAACAACGTGCCCTGCGGCCCTGACAGCACCTCGATCCGCTGCATATCGGCGGCATAGACATCGAGGTTTCGGCCCGGCTGGGCAAGCGGCTGTTCATCGAGATAGAAGGCGACATTGGGCGCGAGGCCCGCGACACCCGCGACGGTGAGGTTGGGCGTGGTCGATGCCAGGCCGCGGATATAGATCGTGTTCTGCCCAGGCCCGCCGCCGCCTGCAGTGACATTGGGCAACTGGTCGAGATAGTCTTCGAAGGTATCGATATTGAGCTGGGAAAGCTCTTTCTCGCCCAGCGCGGTCACCGAGATCGGCACATCCTGAAGGTCTTCAGAACGCTTCTGTGCGGTTACGATGATCGTCTTGACCCCGCCCTGATCTCGTGGACGCTGGCTGGAGGTGGAGTTGGAACCTGCGTCCTGCGCGGCAACAGGAGACGCAATCGCGATCGCAAGTGCGCCGATCGACGCACCGCCGAGTATCTTTAACATGTAAGCCCCCCTTAGGCTTAGGAACAGGTCGCGATGCAAGGAGTGCACCGACATGACCCAAGAAATGGCACGAGCACGGTAGGCATCGTGGTGATGAAAGGGGCGCTAACAAGGGAAATCTGTGATTTCCACCAGACTCGTCAAAATCATGCAAAAGCTTTTTGTGGCTGTTGCAGAATCACAACACCACTAAATATTCAAGTCGTATTTGCAATACATGAAATAATATCAAGAAAATTTTTCTTCGGGATTTTTTATATGTTATGGTCTGCGATATTTATTATTTATTTTTATTGATATTATCGCACAGTAGTCAATTTTTATTTATAGCATTGTGAAGTTGCACTCAAATCACTCCGCAGCCGATACTTTCCCGGCCCATTCCTCGCAGCCCTGCGCCGTGGTCGGCACGCCATGCTTTTTGCGGATGAGATCAAACACCACCGCTTTGATGATCGCGATGCCCATCAGCGCGACGACAAAGGAGAACGGCAGCGCGCCGATAATCATGGTGATGCGGATCGCCTCGATCCCGCCGAGGATCAGCATCGAGCCGACAACGAAAGCGATCGCCGCACCCCAGAACAAGATGTGGTAGCGTCGGCTGCCCTCATCATCGCCCGCGCCGTTGATGGTGTTGACGATCAGGATCGCGCTGTCGGCGGATGTGACCAGATAGGTCATCAACAGCACCACCACCAATCCGGCCACCACCAGCGCCAATCCCGGCTCAAGCAGCACGGCGAGGGTCGCAAACAGTTGGTCCGACATCGGCGCACCGAGAATCCGGCCTCCGGCAACCCCCGATAATTCGAGCTCGATCGCAGTCCCGCCAACCAGCGCCATCCATACAAAACACATAAGCGAGGGCACGATCGTGACCCCGAATATGTATTCGCGGATCGTCCGCCCGCGTGAGATGCGCGCGATGAACATGCCGACGAATGGCGCGAAGGCAATCCACCACGCCCAGTAGAACACTGTCCAGTCGAGCTGCCATTGGTGCAGCGCTGCGCCCATCGCAGTACCATCGGCGCTTAACAGGCTGAGCGATTGTTGCGGAAGCAAGCGGAGATAGTCCCATAGCCCCACGCCGAGCCGTTCGAGCCCATAGAGTCCCGCTCCGAACGTCGCGAACAGCGCGAGCAGGCTCAGGGATAACCCCATGTTGAGGTTTGACAGCCACTTGATCCCACGTCCCACACCCGACAATGCGCTCAGCGTCGCGGCTCCAACTAGCGTGACCAGAGAAACCACGATGGCAAGCGCCGAGGCCGAGCCGTTCTCGGCCAAGAGCCAGTCGCCTATTCCCAACCGCGCAAGACCGGCGACGAACTGTTCGACCCCTAACCCCATCGTCACTGCCACGCCGAGGATCGTTGCCACCACGGCGACGATGTCGACCACGTGGCCGGCTGGCCCTTCCATAACTCGCCCGAACAGCGGAGCGAGCGCGGAGCGGATCGTCAGCGGCAGATCGCGCCGGTGCGCGACATAGCCGATCGCGAGGCCGACGAGCGCATAGGTGCACCACGCTCCGAGCCCCCAGTGGAGGAAGGTATACATGTAAGCCGGGCGCACCGCCGCTGCGCTTTGCGCTGCGATGGTTCCACGGATGATATCGGGGTTATTGGCAAAATGGGCGAGCGGCTCACCGGTCGAATAGGTCAGCATGCCGATGCCGATCCCGGCCCCGAACAGCATCGAAAACCACGAGAAACGGCTGAACTCGGGCTTTTCTCCGGGTGGGCCGATCCTGAGCGATCCGGTCCCCGGCACCAGCGCCAGCCCAAGGCAGGCGATGATCAGGGCCGTGACGAGATAGACATACCAGCCGCCGAAGGTCGAGATGATGGTTGAATTGGCTGCGCTCAGCGTCTTGCTGGCATTCACCGGAAAAAAGATCGCCCACATGATCAGCAGCGATACAATCACCTTGGCCGGGATTGTCACTGCCCGGCTGAACCCGTCATAGAAGCCGCGGTCGTGGGTTTCGATTTCAAGTTCGACCAGCGGCGGATCAATCGGCCAGTCGGCTGGCTCGCCCATGTGCTGATCTGCCTGTGAGGGTGTCTCGCTGGCCCTGCTGCTCATCGCGTTCCTATCCCGAACGGAACCGTGGCAAAAGGCGACGCGGAATTACGCTGCCGGCATAAATGCCAAAGCTCTGTCCGCTTTCGTGAAAAGGCATGGGGCTGTCCCAGACGGACACCAACGTAACAGTCATGCGCATAGCGGCAATGACCCGTTCCCCGGCTGCGGAGTTTGTGATGGACGTAGTCCTACCCCGCTTGATGGCATTTGCAACCCCTCAGGACAGCACGCAGCACCGCAAGCAACGAATCACCGCTTCACCAGGTAAGGGTGCCTTGCGCCCTAGGTGTTTGGTCCCAGCATGTGATGGGTGGGTTTGGTGAGGCGATGCTCGATGCCGTTGCCTTGGCAGGTGCGGGCGAAGACCAGCTTTGAGGTGCGGTCGACAGCGACGAACAGGAAGCCTTTCCCGCCCTCGTAGCGCAGTTCGGCAATATCGATGTGGAAGTAGCCGATCTCGTAGTTCTTGAACTTCTTCGGCTTCTCGCGGTCGGCTTTGGGCAGGCGACTGATGCCGTGGCGTTGCAGGCAACGGTGCAGCGACGAGCGCGTCAGTTGGGGAATAACATCCTTCAGCGCGATGTAGACGTCATCCAGGGGCAGCCGCGCCTGCACCCGCAGCGCCACGATGGCAGTTTCTTCCATCGGTGAGAGCACGGTGCTGCGGCGCTCCTTCGGACCCATTGGCATGTCCTCCACTGACTGCCGCTTGCGCCACTTTAGGACTGTCTTCTCGTTGATGCTGAACCGCTTCGCAAGGCTCGCGACCGAAGCTTATGATCGCTGTAGCTCGCCTCGAATGGCGTGCGTGGTCTTGGCGCTGCCGCGTAGAATCTGTCCCATAGATCCCTCCGCTGTGATGATAATAATCTTACACCATCACATGCTGGGACCAAACACCTAGGCTCAGAGCCCTAGAGAATGACCCGCTCGAACAACCAGAAGCTGCCAGTTATGCCGATGCCATAGGCGGCGACCCGCAATGCTGGTAGTTCAAGCCGCGGCAGCGCACGGCTTATCGCGGCTAGCAGCGCCAGAACCCCCGCGATCACCAGCAATTGTCCCGCTTCGACCCCGATGTTGAACGCCAGCAGCGCGGCCGCGATTTCCCCCTGCGGCAGACCGATTTCGGCCAGCGCCCCGGCAAAGCCGAAGCCGTGAAACAGGCCAAAGCCGAACGCGACCAGCCACGGCACGCGCCGGGCCCATGTTCGCCGCTGCGGATCACGCAGCACCAGCGCAACCTCCACCGCAAGGAACACGATCGAAAGCGCGATCAACGCCTCGACCGGGCGGCTCGGCAAGCCGGCATAGCCCAGCGCGGTTGCCACCAGCGTGATCGAATGGGCGATGGTGAAGGCCGTCGCCGCCTTTATCACCGGCCATGGCGTCCGCACCAGCAACACCAGCGCAATCACGAACAGCAAATGATCCCAGCCCCACAGGATGTGCTGCGCGCCGATGATGAAATAATCGCGCGCCACCTGCCAGCGATCGGGCGCGGCGGCGATGGTGGCGGTGGGTGCAGCGGCGGTCAGGCGGAATGTCTGCGCCGCGCCTTCGCGCGGGATCATGCGGGCGATGGCATCGGCGCTGCCGATCAGTTCGGAAAAGCCGAAAGCCTGACCGGCCAGCGTGCCCGCGCACATCAGCCGCGCGCTGCCGAGCAATGCCGTGGGCGCGGCGCGCTGCACCAACGCGCCCTGCATGGTGCAGGTTTCCGGGATCACCGGGCCGGGCAGCGCGGCGATTTCCCCGCTGCGGGTTGCGGCGATGGGAATCTGCCATTCGATCGTCCATTCACCCGAAGCGCGTTCGGTCAATTCGATCACCGCAGGGCGCAATTCATCGGCGGTGAGTGGCGCAGCGGCGCAGGCGGCCCACAGCGCGGCCAGCATCGCCACCACGCGGCGGATCATTGCGCGATCTCGACCCGATAGGCTTCCCGCAGAACGGTGAAGGCGCGTTCCTTGCGCGCGGCGATTTCGGCGCTGCGCCAGTCGTTTTCAACGCGTGCGCGAACGCTCTCGAAGTCCACCATATCGCTGTAACGATTGCGCAGCCTGACAAGGTGCCAGCCGAAGCCTGAACGTATAGGCCCCTGCCAATCCTCGCCGGGTTTGAGGGTGGTCAGTCCGCGGGCGAATTCCGCCCCAAACTGGATTTCCACATCGCGCATCGGCTTGCCGCCGACCACGCCCGGGAGGCTGATCGAGCCGCCCCGCACATTTCCGCCCAGCGCCGCTTTTGCCTCGGCCTCGGTCTCGAACCACGCTTGGACGAAGCTGACCTTTTCCTCGCCGTCATACCGGTCTGCATTCTTTTTGTAGAAGGCGCGCAGCACCGCCTCGTCCGGATCGGCTGCTTCCGCCGCCGCGCTGGCCGACAGATCCATCTTGGTAACAAGCCGCCGCCGCACAACCGCGTCCCCCTGGCCCAGCCCCAACCGCAGCGCCTCACGATACAGCACCTCATCGCGCACGAACCGATCAATCGCGGTGGCGAGTTCGGCATCGGTCGGCGCGCGGCCCATCATGCGTTGGAATTGCAGCGCAAGCTCGGCCTGCTGCGCGCGATCGACCGAAATCACCCGGCTCGCAGGATCGACCTCACCGGAGCTGCTCCAGGTAAGCAGCGCAAACAGCGCGAAGCCTGCGACAAGAAAGTGGACCAGCGGTTCTCGCGTCCAGCCGGAAAGCCTCACTTGCGCTCCATCACCGCCGGGGCAGCGGGACGTTTTGCCAGCTTCAGCCAGATCGGCGACGTATAGGCGCGTTCTTGCGCCACGGCGTCATCCATCGCTTCCTTGCTCAGCGTGATCCCGAACCGCACCGCATCGAACAAAGTCCAGCGCGGTGTCGGGATTTCGATCACGCGCACGTAATAGAACGCGCGCTGGCCGGGGGTGTAATCGGGATCGGTCCACACGGTGCGCAGTTCGGTGGCACCGATGGTGTTGGTGAAGGTCGCGTTCTTGCGGTTGACCGTATCGCCGACCGCCGGAACCTTGCCGCCAGACCGCACGCGGGTGGCCATGTCGCTCCACACGGCATCATAGACGCGTTCCTGCGTCTGGCCGCTGGAATCCACCCAGCCCTTGACCACCTGAACGCGGTCAAGATTGGCGCCGTCCGGGTCTTTCAGCGCGCTGATCATAAAGCGCGGCGCGGTGCCCTTGTCGGTCAGTTCGCCGCCCATCGGCACGCCGCTGGCATAGCCCTTGCGCACCCAGTCGCCGTCCCAGTCCTGCGCATCGAAGTCAAAGCCGCCGAACACCCGCACGCTCATGCGCGGGCCGGTGGTGGCGTAAACCTCGCGCCGGGAGAAGGCATCAAAGATTTCGGCGCGCGTATTGCCCCGCGCCCAGGCCGCCGCATAGCCGCCGGCAAGGTAATGCCAGCCAAACCGTCCCTGTGACGTGCCAAGGTTCTGAGACACCACCGCACGGTCTTTATAGGCCGGTTCGTTGCCGGTGTGCTTGCCCCAGAAATTGTCTTCATCCGACGTGGCGAGCGAGGTGTGGCTATCCGTCGAACCGACCATGCCGAAAGCATAGGGGTTCACGCCAAGCTGTTGTTCCAGCGACAGGCCCCGCTTCAACGCCTCGCGCACATAGGACCCGCCGAACATATCATCCTTCATCGGCGCGGTCAGCGGCAGGTTGCCCAGTTCCCAGCCCTTGACACCAAATCCGGCCATTTCATCATTGGGCGAAAGGAACGGATGGCTTTCGCTGTCGCCCTTGATCTGGGCTGCCTCAACCACCGGTTCATAGGTCGCGCGCTTCATCGCGTATTCGGCAGTCATGGGCGACCCATCGGGCATGGTCATTTCGAACATCAGCCCGTTCGAAACGTTCGAATTATGCGGGATCGCCAGCGCCCTGCCGCCGGTGCTCTGTTCATAGGCCGCAAGGTAGTCCCACAGCTGTTCGGCAGTGGTGCTTAATCCCGGAAACGGCAGCACGGTTTCGGTCCGGTCGCGGCCATCGCGGAACATCACCACGCGGTGCAGATTGTTACCATCAGGCATCAAGGTCCATTCAAACCCGGCCAGCGCGGTGAACTTGCCCGGCTTGTTATAACGGTCAAGAATGCTCAGGTGAGTGGCCCAGATGTCGCGCGTGTTCTCTTCCCGATTGGCCTGATCGCGCAGCGCTGCGGGCAATTCGTTATTGGCCGCCGCAGTAACCAGTTCGGCAACGGCGCGAACCGATTGTTCGGGGCTTTCGTGCATCATGTCATACCACCGCAGCATGGTATCATCGCCGATCACCCATTTCACATACCAGCGTGGGGCGTCATAAAGCCGCCGGGTCGCGCCCAGCCCGTCCGAGTGATCGGCAATCACGAGGAAATCGAGCGGCCGCGCCAGTCTGGCCTTACCCCCGGTGGTCGCCTCAACTTCCTCGCCCGAGGCAAAGCGCAGCGCGGCCTCCGGCCCAAGCCTGACGCCAAAGCCGAATGCGTCGATCGAATTGTCGGTGTGAAGGTGGGTGTCGCCCCAATATGGCCGATCGGGAAATTCGGCGAGCGTGATCGTGCCTTCACCGGTGCCGGTCTGTTCTTCGGGCACGTCGGCTTCGCCGCCACACGCCGTCAGTGCCATCGCCAGAACGCTGGCCAGCGTCAGCCGCCTGATTGCGCGGTTCATGCCTTTTCCCCTCAAAATCGCCCGAGCGCGGTTATTGTGCCGCGCGGGCCGTGCGTCAAGCAGAGCGCCTCAGCAACGCCGACCGTTCGCAGCGGCACACCACCTCGTCGCGCTGGTTCCACATTTCGTGGATGAAGGTGACGATCCCGGCATCGGGACGCGATTTGCTGTCCCGCAATTCCTTGACCTCGGAATAGGCGCGCAGCGTGTCGCCGATGAACACCGGCTTGGGCGTCACCACCTTGTCAAAGCCGAGGTTGGCGACCAGCGTGCCCAGCGTGGTGTCCCCCACCGACAGGCCGACCAGCAGCGCGAAGGTGAAGGTGGAGTTCACCAGAATCTGCCCATAACCGCTTGCCTTGGCCGCCTCGACATCCAGATGCAGCGGCTGCGGGTTATGGGTCATGGTGGAGAACAGCAGATTGTCGGTTTCCGTCACGGTGCGGCGGATTTCGTGTTCGATCCGTGTCCCCACCACCCATTCATCGAAAAACTTGCCCGCCATTATGCTTGGCTCCCCCAGCTTGCGACCACATCCGCGCCGTCATCCGCGCTTGATCGAACGGCGCCCGGCGTGCGGCTGAAACGCGGCGCAGGGGCGGTGTGCCATGCGCCGTCATGTTCGACATAGGCCCCGCGCGCCTTCATGTGCGGATGGCTGCGTGCCTCGTCGAGCGTCAGCACCGGGGCGAAGCAGGCATCGCTGCCTTCGAGCAGATCGCACCACTCCGCCTGCGTCCGGGTGAGGAACAGCGCGGCCAACCGGGCGGCGTAATCATCCCAGTTGGCGGGGTTCATCTGGCCTTGCGCCAATTCCGCCGGAGCGCCTGCCTTGGCCAGCATCTCGGCATAGAATTGCGGTTCGATGGAACCGAGCGAGATTTCCTTGCCATCCTTGCAAGTGAAGCAGCGGTAGAAATGCGCCGCCCCGCCCAGCATCCCCTTGCCCCGCTCGGTCGAGAGATGCGGCACCCCGCGCGCCCCGAAGAAGAAACTCATCAGGCTGGTCACCCCGTCGACAATCGCGGCATCGACCACCTGGCCCTTGCCCGATTTTTCGCGTTCATACAGCGCGGCCATGATCCCGAAGGCGCAATACATCGACCCGCCGCCGAAATCGCCGACCAGGTTCTGCGGCGGGGTGGCGGTTTCGCCCGGCTTGCCCACCGCCGCCAGCGCGCCGGTGATGGCGATGTAGTTGATATCGTGGCCAGCCGCGTGGGCGAGTGGGCCGTCCTGCCCCCAGCCGGTCATGCGGGCATAGACAAGGCGCGGGTTGAGGCCGAGCAGTTCTTCCGGCCCCAGCCCCAACCGCTCCATCACGCCGGGGCGAAACCCTTCGATCAGCACATCGGCATGGGCCACGGCGGCGCGCACCTGCGCCTTGCCATCATCGCTTTTCAGATCCACCGCCAGCCGATGCCGCGCGCGTTCAACCACGGGGTTGCCCACCCCCGCGCCGGGCCGGTCAACCCGCACCACTTCGGCGCCCAGATCAGCCAGCAACATCGCGACATGCGGCCCCGGCCCGATGCCGCTGAATTCGATCACCCTGAGGCCCGAAAGCGGCCCTGATGGCTGGTTCATCTGTCTCTCCCTTTGGCCGCGTGTGTGGCGTGTCATGAACCGGAGGGCAAGCCCGCGCTTGCGACAACCCGGCCTGCGCGGCAATTGACAGCGCCAGCCTCCTGCCCATAGGCGCAACCTTACGTATTTGTGCGGGCGGCGAAACGAGGTTGACGAATGAAAAGCGGCTCGACCAGAGTGCTCGCAGCGGCATCGGGCGGCGGCCATTGGGAACAGCTGATGCTGCTGCGAGCGACGCTGGACAATTACGACATCCGCTTTGCCACGACCGAACCTGCGGTGGCCGCGCAGCACGGCATCGAAAGCGCTGAACGCCTGCCCGATTGCAACCAGAACAAGCCGTTGCAATCCGCGCTGTGCGGGCTGGTGGCCTTGTGGATCGTGCTCAAACACCGCCCGCAGGTGGTGATATCGACCGGGGCCGCGCCGGGTTTTTTCTGCATTCTGGCCGGGCGTCTGGTCGGCGCGCGCACCCTATGGATCGATAGCGTCGCCAATGGTGAGCAATTGTCGCTGTGCGGCAAGCTGTCGCAGCGCTGGGCGCATGAATGTTGGACGCAGTGGGAACATCTCGGCACGGACGCGCGTCCGCGCTATTTCGGAGCGGTGCTGTGATCCTTGTCACTGTCGGGATGCAGTTGGGGTTTGATCGCCTGATCGCAGCGATGGACGCGCTTGCGCCAACGCTGGGCCTGCCGGTGATCGCGCAGACCGGCAAGGGCCGCTACTCCCCGCAACATATGGATGCACGCGCAAGAATCGCACCTGCGGAATTTGAACGGCTGGTGCAACAATCGCGCCTGATTGTCAGCCATGCCGGGATCGGCACCGTGCTGACCGCAGCCCGCTTTGCCAAGCCGATCATCCTCGTCCCGCGCCGCGCGGCGCTGGGCGAACATCGCAATGATCACCAACTGGCGACCGTGAACCAGCTTTCCGGGCGGCCCGGCATTCTGGTGGCGATGGACGAGGCCGCGCTGCCCGCGCGCATTGCCGAGGGCTTGGCGGTCAAGGACTGGTCAGCCGTGCAATCATCCACCGCGCGCCAGTTGCATCGGGCATTGGCCGCCTTCATCGAAAACCGCCCCTTGTGATCCCCATCACACGGCGAGTGGAGCGCAACATGGTGAAAAACACAGCAAGCCTAACGCGATTTTAAGGGCTTTGCGGCCATGGTTCCGCCTGAAAAAGCCGGGACAGTGATTTCATGAACGCTCCTTTTTATGCCAATGCCGCGCTCGGGCGCGAGGCGCAGGTTCATCCCGCGCCCGATCATCAGGTTGCGGTGATCGGCCTTGGCTATATCGGCCTGCCCACCGCTGCGCTGCTTGCCAGCTACGGCTGGAACGTGTGCGGCGTCGATGTGTCGCAAGCCGTGGTCGATACGGTAAACGCGGGCGGCGTGCATATCGAGGAACGCGATCTCGATCGGCTGGTGCATGATGCCATCACCGCGCAAACGCTGGTGGCCGCGACCGAAGTGCCCACCGCAAGTTTCTACATGATCGCCGTGCCCACCCCGCTGGGGCCGGACAATACGCCCGACATTTCCTATGTCGAGGCGGCCGCGCGTTCGATTGCGCCAAAGATCCTGCCGGGTGCCTGCGTCATCATCGAAAGCACCTCGCCGGTCGGCACCACCGAACGCGTCGCCGCAATCATTGCAGAGGCGCGCCCTGATCTGGTGGTGCCGCGCGATGGCAGCACCGGCGCGGCGGACATCGCGCTGGCCTATTGCCCCGAACGCGTCTTGCCGGGGCGGATCGTCAACGAACTGGTGCATAATGACCGGGTGATCGGCGGGGTCACTGCGGCCTGCGCCGAACGGGCTTCGGCGCTCTATGCCAGCTTTGTGAAGGGCGATTGCCTCACCACCACCGCCCGTGTGGCCGAGACGGTCAAGCTGGTCGAAAATTCCTTTCGCGATGTGAATATCGCCTTCGCCAACGAATTATCGATGATCGCTGACGTGATCGGGGTGGATGTGTGGGACGTGATCCGGCTGGCCAACCGCCACCCGCGCGTGAACATCCTGCAACCCGGCCCCGGCGTGGGCGGGCACTGCATCGCGGTTGATCCGTGGTTCCTGGTGGCCGGCGCGCCGAATGCCGCGCGGCTGGTGCGCACCGCGCGCGAGGTCAATGATCACAAGGCGGTGCACACCGAAAACCGCATTCGCGCGCTGCTGGATGCCGCACCGGGCGGCAAGGTCGCGTTGCTCGGCCTTGCCTTCAAACCCGATATTGACGACTTCCGCGAAAGCCCCGCGCTCGCCATCGCGCAAAGCCTTTCCCACACGCACGGGCAGCGGATACTGGTGGTCGAACCGTTCACCGAAAGCTTGCCCGATGCCCTTGCCGGATCGGGCGCCGCGCTGGTGACGCTTGACGCCGCGTTGCTGACGGCCGAGATTGTGGTGGTGCTGGTCGATCACACTGCGTTCAAATACCTTTCGCCCGATGATCTGGCGGGCAAGCTGGTGTTCGACACGCGGGGCATGCTGCGGCGATGAGTCCGGTTGGCGGGAAACCCCGCATTCTCGTCACCTTCGGCACCCGACCCGAAGCGATCAAGATGTTTCCGGTGGTCGATGCCTTGCGCGAAACCGGGCAGTTCGATGTGAAAGTGGTGGTGACCGCCCAACACCGCGAATTGCTCGATTCGGTGCTCGCGCTAGCCGGACTTAGACCCGACCTTGACCTCGACTTGATGCAGCCTAGCCAGTCGCTAGATGCCCTCGCCGCGCGCATTTTGACGCGTTTTGGTGAGGCTTTGGACGCGCTCAAACCTGATCGCGTTCTGGTTCACGGCGACACACTGACAACGATGATGGCGACTTTGGCGTGCTATTTCAGGCGGATACCTGTAGGCCATGTCGAGGCCGGATTGCGCAGCGGCGATATCTATTCGCCTTGGCCCGAAGAGGTAAATCGCAAGGTAACTGGCGCAGTGGCCGACCTACATTTCGCCCCGACAGCAACCGCGGCGGCAGCTTTACGCGCTGAAAACGTGCATGAAAAAGCCATACACGTCACCGGCAACACGGTGATCGACGCACTGATGTTTGCGCAGCAAAAACTGGCCGCCGATCCGTCATTGGCACCCGCCATCGGCCCGCTAAAACGGCGCTTCGCGGGCAAACGGATCATCGCGGTCACGGCCCACCGACGTGAGAATTTCGGAGCCGGGATGCGAGAAATTGCCAATGCCTTACAGACACTTGCTAGGCGCGCAGACGTGGCGATCATCTATCCGCTGCACCCCAATCCCAACGTCACAGAAGTCATGCGCCCCGCGCTTTCGGGGCATGACAACATCGCCTTGATTGACCCGCTCGACTACCTCGATTTCGTCGCGATGATGGAAGCTTGCGACATTGTCCTAACCGATTCAGGCGGCATCCAGGAGGAAGCGCCCAGCCTCGGCAAACCAGTGCTCGTGATGCGCGACACCACCGAACGGCCCGAAGGTGTTGCCGCAGGGACAGCACGATTGGTCGGAGCGGAGTCGGCAAAAATTACCATGGAAACTAGTCGCTTGCTTGACGACAGCGACGCTTACGACCGCATGGCCAGGGCGCATAATCCCTATGGCGATGGCACCGCCAGCCGCACGATTGCAGCGATCCTTGCCACTGCCGGATAGTTTGCCCGGCCAACCGCTCAAGGGCGCGCACGCACCAATTGGACGTAATAGATCGCTGCAACCAGCACCACGAAGCTCACCCCGATATCAATCACCCAGTTAAGTTTCGGAGGGCCATAAAGGAGGGCATCGGTCAGGTGCAGCGAGGCGATCCGCAAGGCCATCAGACACACCATCGCAGCAGCGGCAAGAACCCCGGTCAAACGCGCAACGTTCCGGCGCCCGCGAAGGTTGCGTGCCCATCGCTGCAGCGCAAACATCGCTCCCGCTCCCGCGATGGTCAGTATCGCCGCTACCAGCGGGGCTTGAAGGCTGCGGCGGTCGCCATAATGACCTGATATTCTGAGGTAATCACGAAGAATTGCGCGCAGCCATTCTTCGGCATTGACCAGACGCAATGTGATCAGGACGCCGAAGAACAGCGCTAGCATCAACCAAGTTCGCAGGTGCCCCGACACTTGTCGCTGGCGCAGCGCGGTCGCGGCAGCGGCAAGGCAAGCGAGCATGACAATGCCGTAAAGGCAACTTGCGGCAAGGCTAAAGGTTGATGGGCCCGATATCATCACTAATTTTCCTGCCGCAGTTTACCAGTTGGGTCACGCCGCTGCGATGTGACCATGTCGATCATTCAGCCAACCAATTCTGCGCACAAGGCAATTCTGATAGGGTCAAACGTTTTTATATAACATCCTAATGCCCCGGCGCCGAGTATGGCTCGGCGTGGGCGACGCCTCGAATCGTGTGCCAAGTCGGCATTAGTATTGCACTGCGATATCCCTACGCCTAAGCAAAAATACGTGCCTAGGGAGGATGTTGTGAAGTTGATGAGCCACACTAGTTTTCGGACAGTGTCAGTTCTCGCAGCCGCCATGGTTGCGCTCACTGGCTGCGCATCGACACCCGAACCCGTGATTGGCGCAAGCGTGATCAAGCCAGCAACCGATTTGGGGCAGTCCGGGTATTCTTACCAGCGGCCAACGACCTATCTTCTGCGTCCGGCGGATCGCATATCAGTCAACGTATTTCGCGAACCGGACTTTACAATCGACGCGGTGCAGATCGGCGTAGAGGGCAATGTTTCATTGCCAATGCTCGGCTCGATACCTGCTGCAGGAATGACGGCAAAACAATTCGAACAGGACGTGACCCGACGGCTTGCTACAATCGGACTTAAATCGCCGATGGTCAGCGTCAATGTTGCTGAATATGCGTCGCATCTTGTTACTGTTGAAGGAGCCGTGAATACTCCCGGTGTTTACCCATTCCAACCCGGCGCGCGCCTCTCCTCTGCAATCGCGCTGGCAAAAGGGCCGAAACGAACTGCGAAAGTCCAACAGGTTGCGGTATTCCGGGAGAGTCCGGAAGGCATCATGGTCGCCAAGTTTGATCACCAGCAGGTGAGCCAAGGGACAATGCTTGACCCGGTACTTCAGCCCGGCGATCGCGTGGTCATGGGCACCGATGGTTTGTCGGTATTCTGGGAAGATTTGCTGAAAGCGTTGCCGGTTTTCGGTGTTTTCGCGGTGGCTGGTCTCGACAACTGATCCGATGAACGAAAGATCGATTATCCACTCACCAGAGCATTCCCGCCAAGGCACTTGGCTTGATGCTTATATGCCCGATGGCCCGATGGGACAGCTGGCCCCGCGTCAGCAGTTTTTCAATTTCGCAGCCATCCGTGGGATCATTTACCGGCAGCGCTGGCTGGTCGTCGCTGTCATCATGGTGGCCTTGCTCGGCGGACTGATTGTCACCCTGCTGTCCACCCCGATGTACCAGGCTGACGCCAAGGTAAGCGTAAAGCCCTACGGACAATATGTGGTTGAGGGGCAGGATACCGATCCCGGGTTCAATCCGGTTCAGATCTACGATTACCTCGCGACCCAAGTCGAAGTAATCAAGAGCCGCAGCCTTGCCGAAGGCGTGGTAACTGAACTCAATCTGGCCTCGCGCTATGACCTGTTGGGCAAGGATGTCGACGAAGGCCGTGCCCCGGGCATGAGCGATGAGCAGTGGATCAAAGCCAAACAGCAACTGGCTGTGTCGATCCTCACCGGTGACGTTGTCGCCGAGGTTCCAACCCAGAATTGGGTGATCACGATCGGCTTTCAATCCGAAAGCCCCACCCTTGCTGCGGAAATCGCCAATGCATATGCCGATGCCTTCGTGGCGACCGGTTCGCGCAACTCCGCTGAGGGGAACGAATACGCACTCGAATACCTCAAGAGTCAGATAGATGAAACGCGGCAACGGCTAGCTGAGGCCGAGCAGGTCTCCAATTCCTATGCTCGGAGCAGAGGAATCATTCTTGAGGCATCAGAATCCGAAGAAGGCACCCCCACCACATCGACTCTGACAGCAATTAATCTCTCCAGCATCAATACCCGCGCCGCAAACGCGCGCGCGGCACGGATCGAAGCAGAGCAAAGATGGCGGGCAATCCAGAAGTTGCCGGTAGCGGAGCTTCCCGAGGTGCAGGCCAATCCGGTGCTGCAAGGCCTATTGTCTGAACGCACCGCCAAGCTTGCGCAGCTCGCCGACCTAAGTCAGCGGTACAACGACGATTTCCCGCAGATTCAGAACCTGCAGGAACAGTTGAAGGTACTTGAAACACAGATCGAACGCATAAGCAGTGATATCAAGGCGAGCGCCCGCAGTCAGTTTCTGGTGGCCCAGAGTCAGGAGCGCGCGCTGACAGCAGAATTGGCCGCTCTGACGGGCGAACGACTGGTCGAACAAGATCAGCAGGTCGAACTAAGCGCCCTCGACCGTGAGGCCCAAGCGCTTCGCGATCAGCTCAAATCACTACTGGATCGCTATAATCAAATCACCAGCGCCGCGAACCTTGACCCCGGCACGATCAGCAAGATCGATTCAGCGATGGTGCCGGACTCGCCCTTCGCGCCGAATATACCGCGCAACATGGGCCTTGCGTTGGTGCTTGGCATTGCGTTGGCCGCTGGGCTGGCGGTGCTACGTGAAGCGCTCGATGATCGTATCCGCTCGCTGGATGACGTGGAGGAAAAGGTCGGCCTGCCGCTGCTGGGGCACACCCCGCATGTCGAGAACCGTGATATTGAATCACACGGTAATAATCGTTTCAGCGCGTTGATGGAGGCCTATTCCTCCATTCGTGCAGCGATTGACTTCACGCTGCCACGAAACCGCAACGTCATCCAGCTTACCAGCAGCCAGGCCGGTGAAGGTAAAAGCACGACCGCCGTGATTCTGGCCGAGCTATTCGCAAGCCTTGGCCGCAAGACCCTACTGATTGATGCCGACCTGCGCCGCCCCTCAGTGGCCAACCTCCTCGACATCGAGCGGCCCAAAGTTGGCTTGGTAGAAGTTCTGCTCGGCCACGTTGAGATCGAGAGGGCGGTGGTCAAAGGCATTCACGAGAATCTCGAAATCCTGCCCGTCGGCGAACTTCCGCCCAATCCCACCGAGATTCTGGCATCACGCGAGATGCGCGAATTCATCGAGAAGTACCGGCACGAATACTCGCTGATCATCTTCGATTCTTCCCCGATCCTGGGACTGGCTGACGCTCCGGTTCTCGCCAACCTTGTCGATGCAACGGTTTTCATTCTCGAAGCCAACCGCCTACCCTTCGGCCAAGCGCGCGCTGCGGTGCGCAGGCTGATGCAATCGGGCGGCACAATCATCGGTGTAGTTCTGACCAAATACCGCGCGCTTGAGGCTGGGCAGGCTTACGGCTACCAATATGGCTATTACGAATATGGGCGCGATAAATAGGGCCAGCTGTCGCGCCCGGCTAGCGGTAGGCTTGAACACTGGACCGAACTGCCCCGTTGCTCCAACTGGAAAATCAACCTTGGCTTTCAATAGTCGCGGACAAGGATAGGTCGCAGGTTTTGGTCGAGCATCAGCCGTTTACGGTCATCATTCCAGCCCACAATGAAGAGGCTGTGATTGCACGGTGCCTGGAAACCATATTTGCTGATGCCCCCTCAGAATGCATGATGGAGGTCATAGTTGCGGCCAATGGTTGCAATGACAAGACCGTAGAGGTCGCACGCATCGCTGCTCCAGGAGCAGTGTTGCTCAATCTTCCTGTCGGATCAAAGACCGCGGCGATCAACGCAGCCAATCGCGCTGCCTCATATTTCCCTCGCATCTATGTCGATGCAGATGTGCAATGTGGATACTGGTCATTATTAGCGCTTGCCCGTGCGTTGCGCGAAGAAGGTGTAATGACCGCCGCCCCCGCCATCAGGCTGGACCTGTCACGCTGCAACTGGATAATGAAGGCCTATTACCGCGCTTGGTTGCGCCAACCCTACGCCACGGCGGGCAAGGGCGGCGCCGGATGCTATGCCCTCTGTGCCGAAGCGCTTGACAGTGTGGGCGAGTTTCCGCCGATCACTGGTGACGATATATGGATCCATACGCGCTTCCCTGACCACCAGAAGCGCTACATCACCGAGGATGAAGTTGGGCGTCCGGTGGTCTCGGTCGTCTATCCGCCGCGAACTGCGCGCGAGCAGATCAGGGTTGAGGCGCGGCGCCAAAACGGCAATACCGAAGTCCGGCGGGAATACCCCAGCCCCCACTTCGCCAATGCGCGCAATGGTGGAGGATTGTCTGCAGCTCTCAGAAGCGGCACGCATCCGGTCGATCTGATCATTTTCTTCGCTATCAAGTTTGCAGCGCGGGCGCTGGCTGTTTGGAATCGCAAGCGCGGTGCCAGCACGGCGTGGACACGCGATCTGTCGACCCGACAGCCATCCTGAACACCGGCCCCGGACATGATGAACATTACTGCCACCACACCTGATGTCAGCATCCTGATCGTTGCCTATAATTCGCATGCGATTATCGCAGCCTGCCTTGGCTCGATCCCTGCCGCCTGCACGCGCCATACATACGAAGTCCTGCTGATCGACAACGGCGACGGGGCATCCGCCGATGTCGTCGTCGCCGCGTTCCCCTCAGTAAAAATCGTTCTCAGCCGCGGCAATGTTGGCTTCGCGGCTGGAAACAATCTGCTCGCCGCGCAGGCCAAGGGCAGGCATCTGTTGCTGCTCAATCCCGATGTGGTGCTCAAACCCGATGCCGTGGATCGACTGTTGGAGGCAACGAAGACCTATCCTTATGCGTCGGCGTGGGGTGGAGTGACCCTTGACCATAATGATCGCCCTGACTTGGGCAACACGGTGCAGATCCCATCATTAAAAGAGATGTTGAGCCGGACACTGGGCCGATCGTCTGCCGCCCTGCGAAACAATGCCACTGTAGCGGCTGACGCTGAGGTGGAGGTCATGAGCGGCAGTTTCGTAATGTTTTCGCGCAGCGCATGGGACGAAGCCGACGGGCTGGATGAACGATACTTCCTTTACTGCGAGGAAGTCGATCTGTTTCACCGTCTGGCGCAGCGAGGGCATTCATTCTGGAGAATTGCCAGCTCTTTAGCGAATCATGATATTGGGCATGGAGAGGCTTCATCCCCAAATAGGGAATTGTATCTAAATGCTGGCGTAATTCAGTTTACGCGACTGCATTGGAGTAAGATTGATAGCCTGCTTGCATTCTTTTTGATTTGGCTTTCATCCCTACAGCGAGTCATATTGGGTTGGCTTTTTGGTTGGTTTAAACCTAATTTGTCCACGGCAGGCAAAAAACAGCGTCTTGTAGCGCTAAGGCCAAATTATTGGCGTCATGGCTATGATCCGCAGCGCGGCCTTCTTGCACGGTTGCGGCGCTAGCGCAGCACCCTCTGACCATCCTCGCTTGATGCGGCCAGCATTAGCGCGGGCGCTCCGCTCCGCGTGTTGGCCGGGCGAAAACCATTTGCGCCGCAGGTTGCGCGCCGAGGCTCACCGTCAGCCCCAGCAGCATGAAGAACCAAGTGAGCGCTGACATCCACAGTGTCACCGAGTTGATCCCGAGCGCAAACACCGACAGCGAAATCGCCACACCGCGCAACAGCCGCGCATCGTGCGGTGGCATGTGCCGCGATCGGCGTGCAACCATGACCAGCCCGATCAGGGTTGCGCCGAGCAATAGCACCGTTTCCGGAATTCCGAATCGAAGCGCCATGATCAGCCAGAAGTGATCGAAAGAGCCCGAGTTCATCCAGTCAGGGCGAACCCAATCGGAGTATCCGATTCCGAACCACGGATGTCTTTCGATATTTTCGGTGCCATATCGCCATATCAAAACACGATTATAGGCTGAGGCTGTATTGAGCGACGCGTAGCGAATGAGCAGATTGTAGAAGCCGGAGTTACTCGCAAGTTCCACGACCCCATAGAAACTGACTGCGAAAAACAGAAATAGCCGCCAGCTCAAATTGCCTATCCGCTCGCCTATCCAGTCATAAACTGACAGAAGCCCGCCAACAACCACACCAAGCATGGCAGCCGAACTCATTGTGAATATCCCGCCAAAGGAGGCGGCCAATCCAAGCAATCTCGGCCATCCCCGCAATCCAGATAGAAGGTATATCGGCAGGAAACTCGCGAGGAAAATGCCCGCTAGAATTGGATGAGGAAATGACGCCGTACCCCGTACCAGGCCCATTCTGACCTCATACCTGATCGGCATCGGCATCCCCGTGACGGCCGACGCCAAGGGTTGAAGCAGTAAGGTGCGAGTGATGGATTCGATTATCACCACCGCGCCGATAATTGCGACCCCAGGGGCAATCAGGATGAGAAATCGTCGCAGGTCGGTTGGTGATTGAATCGTTGCGCGCGCCAGGAAATAGGCCAGCCCCATATCAACCGTATGGGAGCCTCCCATGATAATCGCAGTTCCGACCGAGCCACTGCTCATGTACGACGCCAACCATATCCAAGCCAAAGCAAGGATGATCAGCAAGTCCGGCCAGGCAAAACGTATGGACTTTCGCAACGTGCCCGACAGCACGTACAAACTCGCGCCGAGTAAAAATATGCGGGCAGGTGAAAGATAGACCCCTGCGATTGTTATATTGAATTGCTGAGGAATCAGAAGTAGATACAGCGACAGTGTCGCCAGAATTATTGCCACCATGCTTCCCCGTGGGCGGAAGGCCTGTACGCGTTGGGAGCGCAAAGGAACTGGTAACTGGCTGTAGGCTGTGCCCATCAGTTCAATTCATGCCCTTCGCTCGCCAATTCAGCATACCGGATAAGGCATACTGCATGATCTTCACCAACAGCGCTTCTCTGCCCCGACCGCATAGTGCATACCGCGTGACTGATTAGGCAAGATGCGTTCTAGGCGGCGCTAGCACCCCTTATCCGATCTTTCCAGACATAGCCTAAACCCAACCTGCCATTTACGTGTGCAGCACCCAATGTCCGCATCGTCGATTCGCGCCATAATAAAATCTCAGCTCGCATTGGTGGGCGCGGGCCTCGCTTTGGTTCTGGGCGAGTGAGATGCCCTGACCGTGACCACCTGGACCCTCTCCGCGACCGACGGCGAGCATTCCTTGACGAATTGCGCAAAAAGTCGCTTTCCTACACATAACCAATATGGTTCATTAAAGGGGTAAATTTCATGCAGAGAGGTTAGTTCATGTCGGACAATTTTATCGCTTTTGGATCATCGCCAGCAACACCCAGTGAAAATGCCTACCCTGTTACCCCGAACGACTCTGCAGCGCTGCCCTTGGTCCCGAAATATCTCTACGTTGGCCAAGCCGGAAACGTGGCCTTGCGCACCAGGGACGCAGCGAGCGATGTGGTGTTCGAAAATGTTCCGGCGGGCGGCTATCTGTTCGTACGCGCTACCCATGTCCGTCAGGCCGGAACCACCGCTGCTGCGATCGTGGCTTGCGCCTGATGATTGCCAACATGATCATGGCTCGCCAGCAACTCTTGTCAGGCACCACCCCCCGCCCACCCGCAGACTTCATCGTCACGTCTGACGCCGAGTGGGATGCCGTATTCGCCAATGACGCGGCGACGCTCGCGGGTAAGACTGTCGAGATTGTCGGCTCCAGCTTCACCCAGCGCACCATTAATAGCCGCGATATGTCGGGCAATCCGCTCACCATTCGCAGTGCCAATGCTTCGGCGTCCCTGCCGTCTATCCTGCTTGACGGGATAACGCGCGGGATCGACTTTTCGGGCCTCAATTTCCAGATGACGGGTTGGCCCAAGGCCTATGGCTCTTGCGTGGTGTTCAATAACGGCACATTTGGCGGCATCCGTTTCATCAACGGCACGTCCTTTCGCCACGGCTACGGCGTGGGACTGACCAATATCGACACCGCCGCCGACCTGCCTGAATATGAGCGGATTGATAATGTCCAGACCGCCACCACGACCAGCGCGGCCTATCCGCTGACATGGAAAGACACCGCGCCGGGGCTGACCGGGTGGATCGAGTTCTTCAATCGCGGCGCGCAGACCGTCTTTGTCGAAGTGGGTGGGCCGGGTGTGGTGGCAACCACAGGCAGCACCGCCGCACCAGCGGGGCAGCGCACACGCATCAGCACCGGCATCACACCTGCGGGAAGCACTCATTTCGCCGTGCTGGCCGCATCGGGGACGGTCGAGGTGAACGCCCGCACCGAAATCGGGCTGTCCACATATCTCGCTGCTGCATTCACTTCATCGGGCGCGGCCACCGTCGAGGATTTGGAAATCCGCAATTGTACGTTCCGCGATCTGGTGAACGGGGTGAAGGGAATAAATCCCATGTCCGCGGTGGTCATGGATTGCGACTTTACCCGCATCTATCAGGACATTCTTTCCTTTGCGCCGAAACCGGGCGGGTTTGCCTATGTCCTGCGCAATACCGAATGCCTGCCGTTTGCGCGGTCGGGCATTGCCGAAAACCTCAACGGCGATGCGCGCGATCCGCATGGCGACCAGTTCCAGATTTTCAGTGATGGCACAGGCGTGATTGGCCCGGTCTTCTATGCGGGCAACCGGGTGCGCCCCGGCAATCTGCGCGTAGGCGTGAGCAGCCAAGGCTTGTGGATTTCGGATAATGACCACACCCCGGCATTCTCGGACTTCTATGTGATTTCGACCATGCAGGTGGGCGGTGCGCCGAACTCGCTGTTCATGGGTGAGCCACCCAAGCCCGAGTTCATGGTGCGCAATGCCTTGGTCTATGGCGCAACCGTGGTGGACTGGCGCGATCCTGCGAGCATATCGCCGGGAATCACCTTTGTTACCGATGACGGCGGATCGGTCTATCTGGGTAGCGCAATTGCCGCCCGGATTGTGGCTTCCGAGGATGAGTTCATGCAGCAAGACACGCTGCTATTGCTCAGCGCCGCCGACCCCGCAGCGGTGTTCCCGAACCTTGGCGATCTGACCACGGCGAACACCCGCGCCGAAATTGAAGCGGCGATCACGCCTGCCGCCGAAGGAGCGGGGCTGGGCGCGGTGGCGACCCGTGACGCGGTGGACTGGGCCACCAGCGATCACACTGCGGTAATCCGCTGGGAGAATGTGCCGAGCGGGGCGCATTGGAATGACTTGGCCGGGGTGGCAGAGAACACGCTTATCTCCCTGCCGCTGCGCAAGGTGTTGAACCGGCGCGTAGGCCAGAGCGTGAGCGTTGGTGCGGGCACCGAATGGCGTAAGGTGGCGGCTGATGGCACCACCGAATTGCAGGCGTGGGGCAGCGCGGCGGGCACTATCGAGCCGGATCAGTTCATTCAGATCAGGCGGCAGAGTTCGCCCACGGGCAACGGCTTTGTCACCGCATCGGTGACGATCAACGGGTTTGAACAGGCGGTCAGCATTCAATCCGCCAACACGCCTTCGGTGTTCCTGACGCAAGGCAGCCCGGTGGGTTATTTTGGCGACACAGCCAATCCGCCAGCGGGCCTGACCCGTGTGACATACCGGGGCAAGTTCTTCTGGCCTACGGGGACGCTGGCCAACGCGCAGAAGCCGTTCGCGCAGCTTTCGCTGGGGTGTGATCTTGAAACCTTCAACAACGCTTTCCGCGTTTCGGTCGAGGACGGAACGCAGGCGGCGATGTTCGCAAGCGCTCCAGATCGTCATGCCGGCAGCCTTGTCGAGAACAAATGGCTGGACATCATCTTTGACGCGGATCAGTCTGCGCAGACAGTCACACTGACGGTCAATGGTGTTACCGAAGTCTATCCGTTCAATAACGCCAGCAACGGCGTGTTTAACACCGTGCGCCGGTTCAGCTTTGTTGCAGTGAACAACGGCACCAATCCGCTGCCCGCCGGAGTGCGGATGGCCGATATGTCGGTCGAGTTCAACGGGGTGCTGCACAAGGCAATCCCGAACAGTGCCGCCAGCGCCAACGCCGATCCGTGGAAGCTGGGCGGGGCGTTTGTGTGATGGGTGTGAGAATCAGAGCGAATAGCGCTTTAAACAAAAATCATGCCGATGCCCGACCAACGCCGATCAGCATTCGAGTTGCGTTGCAAGCTCGCGCGGATCAGCACTTGAGTCGCCAGCACGTTGCAAGCGCTTGCCAAGCGACTTCCACAACCGAAGCTTGGCCCACATCAGCGGGAAAGGAGAGCGAGTCAGCGGAACCGTAAGGGTGGGCACTGGCAACTGCTCACTCCACTTCCAGCGCATATAATGCCACGCGTCAGAATAGCCGCCGCGATAACCCCGCACAGGCTTACTGTTGTGGATTGCCGGAATATCAGCGACGTATGACTTCAGCCCGATTGCAGCCGCACTCAGGACGATATCGGTTCCATAAAGATGGAACCCCGGCAGCGCTGAATCGAAGCGCAAACCGCTCGCACGGTTGAGAACGATCACGAACTCGTCGATACACGTCGCCTCGACCGGATTGGGAAATCGCCCGCCCAACCTGCACGCTAACCCAGTCGACCACGCATGACCAACCGGTCGCCCGCCGAGGTCGACGCCGAATGCGCCGATAATCGCCCAATCCGGATCAGTGCTTTCGATCTGTGCGATGGCGCGGTCCAACTGTCGGCCCCAATTGTCTGGGAGAAATACGTCTTGGTGTGCAAACACCACGATCTGCGCCGCGCTATCATCGAGACCTTGATTATACGCCTCTGACGCAGAGGCCGCGCCACTATAACATTTGAGATCGACCTTCCCCTTACGGATGATCGTCGATCGCAAAAGATTGTGTGCCAGCACCGCCCCATCGTTGACTGCGGCGACAATCTGCAAGTTGTCAAGAATATCGGATTGCTGTGTCACGGTGCGCGCCCGACGATGCAAATTTGACGCATTGTAAGGTGGCGGAAACGGTTGAGCGTGAAAACATTAAACAGTGTGCCGGCCGGTCCCGGCGGAGCCATCGCGCGCACATGCTCGATCACAATGCCCGCATCCTCGAACATCCTCCTATACGTGCCTTGCGTGAACCAGCGCAGGTGAGTGCGGTCCATCACGCCTTCATCGGTCAGTTCCCAGCGGTCAGAAATCAGGCCGCGCAGCACCGCGATCTGAGCAACATTGGGCGAACTGGCAAGCACCACCGCACCGGGTTTGAGTTTGGCCACCACCCGCTTTACTACCGACCACGGGTCCACAAGGTGTTCTAGCACCTCGCTCATCAGTACCGCATCGAAATGCTGATCAGGCCAAGGCAGCGTCATTCGTTCAACATCGCCTTCAAGCACTTCGGTCAGGCGACCCCGTGCCACGGAAGCTGCCTGCGAGGCGATTTCCACTCCGATATACGAGCGCGCAAGACCCTGCGCGAGTGCGGCGCTCCCTGTTTCGCCCGCTCCACAGCCAATCTCAAGCACATTCGCCGATCCGTCTCTTGGCAATAGCGCAAGAAAATCGCTCCTGACCCCACCGAAATAGGACGCAGTTTTATCTTGGTAGGCTCTCGCACCCGCTTTCGTGTCTAGCGCCAAGGCCACATTGTGTGACACCGTCCGTCCTTTCAATCAATCTTACGCGCGAGACGGATGAACATCGTTTTGATCCTTTCACGCAAATCGCTCGACATCAATAGCGCAACAAACATTCCCGGCACACCTGCTATTGCCGCACTAAAAATCGCGCCGCTCCAGCTTGTAACTGGATTAAAAGTCACATTCCCCACTATCACCAGCGCGGCAAGGCCGGTGAACACCAGTCCCAATATCCTGCACGAAGGCGCGGCGGCCTTCGTCCTCTGGCTGACCCGCCACAACGCAAGGAACGTCGCCAATGCATCGCCCCCCGCCATGCACGCCGCGACCCAGACAATGTCCTTACCTGATGACAGCGCAAGCAATGCACCGCCCAATCCGATAATCCGCAGAATGCTGGCAGCCAGGATATCACTGGTGCCACCAAGGGTAAGCGAAATCGTCGCGCACCATGATCGCAGCATCATGGCTGCCGCCTGGATCGCAAGGAATGTCGCCAGCAATGCCGGGGTCTGGTAATCGGGGCCGAACAGCAGCACGACCAGCGGCGCGCCGACCATGGCGAGCGGGAAAACCATTGCCGAAACCAGCAGCAGCGATGTGGCCCCGGTGGTGCGGCAGCGTTCGCCAAACAGTTCAGGATTACCGCGCGCCTCGGACAGCAAGGGGAAATAGAGGTTGCCGGTCAGCTTGGCGAGAAACAGGCTGACCCCACCGGTCAACGCCGCAACCGCCACATAGCCGGCCAAGTCCCGCATTCCCGCCAGCGTACCGATCACGATCCGGTCGCCCTGCGTAGCGAAGAAAATCACGATGCCATTGAGCAGCAATGGCCAGCCGTAGCCTATAACCGCGGTAAAGGCCTTGCGATTGAGCCCGAGCCGATAGGGTTCGCGGGCGAGCCGGTGCGAAAGCGTCACCGCGACCACCGAAGTCGTTAATGCACCTGCCGCCACGGCAATGTAATTATGCGTGACCGCAGCAAGCGCCACCGCCAGCACCACGCCCGGCACAAGCCCCCCGATCAACATCTTTACATAGGCGCCGAACTGCATCCGCCGCTGCTGTGCGAGCGGATCGAGATTGCGGAATCCCTCAATCACCGGGATCATCGCGGCCAGCGCATAGAACCAGCCCAGTTCCGGGTGGCCAAACTGTGCCGCGATCCAACCCGATAGCAGCAGGATCATCAGGCCCATCAACAGTCCGCGGATCAGCAATAGAGTGGCAAGCGTCGGCATGGTGTCAGCCAGCTCATTATCACGCGCCTGAATCACATATTTCTCGAGCCCCAAATCGCTGATGAGTGCAAAAGTGCTCACTACCAACAGGAAGGTAACGCTGATCCCGAAAAACTCCGGGCCAAGCAGGCGCGCAACCAAGACCGTGCGCAGGAACATCAACGCATGTTCCAGAATCGAGCCAAAGCCCAGTGTCAGGCCGGCTCTGGACACCCGTTTGGCGGTCATGCGAACCTCACACGCAGCATCAATCCCTGCCCTGCCCTGTCAGCAGGCGGCGGAAGGTGCCAACGAAACTGCGCAAACTTTCCTTTACGCCCAGCCTATGCGCGGTGCGAACCAATGAGAGCTTGGCAAACCGCGGCCGCCTTCGGCCAGTTAACGCCATGGCCGCCAATCGCGGCAGCACCATGCCTTTGCGGCGCGCCTGAAACGGCTGCATATGACCAAGCGATTGCAGGCTCAGCGGCTCAGTCGCAATCGTGCCCGTCGCCATTGCCCGTGCCAGTATTGCCTCGCCGCGCTGTGTGCGGGTGAGAATGATGCTGCGGCCATCCATTTCTTCAAACAGAGGGTTGCCGTCCGCATCGCAATACCAGCCGTCGGCGCAGACGATATCGGCAAATTCGCCAATGCCATCAGGGCATATCTTGCAGCGGAACTGCAGGTGACGGTTGAGGATGCGGCCCCAACTGGTATCATAATCCATCGTCAAGATAGTGCCATCTTCGAGCCGCGCGGTGGCAAATCCCGGCCAGCCATCACCGCGATAGCGCAACGAAACGACCGCGCTTTCATCCTCCACCCCCATCGCCGAAAGCAATGCCGAAGTGCCGCGATAGCTCGGCACGCCTGCGCACATGAAGGCGATCATCACCGATACCTTTTCGTTGACCCGGGGATCGTAGCGGGCAAGCTGACGCAGACCTGCGACGTCGCAAGGCTTGCCGACAAACGCAAATTTCCCCGGCGCATCAAGCCGCACGCCAATATCCTCGAGCGGTGACGACGGTGCATAGCGCGAACCGGCAGCGTGAAACACATCGTCACGCCCGGTGCTGATCGCCAATGCATTGCGCACAGGCGATTGCGAGGACACCGCCGTTTGCACCACATAATCAATTTTCCGACTGGCAAGCAGATGCACAAGAATGCCCGACAATCCACCCCCCGATGAGGCATTGCGGCGCATCTCTATATCAGTGCTCCAGCCGAGGCGCGCGGCGATCAGCGGCCCCCAAACGGGGTGGTATTCGGCCTCATGCTGCGCGGGATCATGCCGGATATTGGCACCGGGGCAGACCGTGTCAATCATCCGTGCAAGCTCTGCGGAAACCTCTCCCACAACCTCGGGACGGCGATAACCCTCAGCCGTATCGCGCATCACGATCGGCGCATCGCCACCAACCGCCATACCCGCACACAGACCGCAACCCGAACACAGCCCATTGGCCTTGATGGTATCAAGATCATACATCGTGATTGCTCAACTTTGTCACGGTATCATCCAGCGCGGAAATATAGTGGCCAAGCCGCCGCTGTGCTTCGGCATTAGCCGCCACCGCCTCAGCGCGAAGTCCAGGCAAATCAGCCAATGCCGCGTCAAACCGAGCAAGCACCGCCGCGTTATCCTCACGCGTGAGATCGGCATTCCAGCCATACCCCAAGGAATCGAACAACCCGCTGAACTTGCGACTGTAGCCGAGCGGCACCACCGCCGTGCCTGACGAGATCGCCGCGATCGTGGCGTGCATCCTGCTGCCTGCAAACAGATCAAGGTTTGCGATGTAGCTTTTCGCCTGCGATGGCCCGGAAAAGCGCGGTGGCAAGATTGCCGCCGGGAAGCGCCGCTGCAATTCCTCGGCCAAAGCGTAATCGTCCTCGTAAGGCGTGGCCGCGGCGAGCACATGCGGCACGAGATGCAACTCGGCCCGTGGCTCGCGCGTTATCCGTTCCAGCAGCGCGTCGATCAGCGCCGGATAATCCACCGTCAGCCTGATCCGATCACCGCGTGCCAGTTCACGCCGATAGAGCAGCGCCGAAACATTCAGCCCAACCTTTATCGGCCCCGCCACAAGGTCGCGGTGCTGCTTCTCAGGCGCAGGCGTGAACGGCAGAGCAAAGGCAACATCCGTGGTCAACGCCGCGTTATGCGCCATGCCAAGTTCACCGAGCAGCTTGAACGATGCTTCGTCGCGCGCAAAAACCCGCTGCACAAAATTCATCGTCCCCACTGCGGCATGGCGGGCGACTGCGGTATGAAACGGGCCGATCGTCTGCGGGCTGAGGATTAACGGCCCTTTGGCACAGCGGGCTGCCCACTTTGATCCGATTATCAGCCAAAACCGGCGCACGGCATAAATATCTGAAAAACTGTCGCCACCGCCGATATCGAACACCACATCGCAGCTCCGCAGCGTCCGGTGAAGGCTTGAGAAGGGATTGATGAGCGACTTGTAGCCAATATTCTCGAAATGGTTCTCGAATACTATTTCGTGGCTGTAATCAAAGGTGCCGCGCACGCCCATCAGATGGAACACCGGTCGGCGGCCAGCCTTTACGGCAGCAGCGCCGATCAAGTTGGCGTTGGCGACACTGAGCGCGCCGACGCCAAGATTTTCGGAAAAGCAGGAATGCCAAAGTAAGCCCACGTTAAGCGGCACCGCTTCAGCGTTCAAGTGCGGCAAGGGGCGATCGGGCATTGATATTCCTTGCCCGGGCGGGCGTAAATTGGCGAAGTTGCCCTTCGTTTACAGAATTTTGCGATTGGGCAAATCGGCTGCCGATGGATCGGCTGCGCGGATGCGTTTTTCGGTTTCGTCCGCATCAAGAAAGCGGCCATAGGCACCCACCGCGATATCGCTGCGCATCAGCTTGGCCGGGTTGCCAGCAACAATCGAGCGCGGCGGCACGTCCTTGGTCACAACACTACCGGCTCCGATCACGCAATTGTCCCCGACAGTAATGCCGGGAAGGATGATGCTTCCCCCACCGATGAAGCAGTTGCGGCCGATATTTGTGTGCATGTACAGGCCGCGGGTGCGGTCATGGGTCAGTATCCGGGCGTTGAAGGCGACATAAGTATATTCGCCAATGTGCACGCCTTTGGGAAAGGTTAGGTCCGGCTTGGCACTAAGCGACATTTCTACTGTGGGATGAATGTCCATCTTCATCACCCCACGGAAAAGGCGCAGCCGTATTCCGGTAAGAAGCTTGCGCAAAACAGACAGTCGGGCGAGGTTCACCTTGTTCCTCCTTCAGACGCATCGAGCGCGATCGTACAGCGCCTTGACCCAAATCGCCTGCAGGCGCAATCCTGAGGGCGTGACAGCCCGGCCCCCTTTTCTGACCAGCGCAAAGAAAATCGCGCTGGCCGTGGCCGCGCTGTTGTTGGGCATGTTTGCCGCGCTTTGGCAAGAACTGCCGCAATGGCGATTAGGGGGCACGCAAAGCGCTGCGGCATCATCGGTTTCCCATCTGCTGGGTGATCTCGTCTGCCCTGCCAGGGGATCACACATCGCCATTATCGGAGACAGCCACGTTGCAGGAAGCCGAATGGGCGAAGGCGGCGCGCCATTTGGCGTGGTGCTCGAACAGTCGCTGGCAAGCCGCGTCAAGGTCGTGCGCTATGGAGTCGGAGGCGAGACAGCAATCGACGGCGAGAAACGCTGGCGAGGGCGAGACTTACCCGAGGCGGATCTGGTAATTCTCGTCTATGGCACAAACGATGCCGCGCCGCGTGGGTGGCTGGGCGACAAGACCACTGTTCCGGTTGACGATTACAAGGCCTCACTGAAACGTCAGATCGCAGGATGGCGCAATCGTGGGGCGCAGGTCGTTCTGCTCGCCCCGCCGCCAGGCGGCAGCACCGCGATCACCCGCAGGCTTTCCCCCTATCGCGAAGCAGCAGGGGCGGTTGGCCGGTCGGCGAAGGTTGCGGTGCTTGATCCTGCCGATGCCTTCACATCCTGCCCTTCGGCCCAACCCGTGTTGGTTGGCGACGCGCTCCATATGAATGCCGCCGGGCATGAGTGCCTTGGGTCATGGATGGCGCACCAATTCTGTCCTGCGCCCGGCTGAGGTTCAGCGCGCCAACAGCGGGCGCCACCAACTTTCGTGATCGAGATACCATCGCAATGTCTGGCGGAGGCCTTCGTCGAAGCCGTGCTTCGGGGCGTAGTTCAGTTCGGCGCGGGCTTTGGTCTCGTCGATGGCGTAGCGGCGGTCGTGGCCGGCGCGGTCGGTGACGAAGGTTTTGAGGGTTTCGGTTGGTTCACCGCGCGCTGCGGGCGCTTGCGGGTAGCGCTCGGCCAGCCCTTCGATCTCGGCAAAGACGCGGTCGACTTCGCGGCAGATTGCGGCGATCACTTCGAGATTGGGCAGCTCTGCCCCGCCGCCAATATTGTAGGTCTCGCCCGGTATTCCGCGCGTGAGGCAGGCTTCGATCCCGCGGCAGTGATCTTCGACGTGCAGCCAGTCGCGCACGTTCATCCCGTCGCCATAGATTGGCAAGGGCCGCCCGTGCAGCGCGTTGAGCAGAAACAGCGGGATCAGCTTTTCAGGGTATTGATAGGGGCCGTAATTGTTCGAACAATTGCTGGTCGTCACCTCCAGCCCGTAGTTGTGGTGATAGGCGCGCACCAGATGATCGGACGCGGCCTTGCTGGCCGAATAGGGCGAGTTGGGCGCATAGGGCGTGACCTCGCTAAAGGCCGGATCATGCGGGCCAAGCGAGCCAAACACCTCGTCGGTCGAGATATGGTGGAAGCGGTGGGCGCGTCCATCGCCAGCCAGCCAAACAGCCCGCGCGGCTTTCAGCAGGCTATTGGTGCCAAGGATATTGGTGTCGATGAAGGCGTCCGGCCCGGTGATTGACCGGTCGACATGGCTTTCAGCGGCGAAGTGGACGATGGTGGTGATGTCGCGGGTCTTTAGCAGGCTTTCCACCAGCGCGGTGTCACGGATGTCGCCTTCCACCAGTTCGGCATTGGTGCCTTCGAGCGTCGAGCGGTTGCCCGCATAGGTCAGCGCGTCGAGCACCGTCACCCCGTCGTCCGGGTGCTGCGCATTCCAGTAATGCACGAAATTGCCGCCGATAAAGCCGGCGCCGCCGGTGACGAGCAGATTAGCCAAGCTTTGCTTCCTCTTGCAGCATCAGGCGCAGGTTGGTGCGCCAGTGAACCGGGGTGTCGCCCAGAAACGCTCGCGTGGCGCTGCAATCGAGCAGCGAGAATGCCGGGCGCTTTGCAGGTGTGGGGTAATCGGCGGTGGTGATCGGGCGGATGGTAGGCATGCGCGCGATCAGACCAAGCGCGTGCGCTTCCTCGGCGATGGCGACCGCGAAATCGTGCCAGCTGCACGCCCCGTCATCGCAGTGATGGAAGGTGCCGGTCGCGCCCTTTTTAACCAGTGCCCAGATGGTGTGCGCGAGCCCGCTCGCCCAGGTCGGCGCACCCACCTGATCGGCAACCACGCCCAGTTCATCGCGCTCGTTCATCAGCCGGATCATGGTGCGCACGAAATTCGCCCCGCCTGCTTCGTAAACCCATGCAGTGCGCACCAGCAGGTCGTCGGCGCGCAAGTAATCCTCGCCTGCGACTTTCGTTCGGCCATAGGCAGACAGGGGGTTGCGGGCTGCTGATGGCTCGTAGGCCGCGCTTGCCTCGCCATCGAACACGAAATCGGTCGATATATGCACCAGCTTGCCGCCGCTTTCCGCCATCGCTGCGACCATCGCAGCCACCGCATCGGCGTTGATCGCGCGGGCCAGGTCTTCGTTGCTTTCGGCCTTGTCCACTGCGGTATAAGCCGCTGCGTTGAGAATGATGTCGGGCGCCTCCACCGACAGCCGCGCGCGCAGCATCGGGATATCGGTGAAGTCGCAATCATCAGCGCCGATCACGCTCACCTCGGCCCAATCCGGGGTCAGGCGTTGCAAAGCGCCGCCCAGCTGGCCGTTCGCGCCGGTGATCAGTACTTTCATGCAAACACCGGCACATCGCCGAGCGCCAGCCCGCGCGCGTCCTTGTCAGAGATGATCGGATCGATCCCTGCCGCCGGCCATGCAACCCCCACCGCCGGATCATCCCAGGCCAGGGTGTGTTCGGACTGCGGGGCATAGGGAGCGGTGCATTTGTAGAGGAAGTCGGTGTCATCCTCCAGCGTCAGGAAGCCGTGGGCAAAGCCTTCGGGCACCCAGAACATGCGGTTGTTGTCCGCGCTCAGTTCCACTCCGACCCACTGACCGAATGTCGGCGATGAGGCGCGCAGATCAACCGCCACATCGAACACCGCGCCGCGCGTTACCCGCACCAGCTTGCCCTGCGCACCCGGGTTCTGGAAATGCAGCCCGCGCAGCACGCCCTTTTGCGAGCGGCTGTGATTGTCCTGCACAAAGGTGACATTCAGTCCCGCTTGCGCAAACGCGGCCGTATTCCAAGTCTCCATGAAAAACCCGCGCGCATCACCGAACACGCGCGGTTCGATGATCAGCGGGCCGGGAATGGCGGTTTGAACAACCTTCACGCCAGCACCGGGTTTTCCAGCAGGCCAAGCAGATATTCGCCGTAGCCCGATTTGCGCAGCGGCTCGGCAATTTCACGCAAGCGGTCGGTGGTGATAAAGCCTTGCCTCCACGCGATTTCTTCGGGGCAGCAGATCTTCAGGCCCTGACGTTCCTCGGTGATCCGCACATAGGTCGCCGCATCGAGCAGCGAGGCATGGGTGCCAGTGTCGAGCCACGCGAACCCGCGCCCCATGATCTCGACCGCCAGCGAGCCTTCATCAAGATAGAGCCGGTTCAAATCGGTAATCTCCAGCTCGCCGCGCGGCGAGGGCGCAAGGTCGCGGGCGCGGTCCACCACCGTCTCATCATAGAAATACAGGCCCGTGACCGCGTAGTTCGATTTGGGCAGCTTGGGCTTTTCCTCGATCGACACCGCCTTGCCGTCCGCATCAAATTCCACCACGCCGAAGGCTTGGGGATCATTGACCCGGTAAGCAAACACGCTCGCCCCGCTGGCACGCGCATCGGCATTGCCCAACAATGCGGGCAGGCCGTGGCCGTAGAAGATATTATCGCCGAGGATCAGCGCGCTCGGCCCCCCGCGCACGAAATCCGCGCCGATGTGAAACGCCTGCGCTAGTCCTTCAGGCTTGGGCTGCACTTCATAGGACAGCGAAACGCCAAAATCCGACCCATCTCCCAGCACCCGCTGAAACTGCGCGGCATCTTCGGGCGTCGTGATAATCAGAATATCGCGGATCCCCGCCAGCATCAGCGTGCTGAGCGGATAATAGATCATCGGCTTGTCAAAAATCGGCATCAATTGCTTGGAAACGCCCCGCGTCAACGGGTAAAGTCGCGTGCCGGAGCCGCCAGCTAAAATGATGCCCCGCCTGTTGCTTCCAATTGCCATAGCGGGTGACCGCTGCCTCTCTAAATCAACCTAAATCAACACGTACCAACTTGACGCCGCATCGCAGCACGGTTTCCGCAGGTCAATCGCAAAGTGCCCGTCCGGCTTGCAGTCGCTTCAAATTGCCTTATCGCGGGAATGCTTGCCATCTGGCAATGGCCGCGGGACAACCGGGCAGCGATTACGTCGCGGGCTGGAGACCGAAAGAGTGATGCGCCGGATCTTATCGCCATGAACATTGCTGCGCTCGACCAGTACCTTGCGCGCTGCGTTTCCAGCATTCTGCGCGACGAGCAGGTTCCACCATGGCCGACGGAATGTTCCGGCGATGTAGACGCAGCGGCGCACCGGATTGCCTTTCACGGGGTTGCCCTGCTGATCGCGCAGGCCCCGGTGGCTTTCGCCACTTGGCCACCGGCGCTCGCCCGTGCGGTGCGGCAGCAGGCTGGGGTGCAATCGTTCTGGGAGGATAGCCACCGCGCCGCGATTGCCCCGCTGCTCGAAGCCTTCGCGGCAGCAGATATCCGTGCGATCGTCACCAAGGGGACCGCGCTTGCCTATTCGATCTATCACGATCCGGCGATGCGGAAGCGCGGCGACACCGACATCTTTGTGCCCGGCGCGCGCCGCAAACAGGTGAGGCAGGTGCTGCGTTCATGCGGCTGGCGCGAGGCTGGTGATACCAAAGCGCTGCAGGAAAGCTGGTTATGCGACACCGCCATCGGGTTTATCCCGACGGTCGACATTCATTGGCGCATCAATGCCAGCGCCGCCGCGTCGCGGATGATCGAGAGAGGACTGCGCTTTGACCAAACCATCGCGCTTGACCGCTTATCCTCCCTCGCTCGCGGCATCGGGCCGGTCGACAACCTCATCCTGATCGCGATCAATCGCGCCGCACACGGCCTGTTCGGGTATCATGTGGGGGCAGATGAAGTATTTGAAACTGACCGCCTGATCTGGGCGGTCGATACACACTTGCTGACCGGAATATTTGGTGCGAGCGATTGGCAGGCGCTGGGTGAGCGCGCCGCGTCCACGGGCACGCAGGCGATGGTGCACAACAGCTTGGCCTTTGCGCAGCGCACACTAGGCACAGCCGTGCCTGAGGCGGTTGCCGACACAATGGCACACGCACCGGAAAATCACGGCGTTGCCGCCTATTTCAGCTCATCCTCGCATCTGTGGCGCTTACGCCGCGACCTTGCCGCCTGCTCTGGGTTGAGCGAAAAGGCGCGCGTGTTTCGCTATGCCGCCCTTCCCGATGATGCGTTTTTGCAAGCCCGCTTTCCTGATGCGGACGGCTGGCCACGGCCCGCGCTGCACCTGCGCCGCTGGACTGAGGGCATCGGCAAACTGCTGATCGGGAAACGCTGACATGCGGCTGGCGTTTCTGCGGCATTGGACCAGCCGGTTTCGGGGCGAACTGGCGCTGATCGGGGGGCTTTCGCTCGCCAGTTCGGCGGTCACGCTGGCACTTCCGTGGCTGGCTGCCCAGCTTGCAGCCAGCATGGTTGGCGAAGCTGCGGTCAATCTCGATGAGACGCTGATCCTGCTGGCCGTCGCGCTGACCGGGCTGGCCGGGACAACGATCATGGTTGCGATCCTATCCGAACGGGCATCGGGGCGAATTCTCGCCAATTTGCGCAAGGAAACCCACGAACGCATTGTGGCGATGCCGATGGCGTTCCATGATCGCAGCCGCGGCGGCGACCTGCTCAGCCTGATGAGCCACGAGGTCGAAAACCTCAGCACCTTCCTCACGGCCACGCTGGCGCGGGTGCCATCAATGGCGATGACGGCGGCTGGTGCCTTCATCATCCTGTTCATCATCGATCCGGTGCTGACCTTCACCATCCCGATCCTGATCCCGCCGTTTTTCATCGTGATGAAGTGGGTGGGCAGGCGGCTCAGGGTGCTGGGCAGGCAGGTGCGCCGTGCCGAGGTCGATATCGTCTGGATTGCCGAAAGCGATATCGAGATGCTGCCCGCGATCAAAGCCTTCGCGGTCGAGCGCGAACATCGATCGCGCTACGCAGCGGCGGTTGAAAAGGCGCGGCTGCTGAAGCTGAAACAGGCCCGGATCACCGCCTTTATCGGACCGATTGTGGCGCTGGTGGCGGCCATCGCGGCGATCGTCATTCTGGTTATCGGCAGTGCGCAGGTTCAGGACGGCGCGCGCAGCCCCAGCGAAATGTTTGCCTTCCTGTTCTACGCCGCGCTGCTGACCCGCCCGGTCGGCAGCCTGGCCGATACCTATGGCAGATTTCAAATTGCCAAGGGGACACTTGCACGGCTGGAGGCAGTGTTCGCGATGCGGCCCGAACCCGGTTATGACCGCAAGCGTCGGATCGAACGGGCAAGGGGCGCGATTGCGATAGACGCGGTGAGCTTTGCCTATCCCGGCCGGCCGGCGGTGCTAACCAATGCGAGCCTTGCCATCGCACCGGGTGAAACCATCGCGCTGACGGGTGACAACGGCATCGGCAAATCCACCCTCGTCAACCTGATCCTGCGGTTTTATCAGCCGGATCAGGGGCGCATTACGCTCGACGGCGTGGATATTGCCGATCTGCAAGTTCAGGATCTGCGGCGGCAATTCGGCTATGTGCCGCAACGCCCCTTGCTGGCTTACGGATCGATTGCCGAGAATATCGCTTTCGGGTGCCCCGATCCTGACCCTGCGGCAATCGAAAAGGCGGCGCGGCTGGCGCAGGCGTGGGAGTTTATCGAACGTCTGCCGCGCGGGTTGGCGACCGAAATCGGCGATGGCGGCGTGCGGCTGTCGGGCGGGCAACGGCAACGGCTGGCGCTGGCTCGCGCGCTATTCCGCGATCCGCCGATCTATATTTTTGACGAAGCCACCAGCATGTTCGATCTCGACGGGGAAACCGCATTCATTCAATCCTGCGCCGATCTGCTGACTGACCGTACGGTGATCATCATCACCCATCGTCCCGCCAGTCTTGCGCTCGCCGACCGCATTATCGAGGTCACACCACAGGGGTTCAAGGTAATCGAGCAAGCTGAAGAAAAGGCCCGGCGATGAGCGGCATCTGCGGCGTCGTGCGGCTTGGTGGGGCCGCGTGCGCCCCGGACGAGCTTGCCGGAATGCTCCGATCCCTCGCTCCGCGCGGCCCGGATGGCAGCGCGGTGTGGGCTGAAGGGGCGGCGGCTCTCGGCCATGCGCTGCTGGCGACCACACCCGAAGCGCTGGAAGAACAGCTCCCCTTTCACCACGCGCCAAGCGGCTGCGTCATCACCGGCGACATACGGATCGACAATCGTGATGAATTGCTCGCTGCGCTGGGCCTAACCAATGCCGGGCGGATGATTGGTGACGGCGAATTGGTGCTGCGCGCCTATCTGCGATGGAGCACCGCCTGCCTCGCTCACCTGCTCGGCGATTTTGCCTTCGCCATCTGGGATGCGCCAAGCCAGCGTCTGTTCTGCGCCCGCGATCAGGTGGGGATGCGGCAACTGATCTACCATCACGCGCCCGGCCAGATTTTTGCCTTTGCAACCGATGCCGATGCGGTGGCCAGTCATCCCGCGATCCCGCGCCGGATCAATGAAGCGCGGATCGGCGATTTTCTCGAAGATCTTGAGGCCTGTGATCTGATCTCGACCTTCTATCAGGGCATCTACCGCCTTCCGCCCGCCCATGCGCTGATCGTGGAAGGCGATGTGCTGCGGATATGGCGTTACTGGGAGTTGCCGCCCCCCTCCTCGCTGCGGCTGGCAGATGATCGTGCCTATGCCGATGCCTTTCTGGAAGTCTTTACCGAAGCGGTGCGTTCGCGGCTTCGGGCGCCTGCGGGAAAGCTTGGGTCGATGCTGTCGGGCGGGATGGATTCGGGATCAGTCGTGGCGGTGGCTTCGCGGCTGTTGCAAAAGGCCGGGATGCCCCCGCTCCCCACTTTTTCAGCCACCGGCAGCGCCCGAGGCTGCGCCGAAACCCGCACCATCCGCGCGGCGCAGACCATGGCGCACCTCGCCCCGCACGACATCGCAATCGAGGATTTCGCCGCCCATGCGAATGAATTGGTGCGCCTGTCACAGCAGAGCGGTGAGCCGTTTGATGGAGATATGGCCATGCTGCGGGCGGTCTATCTTGCAGCGCAGCAGGAGGGCGTCTCCATTATGCTTGACGGGGTGGCTGGCGATACGACGTTGATGGCCGATGACATGGTCGCTTGGCGGCTGCGGCGCGGCGATATCATCGGTGCATGGCGCGAAGCGGCGGGAGCACGCCAGTTCTGGGGAGCGGAAATGCCGCCTGCCCCAACCTTTATCAACGGCGCAAGGCACGTTGTGGTGCCCGAAGGCCTGCGCGCGCTGCGCCGCCGCGCCGGGGCAACATCGCGCCAACGCCGCGCCGATCAAGCCAGCATGATCGCCCCCGCGCTTGCCCGGTCGATCAACATGGCAGAGCGCCGCGCCGCCCATGCCCGCCATATCGCACTGAAACTCGATGGTCGCTGCGATGACCGCCGCGCGCTGGTGATGCACCCCTATGTCGTGGTTGCCCGCGAGCGTTATGACCGGGTGGCGGCGCAATTCGGAATCGAACCGCGCGATCCGTTCCTCGACCGCCGCCTGATTGAATTCGTGCTCACGCTGCCCGCCGATCAGATCGAACATGACGGCTGGCCCAAGATCATCCTGCGTCGGTCGATGGCCGGGCTGCTGCCCGATGCGGTGCGCTGGCGCGTCGGCAAAGAGCATGTTGGCTGGCTGTTTGGCGACGCGGTGGCTGTCCATTGGCTGGGCGGAGCGAAGCCGGGGTGGACTGATGTGCTGCATCCATTCGTCCGATCAGAACGACTAACTGCGGTTGACGCCGCGCGGCATGGCCAGTTAGCAGTTGCAACACAAAAGACCTTGAGCTACCTGTTTTGGTGGATGTCCCGTTTTCGGGATAGGTGATTTTATGGGGATCAGACATGGCGCAGCGCAATGAGACCGCGAACGGCAAAGTCGAGTATTCACGCCCAAGGCTTGTAGTCTATGGCGAATTTGCCAATCTGACCGCAGGTGGCGTCGGATCGACCATCGAAGTGGGCAACAACGGCTCGAAGCGTCGCGCGTAAGATCGCAGGCGATCAAAGGGCATAGTCAGCATCATAACGACTGATTTGTTTGAAGAAATTATAGAGCGGGGTCCGTTTGTCACGGGCCCCCTTTCTGTTTGGCGGTTCGTGAATCTGGGCGCCCATATTCCTGTCGGCATCAACCTACCCGACCGACCCGCACTTTCCGATAAAGATCAGACCCCGCCGCTGCTGATCGAGCGGGACGGGGACGTGGTGTCATTCCATTTCCACGATGTCGCCCGCTTCCGGATCAACTTTGGCGATCGCTCCATTACCGGATTCGACATTAGCCCGGAAACCTCCAAACCCGTTCTCATTCACATCCTGCACGATCACATCGCGCCGCGCCTGCTGGCTGAACTGGGCGAATTGGTGTTGCACGCCAGTGCGGTGCGCTTTGGTGATCGACTAGCGCTGTTTCTGGGGCAGTCTGGTGCCGGCAAATCAACGCTTGCGACCAGCCTTCATCAAGCTGGCTGCGAGCTGCTGGGTGATGATGCGGCAATTGTCACGCCAGGGGTGAACGGTTTTCTTGCGCAGACCGTCTATCCAAGCCTGAGATTGTTTCCCGAAGCAATCACCAGCCTGCTTGGAAATGATGCAGCAACATCGCCGATGGCGGATTATTCGGACAAGCGGCACGTTCACCTCCCGACCCTTCCGAAATCAGCGGGTCAGCCAATGCCGCTCGCCGCCATGTTCTTTCTTTCTGGCGAATGCGGCGCGACCGATGCCGTTGCCACACCTATGAACAGCACCCGCGCTTGCATCGCGTTGGTCGAACAGAGTTTCTCGCTCGACCCCAAAGACCCGCGATGCGGTGCCCGGCGGCTGGCGGGGCTGTCGCAGCTGGCACTTAAGGTTCCGGCTTACCGGCTTTCCTATCCGCATGATTTCAACCGTCTCGGTGCAGTGCATCAAATCATCAAAGCCATCATGGATAACCGCAGACCAATACCGCTGGCCGAACGGCAAGGAAGCCTTTCGTGATGATCCGTGCCTCCAGCTAAGACATCGCCGCCTACGGCCAACCCGAACTTGTCGATGGCCGGTGACTGGATCAGAGCCCGGATCAAAGGCAAACTTAGCCGATCATCACTATGTGTGGTCATGGGACGGCGAAGTGATCGATTCCGCGACCGGTGAAACGCGCGGCGCATTCCGGCAGTCGACCTTTCTCAGCCGGGTCATTTCTGCCGATGATGCGAAGGCGGGGTCAAGCCAGCGCGTCCCGGCGCACTCACCCAAGGTGCAGATCGATACCGATTGCCTTGCGATAGCAGGCAGCGGATTTGATTTCGGCGGCATTGCCAAGGTGATGATGGAGCGTTACCCGCATCACCTGCCTGACTATCGCTCTGCACTCGATCATGTCGTCTCACTATTTTCCCGCTATCGCGAAAATTAGGGTCTGAGCCTTCCGCCGGCAACGCCCCGCGCACTGGCGGCGCGGGCAAGCATGATCCGGAGATTCTGTGTGACTGATATCCTCAATTCCCGCTGGACAATCAGCGATCAGGCGATCGCAAATCGCGTTGGCGATGAAATGGTCGTCTTGCACCTCGCCAATGGCACCTATTTCGGGCTCGATCCGGTCGGGGCACTGTTGTGGGAAGGCCTTACTGCTGGCAACCTCCCGAGCGAGGTGTGCGACAGAATCCTTGAACACTACGAAGTTGATCGTGATACGGCAGAACATGACCTGCGCACGTTTCTTGATGAATTGGCCGCAAGCGACCTTATCGCGCAGGCGTGATACGGCGTGCGTTAGCCCGTGATCTACGATGCGTAGCGCGTATTCTCTCCCACGCTTTTTGGTGCTTGCTCTACGCGGCTTGATTGACCTTGGCACCGCAAGGATCGGATTAGCCCGCATCAGGCCCCACGGCGTGATGGAGCGCAACCGCAAGGTGGCGATATTGCGTGCAACGGAAAATTCACCCGCCGAAATCGTGCGCCGTTGCGACGAGGCGGCGTTCTTCATCTCCCGCATGGCGGCGCGCGTGCCGTGGCGATCAGATTGCCTCGTTCAGGCACTGGCGGGGCAGCGCTGGCTAGCCCGCCTGAGCATCCCAAGCGAAATCGTGGTCGGGACAGCAAAATTGGCGAATGGTCAATTCGATGCCCACGCTTGGCTTCGTCACGGCGACCGGGTCGTATTGGGCGGTGATATATCCCGATTCCAGCCTTTGCTCAAACCGGATGCAACGGTTTTCAAGCAGGATTGAAATCGTCGAGCCCGTCAAGTTTTGCAAAACCCAATAAGCGCAGCTTAACGCGCTTTGGCAGCAGAAACACGCTTCGTTTACCGTTCCACCCTATCGAGCGGGTTGCCATGTATGTTGCAATGCACTAAGTATTAATACGAAGAAGTTTCACGAGGATTTGCCGATGATCAAATTTGCCGCTCGTTCCGTGATGGCAGCCGCAGCCGCCACCATGGCGCTTGCACCGGTTGCCGCTCAGGCGAACACGCGTGCGGGCGATAGTGCATCGGTGTACCGGGTCTCGGCGTCGAAGCCGGGTGTTGGACGCGCTGCGCAAGGCGAATCGAATTCAGACAGAGAAGTGAATGCAGAAACGATCATCATTGCTCTGCTGGCTACCGCTGCGATCATTGGCGCAATCATTATTGCCGCCAGTTCTGGCGATAACAACCAGTCGCCGGGCACCTGACCGCCTTCAGTTTTCTTGAAAAACAAGCTCCATCGAAAAAGTACCCGGCACGCGATGCCGGGTTTTTTCTGTGGCCCTTTGGCGTATCGTCAGGACAGGAACAGCTTGGTGTAAGGTAACGCCATTGGACAAGAACCTGACAGAGCGTACGACCTTTTCCGGCCTAGCAGCACTCTTGTGTGTCGCCTTTGTTCTTGGAGGGGGCGGAAGTTATTTCGGTCTTGCCAACCTTGCCGTCAAATTGGTCGCTTTGGCGATACTGTTACCAAGTCGCGGAGCGTTCTTGCAATTCTGGGCACAATCGCCGGTTCTTCTGCGCATCCTGGTGTCTGCGTCACTACTTTTGCCGCTGATCCAGATTGTGCCGCTGCCCCCCAGCTTGTGGGAGGAAATTCCGGGCCGCAATCTTGTCACCCGCTCGCTTGAATTGACCGGGGTCGTCGGCTGGATGCCGTTGAGCGTCAGCCCGCTACGCACGCTGCTTGCGTTTACAGCATTGATCACACCGATGGCGATTCTGGCTGCAGGCTGGACGCTGCCGCGCCAGCGCCTCATCGGGCTGGGCTGGTTAGTGGTCGGGTTTGGCATAGCCACCACCCTGCTTGGCGTGTTCCAACTCGGAGCAACTGGCAACGAGGCCACGCTGTTTGGTGCACGCAATCCCGGAGATGTCCTGCTCGGCACCTTCGCCAATCGCAATTCAACCGGCTTGCTGCTTGGGTTTAGCCTCACGCTTGCAGCGCTGTTGCCTGCTCCCAAACCGCACTTGGCAATGGTGGCCGTCAGGCTGGCCGTGTGTGCGGTTCTGTTGCTGGCCATCATCCTGACCCGATCACGCACTGCGGTGGTGCTGGCAATGCTGCCCCTGGCAATGGCTGGAATCAAGGCCGTTTGGTGGTTCGTGCGGGAACGCGAAACGGTTGATGCCCGCGGAATTGCTGCACGACCACTCGCCATCATGCTGGGGGCCATTGGCCTCGTGGCGGTCAGCACCGCAGCGTTGACCGTCACCGCGCCCGGCCCGATCGAAAAAACAATTGAACGGTTTGAGGCGAAAGATGATCCGCGCCGCTATATCTGGGATGATGCCAGCTACACCGCTGCGCGCTATTGGCCTGCCGGTGCGGGGATGGGAACCTTCGACGAGGTGTTCCAAGTCGACGAATCGCTTGAAAACCTGACTCAACGCACCGCTGGGCGGGCGCATAATGATTATCTGGAACTGGCGATTGAGGCTGGTTTGCCCGGACTTGTGCTGGCGGCGCTGTGGCTGCTGCTGGTTGCCTTGCTCAGCTGGCGTGCCCGGCATTCGCCGCAGCGCTGGGCTGCGTGGTCGGGCAGCGTGTTTCTTGTGATGATCGCCCTGCAATCAATTTCGGATTACCCCCTGCGAAGCCAGACCTTGCTTGCACTGGCGGGATTCGCCTTGCTGATGCTGGCGCGCACCGCCGATGATCAGGGGAGAGCGCGGCCATGATCGCCAGAGTGGCATGGTTCGGCGCGCTGTTTGCGCTCGCGCTGATCACCACCTTCGTCCAGATCGACCGGCAGGCAGCGACCACGTCGGCGCTGGCATCTGCGGTGCCGGGGCCGCTGCGCAGTTCGGCGCAGGCCGTGGTGGCCGCGCGCGCAATCGAGGGTAGTGACCCCGCGCTTGCGCTTGAAGAAGCGCAAAGGCTGGTTCGCCGACGCCCGATCCCGGCTGAAAATCTGACCTTGCTGGCTGTGGCTCAGACCAAGGCAGGCCTTATCGAGGAAGCCGGCGTCACGATCCAGATCGCCGGTCAGCGGGGCTGGCGCGAGCCGGTGGCCCAGGAAACGGTGTTGCGTCTCGCGCTTGCAGCCGGTGATGAAGCTGAGGCGGCGCGGCGCTATGCAGCGCTATTCCTCAAGGCATCCACGTCCGATACATTGCTGCAAGAGCTGGGGCCGGCGGTGCTCGGCGAGGCGGGCGGTGTGGGGCAGCGCACCCTGATCGACATCGTCAGCGGTACAGACCGTTGGAACGACACCTTCCTGCGGCGCGGAATGCGGGTGTTGCCCCCCAGCACTTTCAGCGAAATTACAGGAGCCGCGATAGGACGCGGTGCCCGGTTTGACTGCAGCGTGATCGCACAGACCATCGAGGCACTACAGCGGAGTGACGAGCAGGCCGCAGACCGGCTGAAAATCGCTTCAGAGGGCCAATGCCCCTGATTTCGGCAGCAGCGCATTACAGCGTGCGGATGATCCCTGAAAAATCGACCCCGGCATTGTCCTTGGCAAAGGCTTCGTAGATCGCGCGGGCGTGTTCGCCGAGTTCAACCTTGGCGCCTGCAGCCTTCGCCGCCTCGATCGCCAGCCGCAGGTCTTTCAGCATCAGTCCTGCAGCAAACCCGCCCTGATAGTCGTTGTCAGCAGGCGTGACCGGCCCGACGCCGGGGACGGGGCAGTAAGACGTCATCGACCAGTTCTGCCCGGATGAAACACTGGAGATATCGTAGAACGTCTGCGCGTCCAGACCCAGCTTTTCGGCCATCGTGAAGGCTTCGCAGGTGCCGATCATGTGGATCGCCAGCAGCATGTTGTTGCAGATTTTGGCGGCCTGTCCGTTCCCTGCGTCGCCTGCGTGGATCACCGCCTTGCCCATCGCGGCGAGGATCGGCTGGGCGCGGGCGAAGGCTTCAGGGGTGCCGCCGACCATGAAAGTCAGCGTACCGGCATTGGCGGCGGCAATCCCGCCGGACACCGGCGCGTCGACCATTTGGTAGCCATGCGCCTCCGTGACCGAGATCACCTCGCGCGCGGTGGCAACGTCGATGGTCGAACAATCGAGCAGGATCGCACCTTCGGGCGCATGGCCGATCACGTCGTCCCAATAGACCTGTTTGACGATCGCCCCGTTGGGCAACATCGAGACGACCGCATCTGCACCTGCGCAGGCTTCCTTGGCAGTGGCAAAGGTCGTGCACCCTGCCTCGCGTGCGGCGGCGAGCGCGGGTCCGGAGAGGTCGAAGGCGCGGACGTCGTGCCCAGCCTTAACCAGATTGGCAGCCATCCCGCCGCCCATGTTGCCGAGACCGATAAAGGCGATTTTCATGTCAAACCCGCTTCCTCAAGGAGACCATAGATGCTGACTGCAACCAGCAGAATTCCGAAGAGCCCTGACATCACCATCTGAAAATCGTGAAGCCAACTGTCAAACTTGGTGCGAGGCAGCGGCTCTTCCCCGCTCGCCTTGAGGATTGCGGCCTCCAGAAGACTGATCGAGCCGCCATCGCGGTACTTCCACAATCGGCTCGCGAGCCAGCAGAAGAACAGGCCGACGGCAAGCAGGCCGAAGCCGAAGATCACCGCCCCTTCCACTGCCCCTCGCGCTTTTCGATAAACGCCGCCATGCCTTCGGCCTTGTCCTCACTCGCAGTGAGGATCTGGAAGATCCGGCGCTCGACGATCAAGCCCTGATCCAGCGTCATTTCAAACGCCGAATTGACCATCTCCTTGTTGGCGATCACCGCCATCGGCGGCATCGCGGCAATGCTTGCTGCGGTCTTCAGCGTCTCGGCGATCAGTTCCTCATGCGGCACCACGCGGGCCACCAGATTGCTGCGCTCGGCCTCCTCGGCCGCCATCATCCGGCCGGTGAGGCACATTTCCATCGACTTCGATTTGCCGATCGCGCGGGTCAGCCGCTGCGATCCGCCCATGCCCGGCGCGACGCCCAGCTTGATCTCGGGCTGGCCAAACTTCGCCTTGTCGGAAGCGATGATGAAATCCGCCATCATGGCAAGCTCGCAACCGCCGCCCAGCGCAAAACCATTCACGGCCGCGATCCAAGGCTTGCGGGTCTTCTTGACGATCTCCGCCGTCCAGGGGCTAAAAAAGTCGTCGAGGTAGAAGTCGGCGGCCGCCTTGTCGCTCATTTCCTTGATATCCGCGCCCGCCGCAAAAGCCTTGTCGCCGCTGCCGGTCAAAACCGCGCACAGCTGCGAGCCATCGGCCTGATAGGCGGCGAAAGCATGGATCAGCTCTTCCAGCACTGTGGAATTAAGCGCGTTCAGCGCCTGCGGACGGTTGATCGTCAGCAGCGTGACGCCCTTGTGGCCCTGTGCGTCGGTTTCGACGGTGATGGTTTCGTAATCAGCCAATTTCGGTCTCCATTTTCGTCATTGCGAGGAGCCGCAGGCGACGCGGCAATCCAGATAGCGCCGGACTGGATTGCTTCGCTTCGCTCGCAATGACGAAGGAAACAATCCATAAAATGGTTCACTGCAGGGGCACCCACTCCTCGCCTTCGGGCAGGGGTGCGAAAATTGCGTCGAGCAGCTCCTCGGTCACGTCCTCGGGCGTTGCCGGGTTCCATTTGGGGTCGTTGGTCTTGTCGGTGATCACCGCGCGCACGCCTTCGGCAAAATCGGGGCGGGTCAGGACACGACTGGCGATGCGATATTCCATCCGCATATTATCGGCAAAGTCGGTCAGCGCCGCGCTTTGTGCCAATTGCCGCAGCGCGACCTTGCAGGTCTGCGGGCTTTTGGTGCCGAGCGTGTCTCGCTCCTTCATCGCCCAGTCGTCGCCTGCATCAGCGGCAGCGTCGAGACTGGCCAGGATGTCCTCGTAAGCGTCAGACGCGAAATGCTTGGCTATCTTGTCAGCATTGGCTTCGATCCGCGCCTTGGGCGGGGTGCCAACCGGTTCGGACAGGATGCCTGCGATCCGATCAGGATGATCGTGGATTCGCGCCTTGATATCCTCCAACATCTCGGCCGGGACGTAATGCGTGGCAAGACCTGTCCACAAGCATTCCGCCCCATCAAGCCGCGCGCCTGTGAGTGCGAGGAACTGACCCAGCCGCCGACCGAGCCGCGACAAATACCAGCCGCCGCCAACATCCGGGAACAGGCCGATCCCGGTTTCGGGCATGGCCAGCCGCGTATTCTCGGTCGCCACGCGGTGCCTGGCGGGCTGCGAAATACCCACGCCCCCGCCCATAGTGATGCCGTCCATAAAGGCGACGATCGGCTTGCCATAGGTGAACATCTGGTGGTTAAGCTGGTATTCGTCGTGGAAGAACTTGCGTCCCGACACACCCCCATCATTCAGCGCCGAATCACGCAGGAATGCGATGTCGCCGCCGGAACAGAACCCGCGTCCTTCTGCATGATCGACGATCACCGCCTTGATATTGTCATCATTCGCCCATTCGGTCAGGCCTGCGCTCATCGAATGGCACATTTCCAGTGTTAGCGCGTGCAGCGCCTTGGGACGATTGAGCGAGATATGGCCAATCGGGCCATTGGTTCGGATGAAAACATCGTCGGTCATTGGGCCGGTTCTTTCGGTTCGATCAGATCCCAGCGATTGCCAAACGGATCGCTGAAGACCGCAACAGTGCCGAAGCTTTCGTGGCGCGGTTGCTCGTGAAAAAGTATCCCTGCATCGACAAGGCGTGCCTGAGTGCCTGCGAAATCATCTGTGTGCGCAAAAAAACCGACACGACCACCAGTCTGGTTACCAATCGCGGCGGACTGCGTCTCGGTCGTTGCCTTAGCGATCAGCAAGCGGCCGCCGTCCGCGCCGCCGACCACGACCCAGCGCTTGCCTGAACCAAGATCGCTGTCTTCGATCAGATCGAAGCCAAGCGTGCCGACAAAGAACGCGATGCCCGCATCATAATCAGGCACCACGAGCGTGGTGAGTGCAAGTTGCATCGCGCTCACTGCCGCAACAGGTCCCGGCCCACGACCATGCGCATGATCTGGTTGGTGCCTTCAAGGATCGAATGCACCCGCAAATCGCGCCAGAAGCGTTCGATCGGGTAGTCCTGAAGATAGCCATAACCGCCGAACAATTGCAGCGCGCGGTCGACCACGGCGCTGCCGTTGTCGGTCGCCAACCGCTTGGCCATTGCAGAAAAACGCGTTTTGTCGGGCGCGTTGTCGGTCACTTTTGCTGCCGCCAGATAAAGCAGCGCGCGGGCAGCTTCCAGGTCGGTCGCCATATCGGCGAGCATGAACTGGGTGTTCTGGAACTCGGCGACAGGCTGGCCGAACTGGGTGCGTTCCTTGGTGTATTTGATCGCTTCGTCGAGGCACCTTTGCGCCCCGCCGAGCGAGCAAGCGCCGATATTCAGCCGCCCGCCATCCAGCCCCATCATCGCGATGCGGAAACCTTCACCCTCGCCGCCGATGTGATTTTCGACAGGCACGCGCACATCCTCAAGGATCAGCTGCGCGGTCGGTTGCGAATGCCAGCCGAGTTTCTTCTCATTCGCGCCGAAGCTGACACCGGGCATGTCCTTTTCGATCACAAGGCAGGAAATGCCCTTCGGCCCATCCTCGCCGGTGCGCACCATCACCACGTAGATCTCGTTTGCGCCCGCACCCGAGATGAACTGCTTGGTGCCGTTGAGGACATAGTAGTCCCCGTCCCGGCGCGCGGTGGTTCGCAGCGCGCTGGCGTCTGATCCGCTGGAAGGTTCTGTCAGGCAGTAGCTGGCGATTTTGTCCATCGTGATCAGCTGGGGCAGATACTTCGCCTTCACCGTCTCCCCGCCGAAGCGGTCAATCATCCACGATGCCATGTTATGGATCGAAATAAACGCCGATGTCGACGGGCAGCCATAGGCCATCGCCTCCATGATCAGCGCCGCCTCCAGCCGCCCAAGGCCGATCCCGCCCGATTGTTCCGAGACATAGATCGCGCCGAAGCCGAGTTCGGCGCTTTGCTTGATCGTCTCGCGCGGGAAGATGTGTTTTTCATCCCACTCGGCCGCATGGGGGGTGATGTTGTCGGCGGTGAACCGCTGGGCCACCTCGCGGATCGCGAGCTGATCGTCGGTGAGCTGAAATTGTCCGTACATAGCCAAGGTCTCTAACCGGGTTGCGTGGGTTAGAAAAGTCTGGCCCATGCAAGAGCCTTGCGCATTTTTGCTAAGCGCGGCGCGATTGTCGCAATCTGTCGGTCTGTGGCATGCGTTTCATCGGTCTGTGGCATGCGTTTCAAACGCTGTGGCTAGCGCCGATTGCCGCCTCAGCCTCAATCTCGACTCGCCATTCTGGGCGGCATAGCCACGCAACCCCGGCCATTGTCGCTGCCGGGCGCGCTGCGCCGAAAAACCGCGCGTGCACTGCGCCAACCGCTTCTTGGTCGGCGGGGTCGGTCAGCAACATCCGGGTTCGCACGACGTCTGCGGCTGAACCGCCGAGTTCCTCAATCGCGGCGCGGATGATGGTGCAGCATCGCTCCGCCTGTGCCGCCGCGCCGCCGGGGGTAGTGCTCCCGTCAGGTTCGACCGGGCCGGTTCCTGCGACTATGATCCGGTTCCCCTCACGCACGGCGCGGGCAAAGCCGAAGGTGGTTTCAAACGGCGAACCCGATGTTGCCCACTGCCGCTCACTCATCCGCAGGTGATCGCGATGATCTTCATTTGGTCGTCGTATTGCACATTTACCCGGTCTTGCCGGTAATCCATCGTCCATGCTGAGCGGGGCGGGCCCCAGCGCAGGGTGCGCGCGCCGCTTTCTTTCAGAATTGCGGTGCCCATTGCTTGCGTCGCATCATGCCCGATGTGGTACTGCACCGGCTCGGCATTGCACATCATCGCCTCAGGCGCGGGCGGCGCAGCGGCCTGCTCCGGCGCTGCATCCGCGCCATATGTCGCACAGCCTGCCAGCCCGATTGCGGCCAACCCAATCACTGCCTGTTTCATTGCACCCTCCCTTGCTGGCACCGGTAAGAATCGGCGCGCACGGCAAAGGTATCAGGCGGGATGCAAACGTCCAGCCAAAGCCTACTCCGCGTGCTTGTCCAACTCATCACCGGTCACGGTCACAACATGCAACAGATTGGTGCTGCCCGGTGTTCCGAATGGCACGCCTGCCAGCACGATCAACTTGCTGCCTGCCGTGCCAAACCCATGGCGCAGCGCCATGCGGCGGCCCTTGCCGATCATTTCTTCGAAGCTGCCAATATCCTTGGTCGCCACCGCGTGCGCGCCCCACAGCAGCGCCGTGCGGCGTGCGGTGCGGATCGACGGGGTCAGCACCAGCATCGGCGTGCCGGGCCTTTCGCGCGCCACACGCCGAGCGGTTGAACCGCTGGAGGTGAACACGGTAATCGCGCTGATCGGCACTGTATCGGCGATGGTCATACAAGCATGGGCCAGCGCATCGGACGTGGTCGCATCGGGCGTGGTTTCGAGGAAGCGCACGCGTTCCCTGTAACCCTCATCGCGTTCAACCTGAGCAGCGATGGCGTGCATCATCGCTACCGATTCTTCCGGCCAAGCGCCCGCTGCGCTTTCAGCCGAAAGCATCACGGCGTCCGCCCCATCATAAACCGCATTAGCCACGTCGGAGACTTCTGCGCGGGTCGGGGTCGGGCTTTCGATCATGCTTTCCAGCATCTGGGTCGCCACGATCACCGGCTTGCCCGCACGCCTGCTGGCAGCCACGATGCGTTTTTGCAGCGGTGGGACTTCGTGCGGTTCCAGTTCCACGCCCAGATCGCCGCGTGCGACCATGATGCCATCGGCGAGTTCGATGATCGAATCGAGGCGGTGGATGGCTTGCGGTTTTTCGATCTTGGCGCACAGAGCGATATCGCGGCTGCCGATCAGCTTGCGCGCTTCGGCGATGTCCTCGGGCCGTTGCACAAAGCTGAGCGCGATCCAGTCCGCTCCGTGTTCGGTGGCAAAGGCAAGGTCACGGCGGTCTTTTTCGGTCAGCGCCGGGATCGGCACTTCGGCATCAGGGACGTTCACGCCCTTGCGATCCGAAATCACCCCGCCAACTTCGGCAGAGCATAGGATGCGATTTTGGTCTGCCTCCAGCACCTTCAGCCGGATTTTGCCGTCATTGATCAGCAATCGCTGCCCGCGCTCCATAATGCCGAACAATTCGGGATGCGGCAGACATACACGGTTTTCATCGCCGGGCGTCTCATCGCGGTCGAGCACGAAGTGGCCCGAATGGCGGATCACCGCCTCCCCATTCTTGAACACGCCGACGCGCAGTTTCGGCCCTTGCAGATCGGCCAGGATCGCGATCGGCCGCGCAAACTGTTTTTCCAACGCGCGGATGGCGTTGATCGCGGCCTCGTGATCGGCGTGATCGCCGTGGCTCATATTGACGCGGAACGCATCCGCTCCCGCCAGCAACAGCTTTTCGAGCATCTCCGGAGATCGGCTGGCCGGGCCGATGGTGGCGAGAATCTTGACCTTGCGGCCGCGCGGGTCGATCCTGATCTGATCGCGTCGTGTCATGGTGTTGCCTATCCCTCGTTACGGCAGGCTATGACAGACCCATTTTGCAACTCAAGGAAAAGCCGCGATGAATAGCAATGCCGACCCGCTAGATGATCTTGACGATGTGCAGGCTGCTGCCGCGTTTCGGCGGTTGGTGCGTCATTTGCGCCATCGTCATGACGCGCAAAACATTGAATTAATGGGGCTAGCCGGTTTCTGCCGCAATTGCCTGGCCGACTGGATTCGTGATGCGGGGTATCCCGGCGACAAGGAAGCCGCGCGCGCGGTGATCCACGGAATGCCAAGCGCGCGGTGGAAGGAACGCTTCCAATCGCCCGCCACGCCGGAACAAATCGCCGCGATGGAAGCGAGTTTGGCGAAGAACACACAGGATTAATTTGCGCCGCCGGTTCAATCGGCGCGGCAGTCTGGCTATCGCCCGCTCCAACTGATTCTGTTTCCACTGGAGATTACCCGATGGCCGAAACCACCGACGACCGCCTGCGCCTGCTGATCGAACGCATCGAACGCCTTGAAGAAGAAAAGAAGGGCATCGCCGACGATATCCGCGACGTCTATGCCGAGGCGAAGGCAGTGGGTTACGATCCCAAGATCATGCGCCAGATCGTGCGCCTGCGTAAAATGAAGCCCGATGATCGCAGCGAACAGGATATGCTGCTGGAAACCTACAAGAACGCGCTCGGGATGGCGTGATTTTCTGCGTTGCAGACCGGCCTGTCATTGAGTTTTTATTCGCCTGTGTTATCTCTCTAATACAGCAATAGGAGAAACCCGATGGCATCCCCATGGAAAGACGCGCGCGGCATCACCGTCACCACCACCCCCACGATAGAAGGTCACCCGATTCAGGAATACCTCGGCATCGTCACCGGCGAAGTGATCGTCGGCGCGAACATCTTCCGCGATCTGTTCGCCAATATCCGCGACGTGGTTGGCGGGCGTTCGGGCAGTTACGAACGAATCCTGGCCGACGCACGCAAGCAGGCGATCGAGGAATTGCAGGCCGAAGCGGCGGCAATTGGCGGTAACGCGGTGGTCGGCATTGATCTCGATTACGAAGTGATCGGCGCCAATGGCTCGATGCTGATGGTCAGCGCCAGCGGTACGGCAGTTAAAATTTGAACGGTCACCACTACCCGTAATCGGTCCCGAGAAACACCGCGTTATAGGCCGCGTGATGCGCCATTGCTGCGCTCGCCGCGGCATCGCGCCTGCCACGCGCACCCTTGCATCCCCGTCCGCCATCGGAGTAAGGCCCGCGCCACCATTTCCAACATTCCGGTGAAGTTCATCCAATGGCAGGCCATTCCAAGTTCAAGAATATCATGCACCGCAAGGGTGCGCAGGACAAAAAACGATCGGCAATGTTTTCCAAGCTGAGCCGCGAAATTACCGTGGCGGCCAAGATGGGCATGCCCGATCCCGACATGAACCCGCGCCTGCGGCTGGCAGTCAACGCCGCCAAGGCGCAGTCGATGCCCAAGGACAATATCCAGCGCGCGATCGACAAGGCGAGCATGGCGGGCGGCGAGGATTACGTCGAGATCCGCTATGAAGGTTATGGCCCCGGCGGGGTGGCGCTGATCGTCGAGGCGCTGACCGACAACCGCAACCGCACCGCTACCAATGTCCGCACCGCGTTCAGCAAGAACGGCGGCAATCTTGGCTCGGAAGGCAGCGTGTCGCACGGCTTCGAACGGCGCGGACTGATCGAATATGGGCCGGACGCGGGTGACGAGGAAGCGATGTTAGAGGCCGCAATCGAAGCAGGCGCGGATGATGTCGAATCATCAGAAGACGGCCACACCATCTGGACCGCCGCTGACGCGCTCCACGGCGTGGCTGGCGCGCTTGAACAGGCTCTGGGAGCGGCGGATAACGTCAAACTGGCGTGGAAGCCGGTGCTCACCGTCGATGTCGACGAGGCGACAGCGGGAACGCTGATGAAGCTGATCGACACGCTTGACGATGATGATGACGTGCAGACCGTGTGGGGTAATTACGAAATCTCGGACGAGGTGATGGAGAAGCTGGGCTGATCATCCTCGGCCTTGATCCGTCGCTGACCTGTACCGGTTGGGGCGTGATCCGTAGCGAAGGTGCGCGGATCAGCCATATCGCCAATGGCCAGATCAAGACCGATGCCAGCGCGCCGATGGCAAAGCGGCTGGCGGTGTTGCAATCCGGGCTTGCAGCAGTGATCGCCTCCCACCATCCCGATCGCGCCGCTGCCGAGGAAATTTTCCTCAACACAAACCCGCAATCCACTTTGAAGCTGGCACAGGCGCGCGGCGCGGTGCTGGCGGCGTGCGGAGCAGCCGGGTTAGCAGTCAATGAACACGCCGCAAGGCTGGTCAAAAAAGCAGTCACGGGCACCGGCGGGGCGGAAAAGACGCAGGTCGCCGCGATGGTCAAGGTGCTGCTGCCGGGTGTCTCCATAGCGGGCAGTGATGCGGCTGATGCGCTGGCAGTGGCGATTGCCGACGCGCATCTGGCCCCGCGGATTTGAACGGAAACAGCAATGATCCACCTTTTCGGTATCCCCAATTGCGACACGGTGAAAAAGGCACGGGTGTGGCTCGACGCGCATGACCAGCCCTACACGTTCCACAACTACAAAAAGGAAGGCGCTGATCCGGACAGACTCGCCTTCTGGATCGCTGCCGCTGGCCTTAATGTGGTGGTAAACCGCAAGGGCACGACTTACCGTGCGCTGTCCGAAGCCGACAAGGCACTTACATCTGACAGTCACACGGCTGTCGCTTTGCTCGTTCAGCAACCAAGCATCATCAAGCGGCCAATCGTCGAATATCCCGGCGGTATTCTGGTCGGTTTCAGGGAAGACGAATGGTCCGCAGTCTTGCTTTGATCGCGCTGATGGCGCTGGCCCCGGTGGCCACCGGGGCTGAGGATATGCTCATCATCGCCCACCGCGGCGCGAGTGCCGAGCGGCCCGAGCATACGCTCGCCGCTTACGAATTGGCGATCGATCAGGGCGCGGATTATATCGAGCCCGATCTGGTCGCCACGAAGGATCTGGTACTGGTGTCGCGCCACGAAAACGAGCTGTCGGGCACCACCGACGTCGCCACCCGCGAAGAATTCGAAGACCGCCGCCGCGACAAGACCATTGATGGGCAAAAGGTCGCAGGCTGGTTCGCCGAAGATTTCACGCTGGCGGAATTGCGCACCCTGCGCGCGAAGGAGCGCATCCCGTCGCTGCGGCCTGCCAATGCGCGGTTTGACGGGCTGTATCAGGTGCCGACCTTCGCCGAGATCGTGCGGTTGGTGCGCGCCAAGGAAGCGGCAACGGGGCGCAGGATCGGCCTCTATCCCGAAATCAAGCATCCGGAATTCCTGTTGCAGGACGCAGGAATAGACATGGTCGATTTGCTGCTGCGCGAACTGCGCACGCTGGGCATCACGCCCGCAGATCCAGTGTTCATCCAGAGCTTTGAAGTCGGCCCGCTCCAGCGGCTCGACAAGCGGGAAGACTTCAAGCTGGTGCAGCTAGTGGCGCCCATTGGCGGCCCAGCGGATGAACCCGCCATGCGCTATGCTGAAATGGTGACGCCGACGGGGCTGGCCGAAATCGCGAAATATGCCAATGCGATTGGCGCGCATATAGGGCTGGTACTGACGCCAGAGGGCACACTGACATCGCTGGTTGCCGACGCCAAGACGGCTGGGCTGGAGGTGCACGCGTGGACGGTGCGACCTGAGAACGAGTTTCTGCCGCCGATGTTGCGGACGGGCGATGACCCCAAGGGCAAGGGCTGCGGCGATGTGCAGCTGGCCCAGTTGCTCAAGAAAGCAGGGGTGGCAGGGGTGTTCGCCGATGGGCCGCTGAAGAGGCGGAGTTGCCCTTCCAATTAATCGTCATCCCGGCGCAGGCCGGGACCCAGAGCCTCACGCGCCGCGCCCAGCCGCCATGGACCCCAGCCTGCGCCGGGGTGACGATGAAGATTAAGCCCGCCGGGCGCTCAGAATATAATTCAGCGCCATATCATCCGACAGATGCAGCCCCTTGCCCGGACGCCATGCGATCCCGCGCTGTGCCGTTACCGACAGCCCCGCGTCCGCCAGCAGCACCTCGAACTCGTCCGGGGTGATGAAATCCTCCCAATGGTGAGTGCCTTTGGGCACATAGCCCACCGCCTCAGCCGCACCGACCAGCAGCACGCGCGAGGCCGCCGTGCGGTTGGGGGTGGACATCACGAGCAGACCATCTGGCGCCAACCGCGCTGCAACATCGCGCAGGAAGGCGGGCTTGTCCGCGACGTGTTCGATCACCTCAACGCAGGCGACCAAATCGAAGGTGCCGATGTCCAGCCCCGCCACTTCACCCGCCATGTAACGGATATCCAGCCCGACGGCCTCGGCATGGGCGGCAGCCGCCGCAACATTCTCCGCCGCCGCGTCCACGCCTGTCACCGCCGCACCCAACCGCGCGAGCGGCTCGCACACCAAACCCGCGCCGCAGCCGATATCGAGCGCACCCTTGCCCGCCAGCGGCTTCGCCAGTGTCGCCGCACCTGGCCAATGCGCATCGATTGCGTCCCTGATAAACGCCATCCGCACCGGGTTTACCTGATGCAGACTCGCCATTGCCCCTTTGGGATTCCACCAATCGCGTGCCAGCCCGGCAAAGAAATCGGCTTCCTCAGGACGGATAGTTACATTCGATACGTTTGCGTTTCCCATAAACGCCCCTTAACAGCGCCCGCGAACACTCACCAGCAGGAGCTTCCTTTTGGCCCGCATCGTGATGAAATTTGGTGGCACATCCATGGCCGGAACCGAGCGGATTCGCCGGGTGGCCAATATCGTGCGCGCGCAGGCGGCCCCCAAGCCCGACGGCACGCGCGATTCTGTCGCCGTGGTGGTTAGTGCGATGGCGGGCGAAACAGATCGGCTGGTTAACTTTTGCCGAGAAGCCAACCCGCTATACGATCCGGCGGAATATGACGTGGTGGTCGCCAGCGGAGAGCAGGTGACCAGCGGGCTGCTGGCACTGACTCTGCAAGCCCTGGGTTGCAAGGCGCGCAGCTGGCTCGGCTGGCAATTGCCGATCCAGACCATCGAAGCCCATGCCAAAGCCCGGATCGACATGATCGACGCCCCCGGCCTGATCGCCGCGATGGAAGCAGGCGAAATTGCGGTGATCCCCGGCTTTCAAGGCGTGTCGGAAGATGGCCGGGTGACAACTTTGGGCCGCGGGGGATCGGATACCTCCGCCGTCGCTGTGGCTGCGGCAATCAAGGCGGATCGCTGTGACATCTACACCGACGTGGACGGGGTCTACACCACCGATCCGCGCATCGTCGCCAAGGCGCGCAAGCAGAAGGCGGTGACCTACGAGGAAATGCTCGAACTCGCGTCGGTCGGCGCCAAGGTGCTCCAGACCCGCAGCGTCGGGCTGGCAATGAAAGAAGGCGTGCGGGTGCAGGTATTGTCGAGCTTTATCGGCGAAGGCGCTTTGCCAGCCGATGATCTTCCCGGCACGCTGATCGTCTCGGACACGGAAATGGATGAATTGGTGGAGAAGGGCCTGATGGAACGCCAGCTTGTAACCGGCATTGCGCATGACAAGAACGAGGCCAAGGTCATCCTGACCCGCGTGCCCGACCGGCCCGGCGCGGTGGCGAATATCTTTGAGCCGCTGGCGGCGGCCAGCATAAACGTCGATATGATCATCCAGAACGTCGGCCGCGACAAGGGTGAGACCGACGTGACCTTCACCGTGCCGCAATCCGATCTGGCCCGCGCGCAGGCGCTGCTGGAGGATCGCCGCGACGCAATCGGCTTCAATCGCATCATCACCGACAGCAAGATCGCCAAGATCAGCGTCGTCGGCGTCGGCATGAAAAGCCACGCCGGGGTGGCGAGCACGATGTTCCGTTCACTGTCCGACCGCGGCATCAACATCCAGGCGATCTCCACCAGCGAGATCAAGGTCAGCGTGATGATCGACGAGGACGAGACCGAACTGGCCGTGCGCGTGCTGCACACTGCCTATGGGCTGGATGCAGTTAGCTGACAGCCGGGCCGCCCCGCCTGAATTAACCATTTCCGGTAACGCAGCTTTTACTTTTTGGGACGGACTGTGCCCGCTCTCCCCCGAGAGCGAAAGGCGCGTATTATGGCCATCAAGGCCCATCTCGATCCATCCAAGTCCGGCGACCCCCAGCGCGCTGCTCCCCGGCGTGAGTTGCGGCTGGAAACCAGCGGTTTTGTTCCGGGCGCAGGCGAAGCCAATGTGACGATCCACAATATCTCGGCCACCGGGCTGCTGCTCGAAACCGGACTGGATCTGACGCAGGGCGAACGGCTCACGCTCGACCTGCCCGAAGCCGGGGCGGTCATGGCGGTGGTCGTGTGGCGCAGCGAGCGTTTATTTGGCTGCACGTTCGAACAGGCGCTTGGCCCAGCGGCACTGGCCGCAGCGCAATTGCAAGGGTTTGCGTCAGAAGCCGCTCAGGCGGAAAGCCGTTCGTCTAGGCCGCCAATCGCCCAAGGCGAAGCGCTCGGCCCAAGGTTAAACCGTTTGCGGCGCGAAGCGGGGCTGACGCTTTCCGATGTCGCTGCTGTGCTGGGCGTAAGCAAGCCGACGGTGTGGGCATGGGAAAAGGGCAAGGCCCGCCCGCTGCCTGAACGGCTGGATGCCATCGCGGCGGCACTGGGAGTTCCGCCTGAAACACTGGCCGAAACGCCCGTCACCCCTGGAAACGCGAGCGCAGTGATCGAGGAATGCCGCACTCGCATCGCAGAAGCCTGCGGTGCCACCGCCAAATCGGTGCGGATCATGATTGACCTATAGCAGCGTCAACTCAGTTCAACGCCAAAAATCATCATAAACACGACAAAGCGACATGAATCGCTGGTTCAACTGAAAAACATGGTAAACGAAATCTGTGAATGATTCGTTTTTTAGTCAGTTATATTTATATAACTAACAAAATTATTAGCAATTGTGGCAACGAAAGGGGATTTGTTGTTTTTAATTGCGATAATCCGACTAACAAACTTACTTTTCGCAAGACAGTTGTGAGCCTGAGTTTGGACTGTGGGGCATTTTTGACATGAAATTCGGTTTGAGCGATGTGGAAGGCCGCGTGTTGCACGGCCTGCTGGACGAAACCTCAAGCGACATTGTTATCAGGCTGGACCGGCACGGGTTCATCCTCCACGCCTCTACCAACATGGCTGATCTTGGCTTTGATTTTTCTGCTGCGCTGCTGCTCCCGCATATCACCGACCTGGCCGAGCGCGATCACGCCTCGTTTCTGAGCGAACACGTCGCTGCCGGGCTCACCAGACAAGCGCATGGAGGGTGGGTGGAGTTCCCGGTAATTACCTGCCCTGAACGCGATACCTGCCGCGAGGCGGATTGCCAGCGCTGGTATGCGCTCAGCCTCAGACCCGTGCTCGATGATTCCGGCGCTGTCGAAGGCGCGCTGTGCCTGATGCGATCGGTGCAGCAATTGCGCAGCCTTGAAGGCGAATTGCACGCCCGCACAGTAACCGATCCGCTGACCGGCCTCGCCAATCGGCAGGCGTTCTGTGCCAGCCTGCGGCGACATCTGGCAGGCGGGGGCGGGCAGATGATTACTGTGTTAGCGGTTGACGGAATGCGTGCGCTGCTGCTGCGTTACGGCCAACGCACCGCCGATGAAGTGCTGTGGGGGTTTGCGCGGTTCCTCGAAACAATGGCGCTGCCGGGGCATGAAATAGCGCAGCTTGATGGCGAGCGGTTCGGCGTGCTGCTGCCTGACATGAAATTGCGCCATGCACGCGAATGGGTTGAAGATGTGGTGCAGACCTTCTCGGCGCTGGCGGCCGCTGCATCGGCCAAAGCGCCGCAATTGACCGCAAGCGCAGGGCTGGCGCGGGTCGAATGCACGGTCGACTGGACTTTGCGTGAGGCGGAGCTGGGTCTGGTCCTGGCGCGCGCCGGAGGCGGACGGCAGGTTGCCATGGCGGCGCATCGCCGCGCGGCATAATCGCGCCTCTGGACTTGGGCTCGCGGGCGGTTAAACCGCTTTGATGAGCCACATTGCCACCATCCTGCTGCTCGGTTCGGGCGAGCTGGGCCGCGAATTCGTGATTGCCGCCAAGCGATTGGGCGCACGGGTGATTGCTTGCGATTCCTATGATGATGCTCCCGCGATGCAGCTGGCCGATGGGCGCGAAGTGTTCTCCATGCTCGACGGCGAGGCATTGAGGGCGGCGGCGAAAAAGCACCGCCCTGATTTGATCGTGCCGGAAATCGAGGCAATCCGCACCGAGGTGCTCGCCGATCTGGAGGCAGAGGGCTTCACCATCGTGCCATCAGCGCGCGCGGCACAACTGACCATGAACCGCGATGCGATCCGCGATCTGGCGGCGGGTGAGCTGGGGTTGGTGACGTCGGCTTATGGTTATGCGACAAGTTTGATCGAGGCTGAGGCAGTCGCTGATAGAATCGGCTACCCGCTGGTGATGAAGCCGGTCATGTCATCGTCCGGCAAGGGCCAGAGCAAGGTCGATGATACCGCAGCGCTGAAGGCCGCGTGGGATTACGCCGTCGGCAATATGCGGGGCGATAGGGCGCGGGTGATTTGCGAGCAGTTCATCGCCTTCGACTATGAAATCACTCTGCTGACTGTGCGGCATAAAGACGGCATTTCTTTCTGCCCGCCCATCGGCCACCGGCAGGAACGCGGCGATTACCGCGAAAGCTGGCAGCCAGCCGCGATGTCGTCCGCTGCGCTCGCCAAGGCGCAGGACATGGCCGCAAAGGTCGTGACCGCGCTGCAAGGCGGCGGTCGCGGCTGGGGGCTGTATGGCGTCGAGTTTTTTGTGAAGGGCGAAGACGTGATCTTTTCCGAACTCTCACCCCGCCCGCACGATACTGGAATGGTGACGCTGGCGTCGCAAGACGTCACCGAGTTTGATCTTCACGCCCGCGCCATCCTTGGCCTGCCGGTGCCGCAAAGCATCACAGCCCGCCCCGCCGCCTCCGCCGTGATCCTCGCCGACCGTGATTGCGCCGACTTCGCGTTCGAGGGATTGGCCGAGGCGCTGGCGATTGATCCTGCTGTTGATGTGCGGATCTTCGGCAAGCCCGTCACCCGCCCTTATCGCCGCATGGGCGTGGCGCTCGCCCGTGCTGACACAGCCGTGGACGCCGTGTCCCTCGCCAAACAGGCCGCCGACGCCGTGCGGATTGTCTATCGCTGAACCCAAGCGGAGCGGCCCCGCTTGTGCGAAACCGCTCCGCCTCGGCAGCACTCTGGTATTAGAAGCTGGCGAGCATCCCCAGCTTGTCAGCCAAGACCGCGACGCGGCGGGCGTTTGCATTGTCAAGCGCGAGCCCAACCTGCGGCTGATAGGTGGCGCGCGCCTCGTCGACGCAGGCCCGATAGCTGCGCAACACTGAGATGTCGCGGGCGGATGGAGAACCGCACGCCTTGTGGGTAGCGCGCGCAAGTCGGCGATCAAGCGCTGCACGATCAGTCTCTTTGGTCAGATCAAGGTCGCCAAAAGGCACTTTTACAGTAACCGTTTCTGCAGCAGCAGGAACGGCAAGAGCAAAGGCAAGCACGGGCAGGAAAAAACGGATAGTCATGGCGTTGTTCCTTTTAGGATTTGTCCAATCAATCAGCCAAGCGGAAAACGGAGAGGAGCTTGGCTGACGCGAAGGTTATGGCAGAAACGGGTTACACCTTGCGGACGCGCGTAAGAAAATCTCGTTATTTAGTAATCATAGTTCAGTCGTCTGCCAGACTTTGAACCGCCGTAGATGTAATTCTGGCGTAACTTCACACGCTATTGTGCCGCTTGCGATGGTTCGCGCTTGCGCCTAAGCGCCGCGCCATGACCAAATATCCCAACACCGCTGCCCTGATGCAGCGCGGCACTGATTTCCTCGGCTGCGATACCGCGATCCTGTGCGGCGCGATGAGCTGGGTGTCGGAACGCAACCTTGTTGCCGCGATCAGCAACGCGGGCGGTTTCGGCGTGATCGCCTGCGGGGCGATGACCCCCGAACTGCTCGACACCGAGATTACGGCGACCAAGGCGCTGACGTCGAAGCCATTTGGCGTCAACCTGATCACCATGCACCCCGCGCTGTTCGATCTGATCGCGGTGTGCCGCAAGCATGGCGTGACCCACGTGGTGCTGGCCGGCGGCATTCCGCCAAAGGGTTCGGTCGAAGCCATTAAAGAGGACGGCGATACCAAGGTGATTGCATTCGCCCCCACGCTGGCGCTGGCGAAAAAGCTGCTACGCTCCGGAGCGGATGCGCTGGTGATCGAGGGAATGGAAGCAGGCGGCCATATCGGCCCAGTGTCCACCAGCGTGCTCGCGCAGGAAATCCTGCCGGAATTGGCCTACGACCACCTGATCTTCGTCGCAGGCGGGATTGGCCGGGGTGAGGCGATTGCCAGCTATCTGGAAATGGGCGCGGCGGGCGTGCAACTCGGCACGCGATTTGCCTGCGCCACCGAAAGCATCGCTCACCCCGATTTCAAGAAAGCGTTCTTCCGCGCCAGCGCCCGCGAGGCGGTTGCATCGGTGCAGGTCGACCCGCGCCTGCCGGTGATCCCGGTGCGCGCCTTGAAAAACAAGGGCACCGAGGAATTCACCGCCAAACAGCGCGAAGTCGCCGCTCTGCTCGATTCGGGCGCGGTCGACATGGGTGAGGCGCAATTGCAGATCGAACATTTCTGGGCCGGCGCCCTGCGCCGCGCGGTGATTGACGGCGATGTCGAAAACGGCAGCGTGATGGCGGGGCAATCGGTCGGCATGGTCAAGGCCGAAGAACCTGCCGCCGACATCATCGCCGAACTGATGGCGCAGTGCGAGGCGGCGCTCGCCAAGTAAGGTGGGCATGATGCGCATGGCCCCGCTGATCCTCACCCTCGCCTGTCCCGACCGGCCCGGTATCACCGCGCGGGTGACGGGGTTTCTTTTCGAGCGCGGGTGCAACATTCTTGACGCGCAGCAGTTCAATGATCGGGCGGAAGCGGGGGGGACTGACCGGTTTTTCATGCGGGTGGTGTTCGATCCCGACGGCGCGACCGCCGAGGGGTTGCGCGCCGACTTTGCTGCGCTGGCGGTCGAATATGCGTTTGAATGGAAAATGGCGCGCGAACAGCGCCCGCGCCGCACCATCATCCTGGTCAGCAAGTTCGATCACTGTCTGGTCGATCTGCTGTATCGCTGGCGCACGGGGGAATTGCCGATCACTCCGGTGGCGATCGTCTCCAACCACCCGCGCGAAACCGCGATCCGGGTCGATATTGGCGATATCCCGTTCCACCACATCCCGGTAACGCCCGAAACCAAGCCGCAAGCCGAGGCGCAATTCCGCGCACTGGCTGATAAGGTGAACGCCGAATTGGTGGTGCTCGCACGCTACATGCAGGTGTTTTCGGACGAACAATCGGCCCATTTCGCGGGGCGCTGCATCAATATCCACCACAGCTTCCTGCCCGGCTTCAAGGGTGCGCGGCCCTATCACCAGGCGCACGAACGCGGGGTCAAGATTATCGGTGCGACAGCGCATTTCGTCACCGCCGACTTGGATGAAGGCCCGATCATCCATCAGGATGTCGAGCGCATCACCCATGCCGATGCCCCCGCCGATCTGGTGCGCAAAGGCCGCGACATCGAACGCCGCGTGCTGGCCGAAGCCGTGCGTCTGTTCGCGCAGGAACGGGTGCTGATGAACGGCTCACGCACGGTGGTGTTCAGGGGTTAGGGGTGTTCAGCGGCTGGATGAGTAATTCACGCCACACCGCAACGCGGGGATCGTCGCTTTCCAGCGGGTTCCAGACCGCCGCCATCCGCGCCAGCGCCTCACCTTCAGGTACACCCGCCGCGCAGTCGATCAGATAGAAAAACGCTGTGACCCGGTAATTCGCGATGCAATGAACATGATGCGGGCCGTGATGCGCTGCCAGCGCTTCTTGTAACATTGCCACATGATGCAGCGTCGGTGCGTCGAACGGCACCGGGATGTGGGTGTAGGCGATACCCTGCGCAGCCAGCAGCGCGGCTTGATCGCTGAGTGCCTCAGGATGATCGTCGAGCGCGAGGTTGACCACATGGCGCACGCCGATGGCCGCCAGCCGCGCCGGATCGCTTGCCTCAAGCTTTCCCGAAGTGGTGATCCCGTCAGGCCGCCGCTGCCAGTTACGGATGTCGGTAGGATCACCCACCGCCATCATCGCCGCGCGACCTTCTTTGCCCTCTCGATCGCCTTGTCCTCGTTGGCGCGGTGGATCACGTAGGCACGGATGGCCTCGATCTCGTCCTTGCTGAGCGATCCTGTAAAGCTCGCCATGCCGTTGTCCTTGAGCATCCCGCCTTCGACCACCGCGTTCCACGCACTCGCGCTTTCCAATGATCCGGCGCGGCGCAGATCGGGCAGCACGGTCGATCCAACCGCGCCCGGCGCATGGCACACCGCACAATAGCGGCCATATTTCGCCTGCCCCAATGCGATCACTTGCGGAGAAGCCTTGCTTGGCGGCGGATCGAGCGGGAGCGCGGCGAGTTCGGGCGCAGGCGGCAATTGCGCCTTGCCCCCCAGTTTGAACACCAACAGGCGCGAGACATTGCGCACTGGTGCCTTGTCCGCGATCAGCGCGCCATCCACGCTCAATGCATAGGCCCCGCCCCAGCCTGCCAGCACGGCGACATATTGTTCGCCATCAACGGTGTAGGTGACCGGCGGCGCAACCACCCCGGTTTGCGCGGCAAAGCTCCATAGCTTGTCGCCGGTGGCCGCGTCATAGGCGTTGAACTCGCTGCCAGCCGTGCCCTGAAACACCAACCCACCGCCGGTTGCCAGCAACCCGCCGTTCCACGGGCCGGGATGCTCGACCGTCCAGCGCGGTTTCTGCGCCACCGGATCCCATGCCACCAGCATACCCTTGAGCGTGCCCGCCACCTGTCTGCGAATACCGAGATCAGGCGGCAGATCGCCCGCACCAAGATTGAACCCGACGTTGAAGCCGCGGGCGCTGTCGGGCTTCCATCCGGCTTCGGGGGCATACATCATGCTCGCTTCAAAGGCTGGGATATAGACCAGCCCTTCGGCCGGGTGAAACGCCATCGGGTGCCAGTTGTGCCCGCCCAGCGCGCCGGGGGTGACCAGTGCAGGCTTGCCGGTCTTGTCCACGCGCGTTTCGGGGTTTTCAATCGGGCGGCCCGTTTTGGGGTCAATCCCGCTCGCCCAATTGACGCTGACATAGGGTTTGGCGCTAATGAATTTTCCGGTTTCCCGGTCGATCACGTAGAAGAACCCGTTCTTGGGTGCCTGCATCAGCACCTTCCTGACCGCGCCATCAATCGTCATGTCGGCGAGCATGATGTGCTGCGTGGCGGTGAAATCCCAAGTTTCGCCCGGCGTGGTCTGGTAATGCCAGACATATTCACCAGTGCCGGGCCGGATCGCGACGATGCTGGAAAGGTAGAGGTTGTCACCCTCCCCCGTCCCGTCCGCGCCGGGCGAACGATAGGCGCGGTTCCACGGGCTGCCATTGCCCACCCCGATATAGAGCAGATCAAGCTCGGGATCATAAGCCATCGAATCCCACACCGTCCCGCCGCCGCCAATCGCATCCGACGCGCCCAGCACGTCCATGTTCCACGTTTCGGCGGCCTTTTGCAGGTAAGCGGGCGCGTCTTTCGGATCGCCACCCTCTGGCACGGTATAGAACCGCCACAGTTCATCACCATCCGCCGCATCATAGGCGGCGACGTATCCGCGCACGCCGAACTCCGCCCCGCCATTGCCGATGATCACCTTGCCATCGATCACGCGCGGCGCGCCGGTGATGGTGTAGCTTTTGGATTGGTCGACCGTGACCTTTTCCCACGCCACCGTGCCAGTATCGCGATCAAGCGCGACCAGGCGGCCATCCAGCGTGCCAAGGAACAGCTTGTCGCCCCACGCCGCCAACCCGCGGTTCACCACATCGCAGCAGGCTTTGACTGCGGTTTCGCCGGGAACCTTGGGATCATATTCCCACAGCGATTTACCGGTGGCGGCGTCAAACGCCTTCACCTTGCTCCACGCGGTGGTGAGATACAGCTTGCCGTCGATTACAAGCGGAGTCGCCTCCTGCCCGCGCGCGGTGTCCATATCGGCAAACCACGTCAGACCCAGATCGCCCACCGTATCGCGGTTGACTGCATCGAGCGGCGAATAACGCTGTTCGGAATAAGTGCGCCCGTGGCTGATCCAGTTGGCGCTATCCGCGTCCGCGCCGACCAGCGCGGCATGGGTAATGCCATCATTCCCGCTGCCATCGAAAATCTGGCTGCAATTCGCCAAGGTTCCGGCCGACAGCAACAAGGCTGCGCCGCACGCCCACCGTACAAGGTTCATTGATCCCGCTCTCCCCGTTTTGTTTTGCGTATGTTGGCGCGTGAAACTCTGCTTGTCCATGCCTACCGCTCCCGACTATCACAGGCGCAAGGGGTCAGCAGGAGAACGACGAACATGTGCGATGAAAGCAAACTGGCCGAATGGGCCAAGCAATCTGTCAACCGCCGCCAGTTCGGCGCACTCAGCGGCGCTGCGGCGCTGGCAGCGTGCGCATCGGGCGAAAGCGCCAGCAATGCGCAGCCTTCGACCGCTGGCCTGACCGAAAGGGTGATCGGTTTCGATACCGCTGATGGGACGATGGATGGGTTTTTCGTCCATCCCGAAGCCGGCAATCACCCCGCCGTGATCCTGTGGCCTGATATTGGCGGCCTCCGCGAAGCCAAGCGTAACATGGCCCGCCGCCTCGCCAGCGAAGGCTATGCGGTATTGGTAGTGAACCCCTATTACCGCGACGTTGCCGGCCAGCAATTTACCGATTTCGCCGATTTCATCACCAATAGCGGGTTTCAGAAAGTTGGCCCGTGGCGCGGCAAGCTCGATGCCGAAGCGATCATGCGCGATGCCGCCGCCACGGTCGGCTGGCTCGATCAGCAGGAGGGCGTCGATCAGGAGCGCGGGATTGGCACGCAGGGCTATTGCATGGGCGGGCCGTTCACCATCTGGAGCGCGGCGGCGGTGCCAGCGCGGATCAAGGCTGCGGCGAGTTTCCACGGCGGCGGGCTGGTGCGCGCGGATAACCCGATGAGCCCGCACGCGCTGCTGGACAAGGTCGACGCGCAGCTGCTGATCGCGGTCGCCCGCAATGATGATGCCAAGGCCCCGCAGGACAAGGTCATTTTTGGTGAAGCGGCCAAGGCGGCAGACGTGCCCGCGACAGTCACCGTCTATGATGGCGATCACGGCTGGACCGTGCCGGACAGCCCGGTCTATGCCGAAGCCGCCGCTGAGCAGGCCTATGCCGATCTGAAAACGCTGTACGCAGCGGCGCTCTGACTTTGCGTATCCAACGGCAGGCGGGAGCAATACGGCTCCCGCCGATGCTGATGATGGGGTCAGCCCGCCGCGCTGCGCGCCTTGGCGCGGTCATTGCTGAGGCCAAAGCGCCCATGCTTGCGGAACCGCGTCATCCACTTGTCGAGGAACAGGCCCAATGGCCTGGGTTCGATCCCCAATTCGGCAAATCCGCGCGCGCCGTCCGCCACGGTGCTGCCGGGTTTCAGCAGCGCCCACTGATCGCGGCTTATCGGGGTACCGGGCAGCGCCGCAAAGGCAGCTGACAGCCCATCGGGCACCGCGAAAAAATGCCGCTTTCGCCCTTGGGCTGCGGCGATCCGTTCATGGATTTCCATCATCGAAAGCTGCTCCGGCCCACCCAGTTCATAAGTGTGCCCGCCGTGTGCATCGGGATATTCCAGCGCGGTCGCCACCGCTTCGGCAACATCATCGGCATAGACCAGTTGCAGCTTCGCCTCTGGCCCGAACACCGGCAACACCGGGAGCATCTCGATCATCCCGCCAAACAGGTTGAGGAAGTTATCGTCCGGGCCGAACACGATCGAGGGCCGCAGGATCGTCGCCGTCGGGAAGCCCGCCATGACGCGCTGTTCGCCCAGCGCCTTGGATTTGGCATAGGCGGTTGGCGATGCCGCATCGGCGCCAATGGCGCTGATATGCACCATCGCGCGCACGCCCTTCGCCGCTGCCAGCCGCGCGATCGTGCCGGGTGCCTCGCCCATCAGTGCGGTCAGATCGCCATCAAACGCGCCGACCAGATTGACGACGTAATGCGCCCCATCAAGCGCAGCGGCAACGTGGTCGTCTTGGGTGATGTCGCAGGGAAGGAATTGCAGCTGGCCAAGATTGGCGAGCGGTTTGAGAGCTTGCGCCTTGTGCGGCGCACGGCTCGCCAACCGCAAGCGCGCGCCGCGTTCCAGCAGGCTCTGCGCGACATAGTTACCGATATAGCCGCTGCCACCGAAAATCGTGACAAGCTGGCCGGAAAGCGGGGATGAAGTGGGCATGGGTCAGGGTGCTCTTGGTGGCTGTCCAGTTGCTGGCAGCGCTTTGCGGCAACACGAGCCCGCAGGCAAGGGCCGCGATGCGTTGATCAGCATTTGCGGCATTTCCGCTTGCATTCGCAACACATCACTTTAAGTGCGTGATACGTTATCTCATTAAAGCAACGGGACCCCCATGATCAATCGCAAGAACCGCCTTGCCTCATCCCACCTCGCCCTCGCCGCCGTTCTCTGCGCGGATACTATCGCCGCCCCGGCGCTGGCAGAAACCGCGCAAGCTGAACAGCAGCCCGCGACCAGCACACCAGCCGGTGCCAAGATCGAGGATGACGTCCACAATCGCCAGACCGATGAAACCGGCAACATCATCGTCAGCGCTTCGGGCCTCAAAGAACTCGACTTGCTGGCAGGCACCAGCGTGCTCGAGATCGGCGACATTCAGCGCGATATGGTGACCGGCCAGATCGGCGATCTGCTGTCCAAGGTCCCCGGCGTGTCTGCCACCAGCTTTGCCCCCGGCGCCTCACGCCCCGTTTTGCGCGGCCAGCAGGGTGAGCGCGTGCGCGTGCTGGTCGACGGGATCGGCACGTCAGATGTCTCAAACACCTCTGCCGATCACGCCACCACCATTGATCCGATCACGGTTGAACGCATCGAAGTGCTGCGCGGCGCGGCGGTGCTGCTTTACGGCAGCCAGGCGATTGGCGGCGCGGTGAATGTGATCGACAAGCGCATCCCGACCAGGATGCCGGATGAAGCGTTCCACCTCGATGCGCTGGGCGGTATCGATAGCGCGACCAATATGCGCACCGGCGCAGCCTCGCTCGATGTCGGTGTCAGCTCGAACCTGGTGCTGCATGTCGACGGTTCGTGGCGCAAATCGGGCGACATAGAGATCGGCGGGTTTCAGGTATCCAACGCCCTGCGCGCTGATCTGCTTGCTGACGCCGCCGCGCAGGAAGATGACGGCGCGCTTGATGAAGCGGCGGCGCTGCGCGACGCTGCTGGTCAACGAGACCGCGTGGCCAATACCGCGATGGAAAGCTGGACGCTCAATGGTGGGCTTGGCCTGATCCTTGGTGACAGCACGTTTGGCGCATCAATCGGATACTACGACACCGATTACGGCGTTCCCACCCGACCCGGCGGAGCGGAAGGGGATGCGTTTGTCACCATCGGCCTCGAACAATTCCGCGCCGACTTCAAAGGCGACATCTACCTTGGCGAAGGCGCGGTCGAGCGGCTGAAATTGCGGGTCGGCTATTCCGATTACACCCATACCGAGTTTGAAGGGGCCGACATCGGAACCACCTTCGATTCCACCAGCATCGAAGCACGCGCCGAACTGGTGCAGAACGCCCAAAGTCTGCTGCGTGGGTCAACCGGAGTCCAGTTCATGCACCGCGATTTCTTCGCCCAAGGCGAAGAGGCCTATGTTCCGCCCAACCTGACAGATCAGCTGGCAGTGTTCACCTTGCAGGAATTTGGCACCGGCCCATTCCAGATCGAAGCTGCCGCGCGCGGCGAGTTCACCAATGTCGAAGCCCAGACGCTGGGCATCAAACAGAATTTTGACACCTTTTCGGGCGCGCTTGGCGTGGTTTACGAAGGCGTTGAGGGCGTCCGCATCGGCCTGAATGGTTCGCGCGCCGAACGTGCGCCGAGCGCCGAAGAACTGTTCGCTGACGGCCCGCACATCGCCACGCAGGCGTTCGAAATCGGCAACCCTGACCTCAAGACCGAAAGCGCGTGGGGGCTGGAAGCCTATGCGCGCGGCAATATCGGGGCGGGCACATTCAGCCTGACCGCATTCCGCCAGTGGTTTAACGACTACATCTTTCTCAACGAAACCGGCGAGGAGGAAGATGATCTGCCGGTGTTCGAATACCTGCAGCAGAATGCAGACTTTTACGGGATCGAAGCCGACCTGTCCTATCCGGTGATCGATACCGGAAGCTTCCGTCTGCTGACCGATCTCCGCGCATCCTATGTCAGAGCGGAACTGGCCGATGATACGGCTATACCGCGCATCCCGCCGCTGAGCTTGCTTGGCGCGTTGGAAGCGCAAACGACAGCGTTCGACGTGCGCGGCGAAGTGCAGTGGTTTGACCGACAGAACCGGGTGACCACGTTTGAAACCCCAACTGACAGTTTCACGCTGGTCAACGCGCTGATCGCATGGCGACCCCTGGCGGATAACAAGAACGTCACGGTGCAAGTCGCGGCCGACAATATCTTCGACGTGACCGGCCGCCGCCACGCGAGCTTCACCAAGGAGTTTGTCCCGTTGGTGGGCCGCAACTTCCGCGCGAGTGTTCGCCTGAGCTTCTGAGCCCTGTTGTGAGTCCCCCGCGCAGGCGGGGGCTCACCATCTCAGCTTTCAACCGCGAAGGTCAGTTCGGCGTGATCTTCCAGCCGCTTGACCAGATCTTCGCCCAGAAATGCGCCGGGCGTGCCGATCCCGCCCGGTTTGGCGCAGGAAAGCAGCGCGATCCCGGTCTCGCTCAGCATCCGGCTGGTTGAACCATAGCCCGGATCATAGCGCCCCTTCACGCCATATTGCAGCCGCCCGCCATCCGCCATATCGGCCACGAACACGACATCGTAGAAGCCGTTTTCGCGTTCTTCCTTGGTCGGACCCTCGCCGGGCTTGGGCGGCTTGGCACCGAACGGGTTTTTCATGAATTCCAACGCCGCATTGGCCGCTGCCTTGCCCGCTTCTCCGGGGCTGGTCAGCATCATCTCGTCATACTTGAAATCGGTGCCGTAAGGGTGGCCAAGCAGGAAGTTGGTGCGGTGCACGTTCTTGGTGTTGATCGGCGCCATCACGAACGGCGCGGCCCATTTGCCGAGATCCTCCTCGTGGCTGGGGATCATGCCCGAAGGCTGATCCGGCCCTTCAAACCCCGGCGTCAGCGCGAACGGATTGCGCAGCACGTTGATGATCGAGGGACTTTTGGCCGCCGCCTTCATCGTCGCGCCGAGGCTGGCCGCGGTGCCACCCGAAAACGTCCCCTGCATCGCCCGCACCCGCCCCCGGATGCGCGGGGCAGGCTTGTCGAAGCGTTCGACGCAGGCCTTCTGCGTCATCAACACGCCAAGATCGAAGGGGATCGAATCGAACCCGCTGGAAAAACAGATGCGCGCGCCGCTGGCTTCGGCGGCGGCCTGATGCTCGGCGATTTTCTGCGCCATCCATGCCGGTTCGCCGCACAGATCGGCGTAATCGGTGCCAGTGGCAACACAGGCGGCCACCAGCTTGTCACCATAAAGCTGATAAGGGCCGACCGTGCTCAGCACCACCTTGGTGCGCGCGCACATCGCTTCGAGATCGGCGCTGTCATCGGCATTGGCGACCACCAGCGGGGTGGTGGCAGGCGCACCAATCAGGTCGCGCACTTCCTCAAGCTTGGCAAGGTTGCGCCCCGCCATTGCCCATTTCGGGCCATCAGCGCGGCTGCCATAATGGTGGGCGAGATATTCAGCGACGAGCCGCCCAGTATAACCGGTGGCACCGTAAACGATGATGTCGAATTCGCGGGTGGCCATATGATCCCTCTTGAAACGGTCATTCCAGCGAAGGCTGGAACCTCAAGTGGATTAATGCCGCATTTCCGCCCGAGATGCCAGCTTGCGCTGGCATGACGTGAAGGGTTACAATCGCGGCAACGTCACTCCGCGCTGGCCCATATATTTGCCCGCACGGTCTTTATAACTGGTCTCGCAGCGTTCGTTGCCCTGCAGAAACAGGAACTGGCACGCGCCTTCATTGGCATAGATTTTGGCAGGCAGCGGGGTGGTGTTCGAAAATTCGAGCGTGACGTGCCCTTCCCAGCCCGGCTCCAGCGGCGTCACATTCACAATGATCCCGCAGCGCGCATAGGTGCTCTTGCCGAGGCAGATCACCAGCACATCTTCGGGCACACGGAAATATTCGACGGTGCGGGCCAGGGCAAAGCTGTTGGGCGGAATGATGCAAACATCGGTTTCGCGGTCGACAAAGCTATCGGGATCGAACGCCTTGGGATCGACCACCGACGAATTGACATTGGTGAAGATCTTGAACTCCGGCGCCACCCTTGCGTCATATCCGTAAGACGATAGGCCGTAGGAGATCACCCCGTCACGCCGCTGGGCTTCGACGAAGGGTTCGATCATGCCGTGTTCCTGCGCCTGTGCGCGGATCCATTTGTCCGAAAGAATCGCCATCCGCGATGGGATTCCCGATGGCGCGGGCAAGGGCAAGGCCGGGGGCGGAAATATCCCCCCTTCGCTTTGGTCAGCGCAACATCAACCCGTCACAAACCGAAGCTGCCTTTCAGCCCGTCGATCACATATTGCGCCGCCAGCGCGGCCAGCAACACGCCGAGCAGGCGGGTGATCACGGCTTCGACCTTATCGCCCAGCAGCCGGATCAGCGGGCCTGCCGCGACCAGCGCCGCTCCGGTAATCACCAGCACCGCTGCGAGCGCGCCGAGCACTTCGAACGATTGTGCCAGCCCGTCCGCCTCGTTCATCAGCAGCATCACCGCTGCGATCGCGCCCGGCCCGGCCAACATCGGCATGGCCATCGGAAACACCGAGACATCCTCAATCTCTGGTGAGGCGGCGACTTTTTCGGCGCGTTCCTCGCGGCGCTGGGTGCGTTTTTCGAATACCATGTCAAACGCGATGAAAAACAGCATCAGCCCGCCTGCGATGCGGAATGAATCCAGTTCAATATGCAGCGCGGCCAGCAATTGCTGGCCGAACAGCGCAAACAGCAGCAGGATCAGCGACGCAATCACCGTCGCCCGCAGCGCCATGCTGCGTGCTTGGCTAGCGCTCGCGCCCTTGGTCAGCCCGGCATAGATCGGCGCGCACCCCGGCGGGTCGATCACCACGAAGAAGGTGACAAAGGCGGAGAAGAACAACTCGGTCAGCACCATCACTCTCCGCTTGTCGGCGCAAGGTTTTGCTCAAACGCGGTGAGCCAACGACCCTGATAGAAATAGTCGGCAGCGGCAAACCGGGTGCCATCATCGCGGTGTTCCCAGCGCCAACGCAAGGTGCCGTCGCGCGACAGGCGGGCATCGGCCTTGCCTTCATCGCCCACGGGGATCGCGGGCGGCGGCGGGATCGCGGCATCACGGCGCGGGCATGAAGCGACAAGGCCCTGCACCGCATCAATCGAGGTGACGACGATATCGCCATCCTCAACCGGTTTGCGCGGCGGGGGCTGCGGCACATCGAGTCCGCCGACATCGAAGATGTAGCGATAATCGCCGCCGCTCTGGCGTTCCCACACGGTCAGAAAATTGCCGACCTTGCCCTCGGGCGTGGTGATGCGTCCGTGGCTGACGGCGACCGCCCCATCGCAGCTGATCACCACCGCGCGCGGTTCCCACTGCACTGCGGTAGGCGGATCGGTTTGCGTGGCGAGCCAGGGCTCGATTGCGAAGGGGCCGTTTTCACCGTGGAGCAGCGCGCCGGGGGCCGCGAACATGCGAAACGCGGTCCACTGTCCGTTTTCGCGTGCGGCGCGGGAAAAGGCGATTTCGGTGGCCACGATCGTGCTTGGCTGCGCGGCGCCGGGGGCGGTGGCCAGTGCGCGGTTGATCAAAGCTACGGTGCGGTCGCTTGGTTTCTGTCCGCCGCTCGCGCAGGCGGTCAGGGCCAGCGCCGCTGCCCCCAGCAATAGAAGGTAACCCGCGCGCCTCATAAGCCCTCCGGCGGTGCAAGCCCGGCATGGGCGTGGGCTGCAACCAAGGTATTTCTCAACAGCACCGCAATCGTCATCGGCCCAACCCCGCCCGGCACCGGAGTAATCGCACCGGCGACTTCACGCGCCTCGGCAAAGGCGACATCGCCGACCAGCTTGCCCCGGTCCTTGCCCGGTTCGGGGGGCAGGCGGTTGATGCCGACATCGATCACGGTTGCTCCCGGCTTGATCCAGTCAGCCCGGATCATTTCCGGGCGGCCCACCGCAGCCACCACAATATCAGCGCGGCGCACGATATTGGGCAGGTTTTTGGTGCGGCTATGCGCGATAGTCACGGTGGCGTTGGCGTCCACCAGCAACTGCGCCATCGGCTTGCCGACGATGTTCGACCGACCGATCACCACCGCATCCAGCCCAGACAGATCGCCGAGCCGGTCTTTCAGCAGCATCATGCAGCCCAGCGGCGTGCAGGGGATGAAGCCCGCCTGCCCCACGGCAAGCCGCCCGGCGTTGATGACGTGGAAGCCGTCAACGTCCTTGTCCGGGTTGATCGCGGCGATGATCGCCTGTTCATCGAGGCCATTTGGCAGAGGCATCTGCACCAGAATGCCGTCCACCGCCTCATCCTGATTGAGCCGTTCGATCAGCGATAGCAGCGCGGCTTCGCTGGTGTCGGCAGGCAGGCGATGTTCGAAACTGGCCATTCCGGCGGCGTCACACGCCTTGCCTTTTGCGCCAACATAGACCTGGCTGGCAGGGTCTTCGCCCACCAGCACCACTGCTAGGCCCGGACGCCGTCCGGTGGCCTGCGCAAACGCGCTCGCCCCCACGCCAATGCGCGCGCGCAGGGTTTCGGCAAACGCCTTGCCGTCGATAAGCGCGGCTTCGGGCATCAATAGGCCCCGGCAACGCCGATCAGCACCCGCGTGAGAATCTGCAGGCCAAGGATCAGCACCAGCGGCGAAAAGTCGATCGCGCCGGTATTGGGCATGATGTTGCGGATCGGGCGAAGCACGGGTTCCAGCAACCGGTTGATCGAGTCATATACCTGCCGAAGGAACTCATTGCTCGGGCTCACCACGTTAAAGGCGAACAGCAGCCCGATCACGAATTGGATAATGATCAGCATCACCAGCACATTGGTGAGCATCACGATGATATCGACGAGTACGGCCAGTCCTTGCATTGTGATCCGTTTCCATTGCCGGGGCGGCGGGGTGCGCCACCCTGTGATGTCCCTTATAGGCGTATTAGCGTCTTAATACGCCTCGCGCCACAATTGTGTTCCCGCTCAGGCGCGCACCAGCGTGCCGGCCCCGCGGGCTGTGAAGAATTCGAGCAGCATCGCATGACCCACCCGACCATCAAGCACCACCGCCGCTTCGCACCCGGCTTCGACCGCGTTGATGCAGGTTTCCAGTTTGGGCACCATCCCGCCGTGAATCACGCCGTCTGCGCGCAGGCGGTTGATGTCTGCGGGGGTGAGATCGGTCAGCAGCTTGCCTTCGCCATCCAGTACGCCCGCCACATCGGTGAGTAGAAACAACCGCGCCGCGCCCAGCGCCGCTGCAATCGCGCCCGCCATCGTATCGGCGTTGATATTATAGGTCGCCCCGTCCTCGCCGGCTGCGATCGGGGCAATCACCGGGATCATCCCGGCGGCCACAGCGGTGTCGATGATGGTGGTATCGACATAAGCAGGCTCGCCCACGAAGCCGAGGTCGACCACCTGTTCGATCAGGCTTTCGGGATCGCGGGTGGTGCGGGTAACTTTGCGCGCTGTGACCAGCCCGCCGTCCTTGCCCGATATCCCGATCGCCTTGCCGCCTGCAGCCGCAATCCAGCTGACAAGCTCCTTGTTGATCCCGCCAGAAAGCACCATTTCGGCGATCTTGGCGGTCGCTTCATCGGTGACGCGCAAGCCATCGACAAAGGTGCTTTCCACCCCCAACCGGGCGAGCATCTGACCGATCTGCGGCCCGCCGCCATGCACCACCACCGGGTTGATGCCGACCGCCTTCAGCAGCACGATATCCTCGGCAAAATCGCGCGCGGCGGCAGGATCGCCCATCGCGTGGCCGCCATATTTCACCACGAAAGTGCGCCCGGCATAGCGCTGGAAATAGGGCAGCGCTTCGATCAGCACTTCTGCCTTGGCGAGATCAGGGGCGTCTGCCCGAAGGTGGTCATTTGTGTCAGTCACCGGCGTTCCAGTTCTGTGGCCAATCGGCTTGTCGCCGCGCGCCCTAGCGGTTTGGCGGCGCGGGGCCAAGCGACTTGCTGCGCGATCTGGCAAGCTGACGCGCAATGCTAGGAATTTCATCGAGTCAGTGTTACTTTCATTCCGCTGTAATGTTTGAATCATCTAGTTCAACGAGGGGTGATGGCATCGGATAATCCGGGCTTGGCCTCAGGAGACATGGGCATGAGCGACGAAAATTCCGGAGCGCGGGGCACCAGTAATTCGCCTGCATCATCCGGCGACGGACGGCGGCAGGCAGACCGGCGCAAATCGCAGCAGCCTTTTGATGGCCCCGATCGCCGCAAGGCCGACCGGCGTTCCGGTGCCGACCGCCGCACCACGCCTCGCGCCGATGGGATCGTTGGCGAGGAGGAATAGCGCCTGAACGGCAGTGACCAGGCTGCGTTTTATGCTAGGGCTCCCCGCATGACCATGCCTCACCCCGTTTGCTTTCAACCCCTCCACCGTGGCCGCTGGGCCGCCTGCGGCGTGCTGTTGCTGGCAGGGTGCGCCGCATCCAGCGCTCCCGATTCGGTCGACCCGCAAACCCGCTTCTGGGCCGCCTTGGAAAGCCATTGCGGCAAGGCCTATGCCGGGCGGATGGTGACAGCCGATGCCGCCGACTCCGGCCTTGCCGGACGGGCGATGGTGATGGCGGTGACAGAATGCAGCGACACCGGGATTGCGGTTCCGTTCCACGTCGAGAACGCCGATGGCACATGGGATCGGTCGCGCACTTGGCTGATCACCCGCAACGATGCTGGCGGCCTGCGGTTAAAGCACGATCACCGCCACGCGGATGGCTCGCACGATGCGGTGACGATGTATGGCGGCGACACTGCGGCCCGCGGCACAGCGCGCGCGCAAACCTTCCCGGTGGATGCCGAATCCATCGCGCTGTTTACCCGCGGAGGCCTCGCCGCATCGGTCACCAATGTCTGGACGGTCGAGGTTGATCCGGCGGGGACGGCGGGCGCGACCTATGCCTATCAACTGCGCCGGACGGTTGCCGGGGGCGCCCCGGCGGAACGGCATTTCCGGGTCGAGTTCGATCTTACCCAGCCGATTGCCCTGCCGCCGCCAGCGTGGGGCTGGAAGTAACCTGCGCGGGTCTAACGGGGGTCAAGCCCAGCCCCAGACCCTCCATTCAAATCCGGGCCTTCCATTCAAATATCGTCGCTGCGGTCGGCAAATTAACTGAGGCCCTCCAATTGAACCATGAGTCACTGCTTTGCGGGAATGCGGCGCCATCCACGGCGTGCCGGATCTGCGACGGCGGCATGGCCTATCCCCGCGTGGATGTTACCGATCGCGCCTATTTCCAGTGTCGGCGTTGCGAGGGGACTTTCGTTGCATGGGAAGGCCTCCCAACCAGCGATGTCGAACGGTCGCAATATGAACTTCATGAGAATGATGCGAGCGATCCGAATTATCGGCAATTCGTCGGGCGACTTGTCGCGCCCCTGATCGAACGTCTTGCTGCGGGCGCTGAGGGTCTGGACTACGGGTGCGGTGAAGGCCCTGCCGGAGCGGCCATGCTGATTGAAGCGGGCTTCAACGTGACCCTTTATGACCCCTTCTTCGTGCCCGACGAGGCTGCGCTTGAACGCGACTATGATTTCGTTTTCTGCTGCGAAACGGCCGAGCACTTTCATGATCCGGGCCGCGAATTCGACAAGATGGAGCAGCTACTGCGTCGCGGCGGAATCCTCGCCATCATGACAGGGCTTGAATATCCGCAGGTCAATTTCGCCACGTGGCATTACCGCCGCGATCCGACCCACGTGACGTTCTATCGGCCAGTGACGATGGAACGGATCGCACAGGATCGCGGCTGGGAGGTTGATTTCCCAAGCAAAAACACGATCCTTTTCCGCAAACAGTCCTAGGATCAGGCCACTCCGGGCAGTCCCCAGTGGCCGAAAAGTCGCATCAACTACGGGATGTTGGTTGCCCCCCCATTAACCAATTATCGCGACCTCATCTTATATCGGTCGCCCTTACGCCTTCTGAATGCAGACGGCGAAGAAGATATGCTGGCACCACTTCAGGCTCCCCGGATGGATCGGGGTGGCCTCGCTGTTGGCGGGCATCAATCCGGCTCCGGCCCATGCGTATTTCTCGTCGGCAGCCGTCGGCGCCTTGTTCGGATGCACCAACCAGCTTTCCATGCCGCTCCCGACGGGCGCTGAGGGCCTTGAGAGCGGGAAGTCATCGGCCATTCTTGGCGGTCAGCCCAGTGCGCTTGACCTCATCAGCGCGCAGCAGGGTGGTGCCACCGCAACCAGCGTGTCCTATTCACCCGATCAGGCGCAGCCCGCAGCGATGACGACAATGTTGCCTTGTCCGCTAGGGGCCTTCGCTCCGACGGCGCTGATTGAACCTTCGATGACGAGGGCGCAGGCATCCGGAGAATTTCTCGGCAGTTCGCGTGTCTTGATCGGTAGCACGCCGCTCGACCGTGTCTGGCGGCGCGTTTCACGAAAGAGCGCGTCGGTATCGGCGACCGAATACCTCCAGAGGGACCGACTGGCATCTGACCTCGATCATGTCACAAAGGTCAATGCGTGGGTAAACCAGAACGTCGATTATGCCGAAGATCAGGCCATCTACGGCCAATCGGATTACTGGGCCACGGCGAATGAGACCCTGCGTCGGCGCAAGGGCGACTGCGAGGATTTTGCGATCCTGAAATACCAGTTTCTGGTCAATGCGGGTTTCGATCCGGAGTCGCTTTATCTGACCTTGGTCTGGGATGCCGTGCGTCGACGCGAACACGCCGTGCTGATCGTCAAGCTGAACGGTTCACACTATCTGCTCGACAACCAATCCGATCAGGTTCTGCTGGCCGATAATTCCCATGAATATTCTGCGAAAATGAGCTTCAGTGAGCGGTCATCGTGGCTCCACGGTTATACCGCCCGGCCCGATGCCGGCCAGACATTGGCAGTCAGGCGCATTGCCTATTTTTCTGACAATGCCGTATCGAATGCCCGCGCGACCGGCTTTAACAGATAGGAAAGAATGCTTTTTGAACCGGTTATGATTTCCACGTCGGTCATCATTCCGGGGACAATCGAAAATTTCTGGCCGTTCTTTTCAACAAAGCTGCGATCAGTTTCGATCAGGACGCGATAGTAGCTTTCGCGTTCCACTTCGTCATAAATGCTGTCGGCTGAAATCTCGACAACCTTGCCTGCCAGCCCCCCGTAAGTGGCAAAGTCATAGGCTGTGACTTTGACATTGGCGGGGTCTCCTGCCGCGACAAAGCCGATGTCACGCGGGCTGACCCGCGCTTCGACCAGCAAGCGGTCGCCAACAGGGACGATCTGCATGATCGTTTCGCCCGCGCTTACGAAGCCGCCTTTGGTCGTGATCTGCAGATCGTTGACGATCCCCGCTGCTGGCGAGCGCAGTTCGTTCCGGTTGCGCCGGGCCGATGCTCCGCGGATGCTTTCCTCGTTGACCGCGATCCGGGTTTCAACCTCACTGCGTTCATTCAACGCCTGCTCCTGAAAATCGAGACGCGCTGACTGAAAATCGGCCTGCGCCTCGCGAATTGATGCTGACGCGCGCCCGGCTGCCTGCTGCGCGGCCGCAAGCCTTCCTCGCACGTCGACCAGTTCCCTTTGGGCGGTCAGCAATTCGGTGCGGGGAACGATGCCCTGCGCCGCCAGCGGCTCAAGCATCCGCACCTGTTCCTGCGCCAGCCTGACGCTTTGCTGGAGTGAAGCGGCGGTCTCTTGCGCTTCGCGAAGGTCGCGCCGACGCTGTTCGATGGCCGCCGAGAGTGACGCCTCGCGGCTGCGCGCCGCGGCCAGCCGTGCGCGTTGAAGCTGTTGTTCTTCGGCACACACCGACCCCGGCTCACACCCCATCACAGAGCCGCTCGCTTCGCCCTCAAGCCGGGCGGCCTTTGCCTCAAGCCTTACGTTTTCTGTCTGGAGCTGGCCCAGTTCGGAGGCCGCCATACTGTCGTCCAGTCGGACAAGGAGTTGGCCCTGTTTGACCAGCTCCCCGCTGCGCACCAGTATGTCCGCCACAACTGACGGCTCTGCGGGTTGAACAAGCTGCGCCTGACTGGATGGGATCACCTTGCCCATGCCCCGAGTGACTTCGTCGACCTCGGCAAGGCTGCTCCAGACGATCAGCAGAAACAGCGCCGCCGCCGAAACGATGATCAGCTTGCGGTTCGCATCCAGAACTTCAAAGCGTTGCACCAGATTCATGGCAGTTGGCTTCCCGAAGCTGTGATTACTCGCGGCAGGGCAGCCTCGGATCGCTGTTGTTCAAGCGTGGACTGCAATGTCTTGCTGGCGGCAACCGGATCGGGAATCGAAAGCGTCCAGCCCACGGCGGGATCCATGCGTCCACCGACATCATTATCCGCGCGCCGTTCGGTTGGGCTGCGCTGCAAATGCTGCGGCAAGGCCGACGGCAGTTCGCCTTCCTGACCTTCATCATAGGCGGCGAAGCGCCTTGGATCGAAGGTTGGATAATGCTCGCTGCCAGTCCAACGCGCCGAAAACCGCGTGGCATCGCCTGCGCGCCCGGGGAAACGATAGAAGATGTGCCGCCCTTCGACATGAACCTTTTCAAGGCGGTACGCCCAATAAGGCAAAACATAATCGGCATGATAGTGCGTCGCGGTTCCCACGGCCTTTTCCACGTGCCCGGTCAGGGCCGCTTCGGCTACGTTAGCCGATTGGCGCCAAAGGTGGCCGACCGGACGGCGCGCAAGCGAGCCGTCACACGTGTAACTGAACTGGCAGACTGGCTCTGACCACCCCTGATAGACCACACCGCAGACCGACGAGGGGTAGGCAGGGTGGGTGACCCGGTTGAGAATGACCTGCGCCACGGCGCGTTTGCCAGCCGGGCTTTCGTTGGCAGCCTCGTAATAGATCGCCTCTGTCAGGCAATGCAGTGCGGTCTTGTAGGTTGCCGCGCCTGCCGCCCCAGCCCGGAATGGCTTGGCAAACCCGGCAGACGTGGTGACGAACGGGATCAGGGCATTGCGCTCCTCTGCGCTATACGTGCCCGTGTCGATCAGGGCTGATGGCTGCACAGTCAGCTTTTCAAGATCGCGCGCCAATCCGGCAGGCATGGCTGAGAGCGCATTATTGGCGCCCACTGAACTATCAGACGCGGTCGGCAAACTGGGCGCGGCCAGCAGCATGAGCAAAGCTGCCACGCCGGTCGCTTTCAGCGGGCCTGAGCCAAGCCGCAGTGGCGCGATCCTAGGCAGTCCCGGCATCACGCTTCCACCCTGGCGCGCAGGTTTTTGAGGATTTCAGCCTTCGGCCCGTCTGCAACCACCCTGCCTTCGTTGAGGACGATGATCCGGTCGCAGATATCGAACAGGGCCGGGCGGTGCGTGGCCACAATCAGGGTCTGCTTTTTCGATAGTGCGGATTTCAACTTCTCGACCAGCATCGCCTCGGTATGAGAATCCATCGCGCCTGTGGGTTCATCGAGGTAGAGCATTTCGAACGGGCTCATGAAGGCGCGTGACAATGCCAGAAATGCGCGTTGCCCGCCCGACAATGTGCGTCCCTGCTCGCCCACTTCGCGGTCAAACCCCGCAGCGTCGCGGGTCAGGAAGCCATCAGCCCCGGTTTTGACCAGCGCGTTGATGATATCTGCATCCGAGGCCCCCGGCGATCCGAGGGCGATATTTTCACGGATGCTGCCCGTAAAAAGGTTGGCATCCTGACCAACAAAGCGGAAATTGCGCCGCAACTCTGCAGGGTAGAACTGGCGGCTGTCGATCCCCTCGATCCTGATCGCGCCATCGGTTGGCGGATAAAGCCCGCACAACAGGCGGCCCAAGGTGGATTTGCCCGAAGCAACGCGTCCGACAATGGCGATGCGCTCGCCCGGCTCGATCGTGAGATTGATGTTGCTGATGCTGGCGATTTCGCTGCCGGGATAGGCGAAGGACACATCTTCGAGGGCAATGCGATACCCGTCTCGCTGCGATGGAGGCAGGCTGATGCTGCCTTGCTTTCGTTCGTCGGCTGCGGCGAACATCACCTCGATCGAATCGAGCGCTTCGCGTGCCTGCCGACCGCGCGTCAGCAGGAACGCGATCTGGCCGGCCGGAGCAAGCGATCGCGATGACAGCATGACGATTGCAATGATCGCGCCCATGGTGATCTCGCCCGCAGCGAACAGGTAATATCCGCCCACGACGAGCGAAACGCTCGAAACTTGCTGGAATGACGAAGCAAGCGCGACCGCCCTTGATGAGATCTGCCGCAGCCGCAACTGCGATTGGCTACCGATCCGGGACAGGGACTGCCACTTGCCGAGCAGCCGACGTTCCCCGGCGATGCTCTTGAGGGTTTCCATTCCCGCAACCGATTCAACCAGAACTGTTTGCTGGAGCCCCGCATCGGATTGTGCATCGCGGGCAGCGTCGATCACCTTGCGCTGCAAGATCATTCCGGCGATCGCCATGATGACGAGCGCGGCCAACGGAACCAACGCGAGCCACCCTGCGATGTAGGCAATGACCGCGATAAACAGGGCCAGAAACGCGAGGTCAACAACCAGAACCACCGTGGTCGACGCAAAGAATTCGCGAACCAGAGTATATTCATTGACCCGGGCAGCAAGCGCACCGGTGCTGCCCCGCCGCTCATTCATCGGGGTCGACAATATTCTTGAGAACAGCTTCTGGGAAAGGTTGATGTCCAAACGTCGGCCGATCTCGTCGACGACGTTGGTTCGCGCTGTCCGGAGCGCAAATTCCAGCAGAAAGGCGAGCGCAACGCCCGAAGCCAGAACCCAAAGCGAGGATTCTGCCCTGTTCGGGATGACCCGGTCATACACATTCATTGAGAACAGGGGGAGCGACAACGCCAGCATGTTGATCAGCAGCGATGCCAGCAATACCGATCGAAAGGCCTTGCGCTCCTTGCGCAGCTCGGACCAGAACCAGTGATTGCGACCTTTCGCATGCCACGGCGCATCCTTGGCACGAAGCGCGTCGGGGTTCGCCACGACACTGATGAATTCGCCTGAAAACGCGCTGTCGAACCCGGAAAGAGGCGTCCAGACTGGCTCGCTCGCGTCATCGGCAAAGGTCAAAACATCGTCTGCTGATAGTTCTAGCAGCGCGATAACCGAATTGTCCTGCATACGCGCAATGAGCGGGTAGGCATCAGGCTGTCTTGGCAGCCGCCGCGCGGTCGAAGCCTCGTGATTGAAACCAGCGAGGTCAAGCGCTGCGCTTGCCTGATGAAATGGCAGCGCGCCGGACTCGTCCCGTGGAAGCGCATTGAACAGCACTCTGGGATCTGGGGTGCCGAAATGCATCGCCACCCGGACAATCGCAAGGATCAGTGGATCCCGCTCGGATGCCTCTGTGAACTCTTGTGAGTACTGCACTCTGATACTCCGGAGCTTATGCTCCTATTCAGGATAGCGACGTCGCTGTAATTCCGCCGGACGCGAGGGCCCATAATCAAAACGATCGCGTTCTGCGGCCCCGGCTCCCGTACCGGGTGCGATACTAAGCGCGCTGAGGAAATTATTCGTTGCCGCCAATACTTGATATTGTGCGAACAGCTCGGAGAAGCGCGCCGTTTCGCGGCGAACCTGCGTGTTGAACCGGGTGTTTTGCGCATCAAGCACGTCAAGCAATGACCGCCGCCCGATGTTGAACTGGCTACGGTAGGAAAGGAGCACGTCATCACTGACCTGCGCTTGGCGTTCCAACGCACCGAACACCGTTTTCTGCGTTGTCATCGCCGTCCACGCGTTGCGAACGTCTTCTTCCGCCTGGCGAACCCGGTCATGCAGGCGGAAACGCGCCTCGCTTGATCTGCGGACCATTTCCTGAACCTGCGCTGCGCGGCGACCACCATCGAACATCTGCCAGCGAATATACACCCGCCCCTGGATGTCATTGGTTTCGCCTCTGAAACCGTCAATGTCATCGCCGATCCGGCCGGTCACATCAACACCAACCCTCGGGGCAAGTTCGCCACGGGCCGAAGTAACCATTGCGTTGGCGGCATCCACATCTGCCTGCGCTTCACGCACAAGCGGATTGGCAGTGCGCGCCTGACCAATCGCTATTTCCTGACTGCCGGGTAGGTTCTGTGCGAGGGACGGTGGAAAGTTCGCGCGCGTGATGTCGAGGCCGGTCAGCCGCTTGAGAGCGGTCTGGGCGTTGGTCAGATCTTCTTCGGCTTGGGTCTTCAGGACTATCGCCCCCTGCAGACGTTCTTCGGCCTGCTGTAAATCAGCCACGCTGATCGAGCCTTGGGAAACGCCTTGCTGCAAACTGCCGGTCATTTGCTCATGAAACACAACATTGTCCGTGGCTGCGGCGACGATGCGTTCCTGCAAAAGGATGTTCAGATATTGACGCGACACTTGCAGAGCGATGAATTCCGACCGCTCAAGCACCCGCAACGATGCGCCATCCACCCGCGCAGCCTGCCGCAACAATTCGCCGCGGCGACGCCCGAAATCGAGTATGGTCCAATCCCCTCTGACTTGCGCTTCAAGCGGATTGAGCCAGTCATCGGCAATCCCAAGCGCCCTGCGGGTCTGGTTCTCAAGCCTGCGCGCGCCTGCCGATGCTTCTACATCAATCGTGGGGAAATAGAGCGATTGCGCCTGTTCCCGTTCGAATTGAATGGCTTCGGTATTCATCTGAGCCTGGGAAATCTCAGGATTAGATGCGACCGCGGATTCAATTGCCTCCTGCAACGATACCGGGCCTGCCTCGCTCTGTGCCATTGCTACAGACGAACACGTCGTCAAAGCTATGGCGATGGCGATGTTTCTTGCGGTTTTCATCTCTGCCATTCCCCCCAGTTATTTCGCTGTAATCTCGACGCGGCGATTTTCCGGACTGCGCGTTCCGTCGGCTAACGGCACGCGCGGATTCGCCTCGCCTTTGGCATCTACGTTGATGACTGTCCCCGCAGCCACTTTTGACCGCAGCGCCGCTGCGACAACGTCAGCCCGTTGCTGCGACAAGGCCAGATTATACTGGTCACTGCCCGCCTGATCAGTGTGGCCGACGACGGCAAGAGCGGTCCATCCGCACGCATTGGCCTGCTGTGATGCCGAATCCAGAATGGACATTGAATCGGCCTGAAGTTCAGTCGAATCGAACTCGAAAAAGACTGTCACCAACCCGGCATCTGTGCAGAAATTCGGGCGGCTTGGCGGCGGGGGCGGCGGGGGAGCGGGTCGCGCCGCAGGGGCACGCGGCGTGCGGTTCATCAGATCATACGCCCGCGCGCACTTGCTGATGCTCGCTTCGTCGCGGGTCGAAGACTTCATGTAGCCCAACGCGATCCCGCATTGCACCTTGGCCTCAAGCGCCCAAAGATGGCGGCTGTCATTCGCTGACGTCAGGCGATCATCGAGCGAGGCGGCTAACGCCGCATCGTAACGATTCGTCAGTTCATTGACGAGAGCGCCACCCTCCAGCGCCCCAAGCTCGGAAGCGTTGGTCGTTTGGGCGCTCACAGCCCCCCCGGCCAAAACAATGTAAGCAGTCGCCGATGTCAGCGCCAGTCTCGCGAGTCGCATGTGAACGTCCCCCCTTTTAGTTCCGTCTGTTAACCGTGCATTAGCGCAAGTTGTGCGGCTTCGTCGACCATAGATGTGTCGGGCACCGAAACCGAAGCCAAGGTCGGCCCGGATAGGTCTGCAGACAACAGGCTGACCAGATGATCGGTGTTCACCGCCTCATGCGTGATATTGTCGTTGCTACCACTATCGACAAACTGGTCGATCACGAGGTCGACAAAACTGCCGCCAAGCGCATCACTCAAAGTTTGCTGCGCGAGCCCTTCTCCAAGCAGACCGGCCAAGTTCGGATCGATGTCCCCGGGCAGGGCAGCCTGTTCACCGCCAAGCAGCAGCAGGGCTTCCATCATGCCATGATCCGATGCGCCCGGGCCTTCAGCGAAGACCTCAGTCGCAAGGGGCTCATGCTCAATGGTCGAAAGCTGCAGCGGTGCTGCATCCACCACTTCGCCGGAAAACTCCAACGGGTTCGAGCCGAATTGCGTCGCTGCATCAAGGGTCGACCGCGAGCCAGCAGAACTGACCGAGGCCACCGCCGTGCCATCGCCGCCCAAAAGCGCGTCGACACCAAAGTCAGCAAGGCCGGAGCCGCCAGCCAACGCCAGACTGTCGCTGACCATCTGGATCGCTGGATCGCTTGCAAGGCGGGTGCCGAGCGAATGGTCAATGTCCACCTGAGCTGCGGCAGACACCGGCAGCCCCACCAGCATACCGGCCAGTGCCGCATAGTTCACCGTGCTTGCGGCCAAGCGCTGCTCGATCGCTGAAGAGACAGTGTTGCTGGACGACTGGTCATGGATTGCGAAGGGCAAGGTTGCAACACCGACCGCGCTGGCTTCTCCGCTGGCTGCGCCAGCATCCTGGATCGGGTCAACCAGCGCATTGGCAAGGTCATAGGTTCCTGCGGCCAACGTGCCCGTGCCATTCGCCGTGAAGGTTGCTGTGCCTTGCACCACCACCTCACCATTGGCTTCCGAAGAGCGGATATTGTCATCCGAAGTCGCGATCGACGTGATGCCCAGCGATGGAAGCGTAAGCAGTTCACCGTTATCGACCACACCATTCTGGTTGGCATCCTGCCAAACCCTCAGGCTGGCCCAGATCGGATCGGCCGGATCCAGAGCGCCCGCGATACCGGCCGTGTCGAAAGCCGACAGCGCCGCCAAAGCATCCTGCATATTGTTGCCGAACACGATTTCAGCTGCGCCATCGACCTGGTTATTGCCGTTGGCATCACGAACCAGAATGCCGTCATTCGCGCCGACCCAGGCGGTCGCTTCTGCGATCCCGTCGCCATCAAGATCAAATGCCACTCCGGCTTCGGTGCCGACGAACTCAACCCCATCCCCGTCCAGATCAAGCGCCAGCATGGGGGAGACCGGGTTCACGGTAACATCAAGATTGACGGAGCTGACGATATCACCGTCACCGTCGATCACGGATACCGGCACAAAGAAGCTTACCGGAGTATCGGTAGCCACCGAAGCGCCGAAGTCGCCGATCTTGAACGTGTTACCGCCCACCCAGCCCCATTCGATGCTGTTGAAACCGTCAGCCGTAAAGGCGGCGATCCGGGTGTTATCTCCAACCCCTGCTACATCGACGACACCATTATTGAATGTAACGGTGAACAGGCGTCCGCCAATGGTAATCGCGCCGCTCGCGCTGATCGTGTTAGTCTGCCCGTTGAACGAAATCGCGATACTCGTGATCGGGTCTGGCAGGCCGTCGCCGACATTCCGTACCGTTCCGCTGTCATTGTCGTCAAAAGCGGAAATCCGAACGGTCGAAGCATTGTTGATCGCAGTAAAGAGCGCCGAAGCGCCATTGACAGTATAGTGGCCATCAAAGTTCTGCGTGTCATCGCCGTCGTTGAAGTCACCACCCGGCACCGGGTTTCCGACCAGATCGATGACATAATCGACACGCATCGCCTCGCCCGAACCGACCGAGTTGCCCCCCGCAATACCGCCCTCATTCGCATTGGTATTGACCGTGCCGCCGCCGACGGGCGTGAGCAAAAGATCGCGGCTGTCATTGTCACCCGGTTGGGTAAAACCAGCCCACGAACCATTGCCGCCGACGAAATCCAAACCAGCATCATTGAAGTCGATATTGGTTATCGAATCGATCGGCTGGCTGATCTGGACAACGTATTGGTCTTCGGCACCGCTCGGCTCGAGCGTGATGCGGAAAACCTCGGTTCCGTCGGTCGACTTGTTTGCGAAGAGTGTTCTTCCGTCGCCGCTGAGCGAGTATGTGATCGGCGCAAGGCCCGATGTGAGCGACTGACCGGCAAGCGCAGTGATCGTTGCGGAAGTGAACACCACGCCGCCCCGGCCATCAGCACCAAGGTTGTCGTCGACGTTGCCGTTAACCGTATCGAGGCTGAACACACCCAACGCGCCCATGATATTGGCCATGCTGGCGGCTGCAGGAACGACCGCCACCGGCGTGTCATCATCGATAGTAACGGCAACGACCCCGGTGGACACCGCGACGTCACCATCCCCATCGGTTGCCTGGATCAAGCCGCCAAACTGGATGGTCAAGTCATTCTCATCCCCGCCCGGCGCGTGGTCGAGCGGCCCACTCAGCGTGAATGTCCAAGAACCTGTGTCGGCGTCGAGCGTAAAGGAGAATATATCTGCTCCGCCCACGCCCTGGGTCGCAGTAATGGTGTTGCCGGTTACGTCATAGGCAAGGTCGATACCACCAGAGGACAGGCTCTGGGCTTCCAATGCGGCTTGCACTTGCGCGCTGCTGATAAAGCCAAAGCTGCCTTGCCCATCCGCACCGAAATTGAACAGACCAGCGGCGGAACCTGTGGCAGTTAGCGCCTCACCCGGAACGTCGCCGATGCCGCCGGGTATGCCGCCGGGAAGACCATCCTCGTCGACAGTCCCGGTGCTTATTCCCCCGATGGCAAGCGGCACATCATCGATGATCCGCACGTCAAGGCTGGCATTGGCATCGGAGCCATCGGTATCGGTGACCACCACGGTGAAGCTGTCGAACACGCTGTTCTCGCCGTCGCCGTCCGGGTGCGCGGTGTTGTCTTCGAGCAGGTAGGAATAGCTGATCGTCCCGCCGATCACAGTGCCGCCAGCAATGGTAACCGGCGTGAACCCGGTGATGGTGAGCAGGCCTGCCGCCGTGTCGATGGTCTGGCCGGGCACGAACGCGCCGTTCTCGAACACCGTGACCCCGCCAATCGTGACCGTTGCCAGCCCATCGGGGCTGTCGATCGTGAAGCTGCCGGTGCGGGTCAGCGCCGCCGCATCGGGCGAAGAGCCGTCGGCAAGGTCGTCCTCGTCAACCACCACTTCGCCGCCGACCACACCAAGCCCGTTGATCACCACGCCGTCATCGGCGCCGTTGATGGTGATGGTCAGGGTCGTGCTCGCGCTATCGTCGTCGCCATCGGTGATGGTGTAG
>NZ_JBEPQB010000004.1:0-308686 GCF_040547625.1 Porphyrobacter sp. MBR-155
CAGCCATCCAAAGCCCTTCGTCTGGAAGGCGGACCCCGACGAAATCATCGCCGCACGTAACCGGGGGTTCCAAACGTTGGAGTCAATCCACTAGATACTCGATAATCGCGGCTCTGCCTTCGTCGGGCGGGAGAGGGTTGAACGGAATCGTTTCGCCCTGCATCTCATGGGTTTCATGGCTGTTAACGGCGTTGCGCTGAAGAATGATGGCGCTAACGGCATTCAACACACCGAGCTGATGGGCGAAACTCTCGTCTTTCCCAGCGCGTCGCGCATAAGCGAAGCCAGTATCATAGGAATCACCGGCAGCCTCACGAAGCATCGCCTCGGCTTTAACCTTCGTTTCCCGCTGCAGTTCTGAAATCTGCCGTCGTTCTTCGCGCGTGGACTGGCGAACTGTTGGCGCACCTTTTCCCATAAAAAAGAAAAATAATACAATGCCTACAGCTACTGCAATCACCAGCCAAATCATAACATACCCCAGTCAACCACAGTGATAACTTTTGCTACCCTCAGCAACAAAAACACCAATCGGGAGGAAGAAAAGAGGTAGTGAATCTCTTCAATAGACCCTGAGCCAAGAGCAGTTTAATCCGCCCGCTGCGCCAGCCATTCCTCTAGCCACTTGATCGAATAGTCGCCGTTCAGCACATCATCCTGCCGCAGCAATTCCTGATGCAGTGGGATGTTGGTTTTCACCCCTTCGACCACCATTTCTTCGAGCGCGCGGCGCAGGCGCATGATGCAGCCTTCGCGGGTGCGGCCATAGACGATCAGCTTGGCGATCATGCTGTCGTAATAGGGCGGGATCCGGTATCCGGCGTAAAGCCCTGAATCCACGCGCACATGCATCCCGCCAGCCGCGTGATAATGGCTGACAAGGCCGGGCGAGGGGGCAAAGTTGAAGGGGTCTTCGGCGTTGATCCGGCATTCAATCGCGTGACCATTGAACTCCAGCTCATCCTGCGTCACCGACAGCGGACGCCCTTCGGCCACGCGGATCTGTTCGCGCACCAGATCAACCCCGGTAATCGCCTCGGTAACGGGGTGTTCGACCTGCAGGCGGGTGTTCATTTCGATGAAGTAGAACTCGCCGCCTTCCCACAGGAATTCGATCGTGCCCGCGCCGCGATAGGCCATGTCGCGCATCGCTTTGGAGCAGACTTCGCCGATCCGCGCGCGTTCCTCGGCGGAAATCACGGGGGAGGGCGCTTCTTCCAGCACCTTCTGGTGGCGGCGTTGCAGCGAGCAATCGCGCTCCCCCAGATGGATCGCGTTGCCTTGCCCATCGCCGAATACCTGGAATTCGATATGGCGCGGATTGCCGAGGTATTTTTCGATATAGACCGTAGCATCACCGAACGCGGCCTTCGCCTCGCTGCCGGCCTGCTGCATCAGGGTTTCGAGCTTTTCCTCGCTCTCGCACACCTTCATCCCGCGACCGCCGCCGCCGCTGGCGGCCTTGATGATCACGGGATAGCCCACGTCCTTGGCAATCCGCCGCGCTTCGTCAAAATCCGACACCGCGCCGTCCGAACCCGGCACCAGCGGCAGGCCCAATGCGCCCGCGGTTCGCTTGGCTTCGACCTTGTCGCCCATGGTGCGGATATGTTCGGGCTTGGGGCCGATCCAGATGATGTCGTGCGCTTCGACGATTTCGGCGAACTTGGCGTTTTCCGACAGGAAGCCGTAGCCGGGGTGGATCGCATCGCATTGCGCAACCTCGGCCGCCGAGATGATGTTGGCGATGTTGAGATAGCTGTCGGTCGCAGCGGGCGGGCCGATGCACACCGCGTGATCGGCCAGCCGGACGTGCATCGCATCAGCATCGGCGGTGGAGTGCACCGCCACCGTTTCGATCCCCATTTCATGCGCCGCGCGGTGGATGCGCAGCGCAATTTCGCCGCGATTGGCGATCAGGATACGCTTGATTGCCATGATCTTACGCGATCACGACAAGCGGCTGGTCAAATTCGACCGGCTGGGCATTTTCAACAAGAACCGCGGTGACGGTGCCTGATCGGGGCGCGGTGATCGGGTTCATCACCTTCATCGCCTCGACGATCAGCAGCGTGTCGCCTTGCTTTACCGCCTTGCCCACCGCCACATAGGGCGCTGCGCCCGGTTCGGGTGTGAGATAGCAGGTGCCGACCATCGGCGATTTGACCGCATCGGTCATGTCCGGCCCGGCAGCAGGCTCTGGCGCAGTCGGCGCAGCGGCCACCGGCGCAGCCGCCAGCGGTGCAGGCGCAGCCGCGTGAACCGGCGCTGCGACACCTCCACGCGACACGCGAATCTTGCGGTCGTCATCCTCAACCTCGATTTCGGTGAGGCCGGTTTCGTTGAGCAGTTCAGCGAGCTCGCGCACCAGCGCGGTATCGATGTTCATGCCAACTTTACGCCCGTTCGACTTGCCGCCTTGGCCCCCGTCGTTTGCCATGTATGTCCCTTGTTATGTGTAACGCCCGTGAAGCGCAGGGGACTATTGCCGCGAATTGCGGCTGGCAAGTGGCAAGGGGATATTTTGTGAAAGTCTGATGACTGGTCAAACGGTGCCGGCCGCCACGGCTTCGAGCGCAATGCGATACGAATCGGCCCCGTGTCCCTCAACCGTCATCGCGGCGGCCATGCCGACATAGGACAGGTGGCGGAACGGCTCGCGGGTCTTGGGATCGGAGAGGTGGACTTCGATCACCGGCGTGCGGATCGCCTTGATCGCGTCGAGCAGCGCCACGGACGTATGGGTATAGGCCGCCGCATTGAGCAACACCGCGCGCGCGCCTTCCGCCTGCGCCTCGTGCAGCCAATCGACCAGCATCCCTTCGTGATTGGTCTGGCGCATCTCGATTTCGAGGCCCAATTCGCGGGCGCGGTCTTCGAGCATCCCGGCGATATCATCGAGCGTCGTGGTGCCATAAATCTCCGGCTCGCGCGTGCCGAGGAGATTGAGGTTGGGGCCGTTGAGGACGAAGACGAGGTTAGTCATGGAGAGGGTTTAGCGGGTTGTTCAAGCGACGCAAAGATGGTCTCTACCGATCAACGCCCTTGACCTTCCCCCACTGGCGCGCTGCGGTGTAGCCGAGATACCCGGTGCCAAACAGCGCATAAAGCGGTTCGGGCAACCCATTCAGATAGGCGTTCATCCCCGCGGCAATATCGCTCGCCGCCGACGGGTGGAACGCGCTTAGCACGCCCATCGGCAGCGCGGTGAGCAGCAGGATATACATCACATAGAGAAAGCTCGGGCGGGCGCGGCTGGTCCAGGGGTCTTTGGAATTGGCCTCGGCCACAATCGCCTGCAATTGCGCCTCGATCATGCGCATTTCCTGCGTGCCTTCAAGCGCGATCAGTTCGAGCTTGGCCTTGGTCTGCGCTTCCTTGTCGGGAATAATCTTGTCGATGATCGAGGAAATCGGGCCGATCAGCAGGTCGAGTAGGGCCATGATATGCGCTCCAGTGAATGAGTCGCATGAAAATGGCCAAATAGGTTAAAGTAGGAAAGGCAATTAACCGATTACTCGCCAGCTTCGGCCAGCAGCCGCTGCGCCAGCGCCAGATGCGGGCGATCAAGCATCGCGCCGTCCATCGCCACCACGCCCGCGCCGGGATGATCGGCAAAGGCTTGCACCACCGCGCGGGCATGGGCGAGTTCGTCCGCGCTCGGGGTGAAGGCAGCGTTGATCGGATCGACCTGCGCCGGGTGGATCGCCAGCATCCCGCGAAACCCTGCCGTGCGCACGCCGCGCGCGCGCCGCTCCAGCGCTGCAAGATCGCGGAATTCGGGCTGCACGGTTTCGATCGGTGCCACGCCCGCTGCCGATGCGCCGATCAGGCACAGGCTTCGCGCCATCTCGTAAGTATGGGCATATTCGCCGTCAGCCCCGCGCTGCGCGCGCGCGCCCAAGGCTGAGGATAAATCCTCCGCCCCCCAACTCATCGCCGCCAGCCGCGCCTTGCCCGGGTAGTCGCCCGCATAATCCCCGGTGCGGAACATCGCCGCCGCCGTCTCCGTCACCAGTGCGGCGATCAGCGTGCCGCCCTGCGGGATGCCGTGTGCGGCCTCCAATGCGGTGAGATAGTGGTGCAACTGGGTGATATCACCCGCGCCTTCGGCCTTGGGCAGGAACACTCCGCCGGGCTGCGCTGGGATGATTGCCGCCAGATCAGCGATGCAATCGGCGGTGCTGATCGGATTGATCCGCACCCACAGCCGCGCGCGATTATCCGATCCGCCGATCTGCTCGGCCACCATCACCCGCGCGGCGGGCTTGTTTTCGGGCGACACCGAATCTTCAAGATCAAGCAGCGCGATATCGGCGTTGCTCGCCGCTGCCTTGGCCATCTTTTTCTCGCTATCGCCGGGCGCGAACAGCCATGACCGCATCTTGGGCAGCGCGGGACGGGTAGCGGTGTGGGCCATGGGACAATCCTCTTGTTGCAGCACGCTTACGAAGCGCACCGCCTAAGAACAAGACCGCTGTGTGGTTGGGGCTACCGGACAATGGCGCAATCATTCCGCGCGCCGGGCAGTTTGCGCGGGGGCCGATTCAGCCGCGCACCCTTGCACAACGCAGGAATAAGCAAGTGGGCAGACTTTGCCGCCCGCTCAGGGTGTTGGTTTTGTTTGAAAAACCACTGGTCGGGACGAGAGGATTCGAACCTCCGACCCCCACACCCCCAGTGTGATGCGCTACCAGGCTGCGCTACGTCCCGTTCCAGTGGAGCGGGGCCTATAGGGCGCGAGTTTGGGGCTGGCAAGCGGGTTTGCCACCTTGTAACCGTGTTGCGTCCATGCACCGTTCTTGCCCCCTTCCGATTGCGGGGTGCTTGCATTGCTGCTAGGCGCGCCCACTTGGATGCAGGGTCAAGCCGAACCATCGCGCTTCAGAGTGCGGAAAGGGGTGGCCTTGCACGTGTTTAACAGGTTTCTGACGGGCTTTATCGCATGACCTTAGATTTTCTTGCCGCCGCCGCTGGTGCAGGCGCTGCCGGGCCTCCTTCGTGGATGAGCTTTCTTCCGATCGTCGGCATGATCGCGATCTTCTGGTTCCTGATCATCCGCCCGCAGATGAAGCGGCAGAAAGAACATCAGACCAAGATCGCTGCGGTCAAGAAAGGCGATCAGGTCGTCACCGCCGGGGGACTGGTGGGCAAGGTGGTGAAGGTTGACGATACCTATGTCGAACTGGAACTGGGCACCAATGTCCGCGTCAAGGCGGTCAAGGCCACCATCGGCGACATCATCCCGCCGGGCGGCACGCCGGCCAATGACTGATCCGATCGCGGGTCGATCTTCTCCTGTGCGTGTGAAAGCCTGACGCAATGCTTGATTTTCCCCTTTGGAAAAAGCTCTGGCTGTGGGGCCTGACATTGGCCGCTGCGGTGCTGGCGCTGCCATCGCTGTTCAATGTGTCGGGGCTGGACTGGCCATCGGCGTTGCCGAATCCGCAGGTCAATCTCGGGCTTGATCTTGCCGGTGGGTCGCACCTGCTGCTTGAAGCGAGAGCGGCAGATGTGCGCGTCCAGCGGCTTGAAAACATGGAAGAAAACGTCCGCCAGCTGATGCGCAATGCCAAGCCGCGCATTCGCATCGGTGACGTGTCGACGGGCGAGGGACGGATGTCCTTCATGCTCGAAAGCCCCGCCGATATTGATCGTGCGCGCGGGCTGATCGAACCGTTGATGCAGGGCGTGAACCTGACTCGGGAATGGGATCTGTCGGTGGTTGACGGGCAGCGCATCGTGCTTGCGCCGACCTCGGCCGGGATCGATACCGCGCTGGATGACGCGATGGAAAGCGCTACCGAAGTGGTGCGCCGCCGGATCGACGAACTCGGCACGCGCGAGCCGACCATCATTCGGCAGGGCGATACCCGGATCGTGGTGCAGGTTCCGGGTCTGGAAGACCCCGAAGCGCTCAAGAACCTGCTCGGCCAGACCGCGCAGCTCGAATTCAAGATGGTGGATCTCAACGCCTTGCCGGAAAATGTGCAGGCCGGTGTCGCGCCTGCGGGTAGCGAGATTTTCCCCTATGCACCCGGCACCTCGCAGGCAGGCCAGTTTGAGGCGGTGCGGCGATTGGGCGGCATTCGCGGGGACAGCCTGACCGGCGCGCAGGCCGGGGTTGATCCGACCAGCAATCAGAACGTCGTCAACATTACCTTCGATGCTCAGGGCGGAGCGAAATTTGCCAAGCTGACCACGGAGAATGTCGGCAAGCCATTCGCGATCATCCTTGATGGGCAGGTGCTATCCGCCCCCAACATCAATGAACCGATCATCGGCGGACGCGCGCAGATTTCGGGAAGCTTCACCCCGGAAAGCGCGAACAACCTGGCGATTTCGTTGCGGTCAGGCGCGCTGCCGGTGCCGCTGACGGTGGTGGAAGAACGCACCGTCGGGCCAGACCTTGGCGCGGATTCGATCCGTCGCGGGCTGCTCGCCATGGCGGTCGGCAGTATCGCGGTGATTGTGTTGATGGTGGCAAGCTATGGCCGCTTCGGCATCTATTCGACCATCGCGCTGACGTTCAACGTGTTGATGCTGCTTGGCATCATGGCGCTCGGCAACTTCACGCTAACCCTGCCGGGGATCGCGGGCTTTGTCATCACCATCGGCGCCGCGGTGGATGCCAACGTGCTGATCAACGAACGCATCCGAGAGGAGCGCGCGCGTGGCCGCAAGGTGATTGCCGCAGTCGAAACCGGCTATAAAGAGGCCAGCCGCGCGATCTGGGACGCCAATATCACCAACTTCATCGCCGGTGTGGCGTTGTTCGCGTTCGGCTCTGGCCCGGTCAAAGGCTTTGCCGTCGTGTTGGTGGTTGGTCTGTTCACCTCGGTGTTCACCAGCATGGTTCTGACCCGCATGTGGGTCGCCGGATGGCTGCGCAAAGCGCGCCCCGCTGACATTCATATCTGAGGAGCGAGCGACCGATGAAACTGCTCAAGCTGGTTCCCGACAATACCAACATCAAATTCCTGAAACTGCGCGTCCCGTTCTTTGTGGTCAGCATTGTGCTGATCGTCGGAAGCTGGGCGGCGGTGCTGGTCAATGGACTCAATTTCGGGGTCGATTTCGCCGGCGGTCAGGAAGTCCGCATAACCTTTGAGGAACGCGAGGTCGCGCCGATCCCGTCCCTGCGTGAGCTGGTGGGCGGGCTGGGTTATGGCGAACCGGTGGTGCAGGAGTTTGGCGGGCCCAACGCGGTGTCGATCCGGGTTGCGCTGCCTGAAGGGGCAGAGGACACGCCCGGCGCTGCCACCGCCATTGGCGGCGAAGTGATTGCTGCCATCGCCGCGCAATATCCCGACGCGCGCACCGACGGTAACGATACCGTGTCGGGCAAGGTCGCGGGCGAGTTCCGCAATTCGGCGATCCTTGCGCTGCTGGCGGCGATGGGACTGGTGTCGGTCTATATCTGGGTAAGGTTCGAATGGCAGTTCGGCGTGGGCGCAATGTTCGCGCTGGTGCATGACGTATCGGTGACGCTGGGCCTGTTTGCTTTGACGCAGATGGAGTTCAGCCTGCAGATCGTCGCCGCGATCCTTGCGATCATCGGCTATTCATTGAACGACACCATCGTGGTTTATGACCGTATCCGCGAAAACCTGAAGAAATATCGCAAGATGCCGCTGCCCGAACTGCTCGATCTATCGGTCAATGAAACGCTGGCGCGCACGATTATGACTTCGCTGACGCTGTTCGTGGCGTTGATACCGCTGCTGATCTTCGGCCCGCCAAGCCTGTTCGGCATGGTCGCGGCGATCACGGCGGGCCTGTTCATCGGCACCTATTCGAGCGTCTATATGGCTGGCCCACTGCTGATCTGGATGGGTGTGACATCGAACAGCTTTGTCCCTCAGGAAAGTGCGATTGACCGGCAGGAAAAAATCGTCCGCGGGGAAGTCTGAAGGGCAAGCGTTTCAGGCCGCCCCTGTCAGCCTTTCGTAATGCGCGGCCAGCGCGGCGGCGTTGGCTTCCCAGCTGAAACCTTCCGTCAACGCGGCCACCGCTTCGCGCGCGGGAGGGTTGTTCAAAACCGCGTTGATCCCCGCCGCCACGGCTTCGGGATTGCGCGCCACCAGCCGCCCTGCGGTGTCGCAGGTGATCAACTCACGCGCGCCGCCGACATCGCAGGTGACGACCGGGGTGCCGCAGGCCAGCGCCTCGACCCATGCATTGGCCAAGCCCTCGCTTACCGTCGGCAACACCATCACGTCCGCCGCCGACAGGACCAGCGGCATCAGATCATGGTCGATCGAACCGGCAAAATGAACGCGATCTGCCACGCCTTCGCTGATCGCCAGCGCGCGCAGGCGGGCCTCATCCTCGCCCTTGCCGATCAACACCAGCCGCGCGCCGGGGATGTCACGCAGCGCCGCAATCGCGATTGCCTGACCTTTGCGCTCGATCAGCGCGCCGACGCAGGCCAGCAGCGGGGCATTATCGGGCATGGCAAAGCCGGTCTCACGCGAAAGCTGGCTGCGCAACTGGGTGTGGCCCAGCGGACGAAAACGGTCACGATCAAGCCCGGTGTAATGCAGCGTGATCTTGCCTGCATCCATGCCCATCGCCGCCATATAACCGGCAATATCGCGGCTGACAGCGAGCAGCCCGGTGGCAGCGCGCGCGGCGGTCAGCATTTGCTGGCGGGCAAAATCCTGACTTCCCCAGAAACTGATATCGCTACCGCGCGCCTTGATCGACAGGGGCAGACCAGTTGCCTGTGCGATGTCCGCAGCGGCGGGGCCATCGGGGAAGAAGAACTGCGCGTCGATCACGTCAATCGGCGTTGCGGCACGGACTTGCTGGACCAAAGGCAGCGCCGCGCGGGCGATGGCAGCGGCGTTGCGGCGCGCGCCGATGCGCGGGATCAGCGTGAAATGCGGGCGGTGAATGGTAACGCCATTTTCGACGCTCACCGGGGCAAGTTCCGCCAGCGGGCGGTAGCGCCCCAGCGCCAGCGGGGGGAGGCCGATCGGATTGACCACCGTCACCCGCCAATCGCCGCGCTTGGCCAGTGCCTCCAATGACCGCGCAACAAACGTCCCGAACTGCGGATTGACCGCGTTGGGATAGAGCGTGGACAGGGCGAGAACGTGCTTCATCAGGCACGGCTTTACCACGCGCGGGTTAAAGCGGCCTGACCAGCATGATCGCAGTTGCAATCCACGCCGGATTATCGACCACCACCTGTTTCTGCCCCGCGCCCGGCGGCAGCAAGCCGATCATCGTGCCGCGCCGATCGATCAGCCGCCCGAAAGCAAACCGACCGCCGGGCCGGGGGACAAGGCAATCGCGGTTCATGGCGCGGGTTAGGGCAGCGGGTGCGGCGTCGGGATTGAACGGCTGGAGCCAGATCAGATCGCCGGGGCGATATTCGCCGACGCTTTGAGTCACGGTGAGCACCATCGGCGCGGGCGCATCGGGATCGGTGGCAAGATCGCTCGGCAACACGGCATCGCGCGCGGTGGTCAAAGCCTCTGGCCCCGCAGCGGTAAGTTCGGCAACGATCCGGGCGGGATCGGCACTGTCCGCGCGCATCAGGCTGGCCGGATCAACCCCGAGCGCGGCGGCAATGCGGTTCATCCAGTTGAGCGAAAGGCTGCGCATCCCGGTTTCAAGCCGCCCGATGGTCTGTGCGGTGGTTGGCGGATTACAGGCGGCCGCCAGATCGGCGAGCGTCAGGCCCTTGGCTTTGCGGAGGTCTCTGATGCGGTTGGTCATGGCGTGCCCTATCATTTAACCGGATTGGTTTGTTCTTTCCTACAGACACGCCGCCTTGGCAAGCCGCAATCCGTCATTCAACGGAAGGAATTGCCATGAAACGCGAACTGGTCGAACGTGAACTCACGCCCGAAGGCCCCAGCCGGGGGCAGGGCATCAAGGGCCTCCGGCCTTCGCGCACAGTCACCGTCAATCTCGCTGAATCCCCGCTGGCATGGCTGCACGCGCGCGGGCATTTGTCCGATCAGTTGCGCGACGCAGGTGAGGCGCTGCGGGCTGATTACGAACGCGCGCAGCTTTCTGCCAGCATCACCATGCGCTGGGATGTGGTGCGGGTGAAATCGACTGGGGATCGCGGCCTCTCCTCCAACGAACGCCAGATCGCCGCGCGCCAGCGGTTTGATGGTGCAATCCGCGCGGCGGGCAGAGGCTTGGAGGACATCCTGTGGCGCGTGGTGTGCGCGGGCGAGGCGCTGCCCGAGGCTGAAAAGAGCCTTGGTTGGCCAACAAGAAGCGGCAAACTGGTGCTCAAAATTGCGCTGGAGCGGGTGGCGGATTATTATCGCATTACCTGAAAGCGCGCGCGGTCAGCCTTCGATCTGTTCTGCCAGCAGCAGCCAGCGTTCTTCCGCCGCATCGCGTTCTGCCCGCGCGTTGGCTATGCCTTGACTGATGGTTGCGAACCTTTGGGGATCCTTTGAGTAGAGTTCGGGGTCGCCTAAAAGCGCCTCTCCTCGTGCTATTGCTGTTTCCAATTCTTCGATCCGGGCTGGCAGGATCTCGTAATCGCGCTGATCCTTGTAGGAGATTTTGGGCGGCGCGGCGGGCTTGCCTGTTGTGGGTGTGCTAGCCCCGTCCAGGTGGCCTCTAGGTTGCGCTTGACGGGTGTTAGACCCCGCCTTGGTCGGCGTTGACGGCTGCTTGCGCTTCGCCTCCCAATCAGCATAACCGCCTGCAATAATGTCCACCTTGCCCGTTCCGTCGAGGCCAAGCGTCACCGTCACCGTGCGGTCGAGAAAATCGCGGTCGTGGCTGACGATCAGCACGGTGCCATCGAAATCGGCGATCACTTCCTGAAGCAAATCAAGCGTTTCGAGGTCAAGATCATTGGTCGGTTCGTCCAGCACCAACAGGTTGGCGGTGCGGGCAAATTCGCGCGCCAGCAGCAGGCGGGAACGCTCGCCTCCGGACAGAATGCCGACTTTGGTATCGACAAGGCCAGGATCGAACAGAAAATCCTTGAGATAGGCCTGAACGTGCTTGCGCACCCCGCGCACATCGATCCAGTCGCCGCCCTCCGCCAGAATCTGACGCACCGTGGCACCCGGTTCGAGCAGCTTCCTCTGCTGATCGATCATCACGCCAGATAAAGTGCGCGCGTGAGTAACGCTGCCGCTATCGGGCTCCAGTTCTTTGGTGAGCATTTTCAGTAATGTAGTCTTGCCCGCGCCGTTGGCACCGACGATCCCGATGCGATCGCCGTTCTGGATGCGCAGGCTGAACGGCTTGATGATCGGGTGGTCATCATAGGTCTTGGAAATGCCCTCCGCCACGATCACCGACTTCGATTTGAAGTCGTCATCGCTGGAAAGCTTGAGCTTGGCCGTGCCCGCGCCCGAAATCATCGATGCCCGCGCTGCGCGCATCTGGAACAGCTTTTCCAGCCGCCCCTGATTGCGCTTGCGCCGCGCGGTGACGCCGCGTTCGAGCCAGTGCGCCTCAATCTTCAGTTTGGCGTCCATCCGCTCGGCCGCGCGGGCCTCCTCGGCATAGACCTGTTCTTCCCACGCCTCATACCCGCCAAAGCCGATGTCCTTGCGCCGCAGAGTCCCGCGGTCGAGCCACAGGGTGGCGCGCGTCAGGCGGGTAAGGAAGGTGCGATCATGGCTGATGGTGATGAACGCCCCGCGATAGCGGGTCAGCCAGTCCTCCAGCCAGTCAATCGCAGTAAGATCAAGGTGGTTGGTCGGTTCGTCCAGCAGCAGCAGATCGGGGTCTTGCGCCAGCGCGCGGGCGATCGCGGCACGCCGCCGTTCACCGCCGCTGGCGGTTGCCGAAAGCTGGCCCATATCAATCCCGATTTGGCCTGCAATCGCCTCAACTTCATGCACCGCCGGGGCATCATCGCCGCCCAGCGCAAAGTCCATCAGCGTGCCGGTGCCGGAAAAATCGGGTTCCTGTTCAAGGAATACGATCCGCGCACCCGGTTTAACCCGGCGCTGCCCGCGATCAGGTTCGATCCGCCCGGTAATCAACCGCAGCAGCGTGGTCTTGCCCACGCCATTACGGCCGATCAGCGCCAGACGGTCTCCGGGCAAAACGTGTAGATCAATCGGAGCCGAACCGCTGGTTGGCGACGGCCCGCCAAACAGCCAGCGTGCGCCCTGTTGCAGGGCAAGCCCTTCGAGCGAGAGGATAGGAGGTTGGGCCATGTGCGGCGGCACCTAGGGGCTTGCGGCTCGCGCGACAAGCCTGCGTCAAGCGGCGGTTCAGTCTTGCGAAAGCTCACCCGCTGCAATGGCGGCGCTTTGTTAAGGAGCCGACCTATGATCCGTCCCGCCATTGCCCTGCTGGCCGCCAGTGCGCTTGCGCTTCCGGTGCAGACCCTTGCCGCCGCCGAAATCGCAATCAGCGCCGATGGCCCGGTGGTCGAACTCAACGTGTTCGAGAGCGTGTCGGTCGCGCCCGACATTGCCACTATCGGCGCGGGCGTGACCAGCGAAGCACCGACCGCGACCGAAGCGCTGAGGCAGAATTCAGCAGAGATGCAAAAGGTGATTGCGCGGATCAAGGCGCTGGGCGTGGCGGACAAGGATATCCAGACCACCGGCATCAACCTGAACGCGATGTATGATTACAATCAGGAAGAGCGGCGTCAGGTATTCCGCGGTTATCAGGCGTCGAACCGGGTGAGTGTAATCCTGCGCAAGATCGACGATGCGGGGAAGGTGCTTGATGCGCTGGTTGCGGCAGGCGCAACCGATCTTAACGGCCCCAGTTTCTCAATCGAGAATGACGAAGCCGCCAAGGACACCGCCCGCAAGCGCGCAATTGAACGCGCGCAGGCTCGGGTGCAGGCATATGCTGAACTGTTCGGCTATGACGGCGCGAAAGTGCTGGCGATTGCTGAAAGCATCGAAGGGCGGGGGGCGATGCCCGAAGTGGCGATGATGCGCGTCAGTGCCGACATGGCCGCTGCCGCGCCGCCGGTGCAGCCAGGGATGGTATCCACCGGGATCAGCATCACCATCAAGTACGAGTTGGTGAAGGATTCAGCCGCTGTGTCCCAGCGATAACTCATTCACGGCTTGTTCAATGGGCGCGGCCTAGGCATGGCCTTGTCATGAAATCCATCCAATCCTTGTTTGCAGGTTGCATCGCAGCGCTCGCGTTGGTGGCTATCAGCACGCCAGCGTCGGCGCAGGATCAGTCGCGCGGCGATCAGGGTGAGGCCCGGCGCGAAACGCGCGCTGGCACGCAATTGCCCCTGCGCGAAATCGAACGGCGCATCCTGCCCCAGATGCAGGGCAGCGAATATCTTGGCCCCGCGTATGATTCCACGGCGCGTGCCTACAGGCTCAAATTCATCCGCGATGGCCGGGTGACCTATGTCGATGTTGATGCCCGAACGGGGCGGATCATCGGTCGTTCGCGCTGATCGGCTGACCGCTATGCGCGATCATCGGGGGAAAGCGTCAGCTTTGGGGCATGGCCCTTGCTTGACGCGTTGTTTTCGAAAGCGCACGACCCAGCCAATAACAATGCAGGAAAATGGTGGATTATGCGCATTCTGATCGTCGAAGACGAACCGACCCTCGGCGCGCAGCTCAAATCGACGCTGGAACAGCAGGGCTATGCCGTCGATCTGTCTGCCGATGGTGAAGACGGGCACTTCATGGGCTCGACCGAGGATTATGACGCGGTGGTGCTCGATCTCGGCCTGCCCGAAATTGACGGGCTGACCGTGCTCGGCATGTGGCGGCGCGAGGGGCGCACCTTCCCGGTGCTGGTGCTGACTGCGCGCGATAGCTGGAGCGACAAGGTCGCCGGGCTTGATGCAGGCGCGGATGATTACCTTGCCAAGCCATTCCAGACCGAGGAACTGATTGCCCGCCTGCGCGCGCTGATCCGCCGTGCTTCGGGCAACACCTCGTCCGAATTGACCGCAGGCGATGTGCGGCTGGACACGCGCTCGGGCCGGGTAACGCTGAGCGGTGAGCCGGTCAAACTGACCGCGCAGGAATACAAACTGCTGTCCTATCTGATGCATCACAAGGGCAAGGTGGTGAGCCGCACCGAACTGATCGAACATATCTACGATCAGGATTTTGACCGGGATTCGAACACCATCGAAGTGTTTGTCACCCGTATCCGCAAAAAACTTGGCGCAGACGTGATAACGACCATCCGTGGCCTTGGTTACAGCCTCGACGACCCCGCCGACGCACCGCGCGCCTGAGGCGCCGGGCACGGGCGGCGACGCGCAAACGGCCTTGCCTGAAGGTGGGGCTGTCGCTGTGCCGGACGGCGTGACCGGGCCGCCAAGTACTACCCCGCTCGCCAGCCTCGCGCGGCGGATGGGGCTTATCGCGGCGGGCTGGATCTTTGTGCTGCTGCTGGTCGGCGGCGTTGCGCTCGAACGGATGCTGACCACCCAGGTCGAATCCAATTTCGACGAACAGCTTGAATATATTCTCACCGCGATGATCGCCTCGGCAGAGATCGATCCCTTCGGTGAAGTCTGGTTCTATCGCACGCTGGGCGACCAGCGCTTCCTTGAACCGGGCAGCGGGCTGTATTGGCAGATCAGCGGCGGCGAATACGAACCGATCGCATCGCGCAGTCTGTGGGATCGCACGCTCAAGCTGCAGGGCGCCATTGGCGAGGGCGGGCATTTCGATAGCGAAGCCCATTTCCATAATTCAGACCAGTTCGCCGGTGAGCCGCTGCGAATTGCCGAACGCACCGTGATCCTGCCCGGCAGCGAAACCCGCTGGACGTTTGCCGTGGCCAGCGCGACTGAGCAGATGGACACGCAGGTCGGGCGTGTGCGGCTGATCCTGATCTGGAGCTTTGCGGTGCTGGGGTTGGGACTGCTGGTGATGGCGACGCTACAGATCCGTTACGGCCTATCACCGCTCAGGCGGGTGCGTGCGGCAATCCAGAACCTGCGCACTACCGGCGCGAACCGGATAACCGAACCACTCCCACTGGAAGTGCAGCCGCTGGTAGATGAGCTCAACGCGCTGATCGAACATTCCGAAAAACAGGCCGAGGAAGCGCGCCGCCATGCGGGCAATCTCGCGCACGCGCTCAAGACGCCGTTGACGGTGCTGACCAACGCGGCCACCGCGCGCGCGCCTGATCTGGGCGAGGCGGTGATGCGGGAAACGCGCACGATGCAGCGCCATGTCGATCATCATCTTGCCCGCGCGCGCGCTGTCGGCCGCCGCGCTGTCGGCCATGCCAAAACCAATGTGATGGGCTGCGCCGAGGCTGTGCGCCGTGCGGTTGAGCGGCTTCACCCGGATGGCCGCCTTGATATTGCAGGGAGCCGTTCGGCCACTGTCGCGCTCGAACGGCAGGACCTGGATGAACTGCTCGGCAATCTGATCGAAAACGCCGCGAAATATGGCGGCGGCAGCGTATTTGTGACTATCGATCCCGACGAGGACGAGGCTCCGCGCGATCCGAAGCAGTGCCTGATCTGGGTGGAGGATGACGGGCCAGGCATTCCGGAGGCTGAACGTATCCGCATCTTTGATCGCGGGGTGCGGCTTGATACGGACAAGCCCGGCACCGGGCTGGGCCTGGCAATCGTGCGCGATGTCGCGGAAATCTACGGCGGCAGCGTCAGGCTGGGCACGAGCGAGGATCTGGGCGGTCTGCTGGTCGAATTGCGCCTGCCGCGCGCCGATTGAAGCGGGCGCGAAGGGTTTGCGCAAGCTTGACGTTATACCCTCAGCCAGACGACGAATATCACAAGCAACCGGGGCCATTTGCGCGCAGTCATGAACGCCAGCGGTGAGCCATCCTCCAGTGCCAGACCGCTCGCTGATTCCGGCTCTGACGCGGCATTGGCGGCACGGTTGGCGGCGCGCGATCCGGGCGCGCTGCGTGAGGCCATCGTGCTCTACGCCAGCACGCTGCAACGCATCGCCTTTCGCATGACTGGCGATGCCCATGAGGCCGAGGATCTGGTGCAGGAAGCCATGCTGCGATTGTGGGATCAGGCCCCGAAAATTGCCGCGCGCCATCCGGTCGGGAGCCAGGCTGCGGCGGCTTTGCGGCTGGGTGGCTGGCTCAACCGCGTGGTGACCAATCTCGCGATTGACCGCCTGCGACGCGCGCGGCGGATGTCTGCTGGCGAGGTGCCGGATAGCGAGGATGACGCACCCCGCGCCGATGCGCTGATCGAGGCGGGCGCGCGTGATCGCTCCGCCCGAGCGCTGATCGCCGCGCTGCCCGAACGCCAGCGTGCCGCGATCGTGCTGACCTATTATGAGGATCTGTCCAATGCCGCTGCCGCCGATGCGCTCGACATGAATATCAAGGCGTTTGAATCGTTGCTGCTGCGCGCGCGCACTGCCTTGCGCAAGGCCTATGCAGCTTTCGGGGAAGGAGGTGCGCAATGAGCACCAACGACATCATTGCTGGCAGCCCGCTGGCACGCAGGCTGGATAATTATCCGGTGCCCGATCTCAGCGCAGGATTTGTCGATCGGGTGCTGGCCGCCGCCGAAGCGCGCGCTGCGCCACCCCCCGAACTGCGCCGCACGGGCGGCGGTGGCGGACGTGGCTGGCGGCTGGGCCGACGATTGGCGATTGCCACGTTCGGTTTTAGCGCGATCGCCAGCGCGGCTGCTGCGACCGGAATGCTTGATCGGCTCGATATCGCCGTGCCCTCGCCCGACAGGGTGTGGGCCAGCATCACCGGCAAACAGCCTGAGGCGGCTGCTCCGGTGTTGATTGCGGCCCAATCCGCCGATTCTCCGGCTACCGCTCCGGCGGTGTTTGATGGGCTGATCGACACGCCTGAGGAACTCAACGAAGCGTTTCGCCGGATCGACGACGTGCGGCAGGGCCGCATCGAAGCCCGCCGCGAACGGCAAGACGAGCGCATCGAGCGCGCCATCGAGCGCCGCCGCGCAGCTGGCCTGCCTGTGCCGAGCGAAGAGGAACAGGCTCTTCAACGCCAGCGGATTAACGAGGTGCAGGCCATTCGGCAGCAGCGCGCTGACGAACGTATCAAGGCCCGACGTGACGAGCTTGAGCGCAAGGTGGAAAGCGGTGAGGCGCTGACCCGCGAGGATATCGTGCGTCCGCTGCGCGATGATCAGCGCGCAATGGACCGGCGCGAACAGATGGTGCGGCTTCGCCAGATGACCCCGCAGCAGCGCCGCGCGCTGATCGAAGAATATCGCACCCGCCGCAGTGCGCCTGAGGCGGGCGCAGAAGCTTCAATCCCTGACAGCCCCGCGCCAGATACTGTGCCGGTCGAAGAATCGCTGCCGCCGCAGCCTTGACCGGCAGAAAATTCGATCTGGCTTAACCCTGCTGCGCGCGTTCGTGGTGGCGGATCACTTCGTCGATGATGAATCGCAGGAATTTCTCGGAAAATTCCGGGTCGAGATCGGCGTCTTCGGACAGTTTGCGCAAGCGGGCGATCTGGCGCGCTTCGCGATCAGGGTCGGCTGGCGGCAAAGTCACCTTCGCCTTGTATTCCCCCACCGCTTGCGTGATCCGGAATCGTTCCGCCAGAATGTGAATCAGCGCAGCATCGATATTGTCGATGCTTTTGCGGAACGCGGCAAGCACCCGATCGGGTTCTGCAGGCGGGGCGGTGGGGTGTTGCGGTTGTTGCGGTTGTTGCGGCATCGTGCGCGAAACTAGCAGCAAATCTGCGCTTGCCAAGCACGCTGAGGCCGCCCTAATGCCGCCAAAGCATGAGTGCTGATATCATTCCTTTGCCGCGCAGCCGGCCGACGCTAGATCCGATGCTGTCACTGACGGCGGCGGGCATGAATTGCGTCAACGCGGTTATCCTTGACCGGATGCAGAGCGAGATCCCGTTGATTCCGCGCCTTGCCGGCCACCTGATATCGGGCGGGGGCAAGCGGTTGCGGCCGATGCTGACGCTCGCCGGGGCCGAACTGGTCGGCTACAAGGGCACCCGCCACCATAAGCTCGCAGCCGCAGTGGAGTTCATCCACACTGCCACGCTGCTGCATGATGATGTGGTTGATGGCAGCGAACTCAGGCGCGGCAAGGCGGCGGCGAATATCATTTTCGGTAATCCGGCAACCGTGCTGGTCGGCGATTTTCTGTTCAGCCGCGCGTTTGAACTTATGACCGAGGATGGGAGCTTGCGCGTGCTCTCGATTCTCAGCCGTGCCAGCGCGATCATTGCGGAAGGCGAAGTGTCGCAACTATCGGTTCAACGCCAGATCAACACCAGCGAAGAACAATACCTGCACATCATCGGTGCCAAGACCGCCGCGCTGTTTTCTGCCGCCAGTCAGATCAGCGCCGTGGTAGCTGAATGTTCCGAAGAACAGGAACGCGCGCTTGAATCCTATGGCCGCAATCTTGGCGTTGCGTTCCAGCTGGTCGATGATGCGATCGACTACGATTCCGATGCTGCCGAGATGGGCAAGGAACAGGGCGACGATTTCCGTGAGGGAAAGATGACGCTGCCGGTGATCCTCGCCTACGCGCGCGGCGATGAGCAGGAACGGCAATTCTGGAAGTCAGCGATCATTGGCCACCGCACCTCGGACGAAGACCTGGCCCATGCGATTGCGCTGATCGCAAAGCACAATGCGCTTGAAGACACCCGCGAACGCGCGCGCCACTTCGCGCACCGGGCGATTGATGCGATTTCGATCTTCCCGGATGGCAAGGCGCGTGCGGCAATGGCGGAAGCCGCGCAATTTGCAGTCGCGCGCGGGCACTGAGCGGGCTATCCGCCCGGGGTAATGCACCCCGATCTTCCCATCCACGCTGTCCTGCCCCAAATCCGCGCCGCCTTGGCGGGGCCGGGGGCGGGCGTGCTGATCGCGCCGCCGGGGGCGGGCAAAACCACTGCGGTCGCGCCTGATCTGATCGGGCAGAGTTGGTGCACGGGGCAAGTCATCATCACCAGCCCACGCCGGGTTGCCGCCCGCGCTGCCGCCGAACGCATGGCCGAAATGCTGGGCGAGGCGGTTGGGGAAACGGTGGGCTGCATCACCAGACTCGACCGCAAAATATCCACCAAAACCCGCATTCTGGTCGTGACCGAGGCGATTCTGGTGAACCGGTTGGTCGATGATCCCGAATTGCCGGGCGTATCGGCGCTATTGTTTGACGAGGCGCATGAACGCAGCCTCGACAGCGATCTTGGCCTTGCGCTGGCGCTGGAGACCCGATCCGTGCTGCGTGAGGATTTGCGGGTGCTGGTGATGTCGGCCACCATCGACGGCGCGCGCTTTGGCCGGTTGCTGGGCGAAGGCGCGCCTGTGATCGCAAGTGAGGGCAAGAGTTTTCCGCTGACCATCAAGTGGCTTGGCGGCGACAATGCGCAAGCGATCGAGGACCGGATGGCAGGTGCGGTGCTGACCGTTTGGCGCGAAGAGCAGGGCGATATCCTCGCCTTCCTGCCCGGGTTGCGCGAGATTGTGCGGGTGCGTGAACGGCTGGAAGCGCGACTGTCTGACGTGCCGATTCACTCGCTTCACGGCCAGATCGAACCTGCGGCCCAGCGCGTCGCTATCCGCCGCGACAGCCAAGGTCGCCGCCGCATCGTGTTGGCCAGCGCGATTGCCGAAACATCGCTGACATTGGACGGCGTCCGCGTGGTGGTCGATAGCGGGCTTGCGCGGCTGGCCGAGTTTGATCGGGCGGCGGGCACCACGCATCTTGTCACCCGGCGCGCTTCGCAAGCGTCAGCGACCCAACGCGCCGGGCGTGCGGCGCGGCAGGGGCCGGGGGTTGCTTATCGGTTGTGGGAAGAGGCGGGCCATGCTGGCCGCCCCGAATTTGCGCCGCCTGAAATCGCCCAGGCTGACCTTGCCCCGCTGCTGTTGCGGCTGGCGAAATGGGGGACGAGCGACCCCGCTGATCTGGCATGGCTCGATACCCCGCCTGAGGCCTCGGTAAGCGCGGCGCGGGCGGCGCTTGAGGCGCTGGGCGCGCTTGATGGGGCAGGGCGGATTACGCCTATGGGTGAAGCACTGTCCGCGCTGCCTATGGCACCCGATCAGGCGGCAGTGGTACTGCGAGGTGCGTGCGCAGGCCACGGCGAGGATGCGGCTCGACTGGTGATGCTGTTGCAGGAACGCGGGCTGGGCGGGCGCGGCGAAGACCTGATGCAGCGGCTTGCGCGCTGGCGCGGCGACCGTGCGCCGCGCGCCGTTTCGGCGCAGCGCATTGCGCAGGGGTGGGCCGGGCAGGCACTCAAACTTGCTGGGGCAATGGAGCACACGCTTGCCATTGATGCTGCGGAATGCCTCGCGCTTGCCCGCCCCGATTTCGTCGCCCGGCGGCGCGATGCTTCGGGCGAATACTGGCTGAGCGCAGGGGGGCGTGGATACCGGCTCGATCCCGTATCGCCGCTGGCGCGGGCGGAATGGATCGTGATTGGCGATGCCCAGGGTGAGGCCAAGGGTGCGCGCATCACCGCCGGGGCGCAGCTTGCACCCGAACGCGTGCCGGTGCTGTTTACTAAAGCAATGCAGGAACGCATTATAACTCGCTGGAATAATGATAAGGATCGGGTTGAGGCCCGGCGTGAACGGCGGCTCGGCGCGATTGTGCTCGCCAGCGTGCCCGAACCTGCGCCTGACACTGCGCTGTGTGTGGATATCCTTGTGGAGAAAGCTGTTGAGCGACTGGGGGATATCCTCCCCGCCGGTTTTCTGGCCCGCGCACAATTTGCCGGCGTGGAGGCGCTTTCGGCCGACGCGCTGGGTGAACGGGCGCAGGAGTGGCTCGCCCCGCTGCTCGCCGGGAGGCGCGATCTCGACCTTGCGCCGCATCGCTTATGCGAGGCAGCGCTGGGCCTACTCGACTGGAACCAGCGTCAGGCGCTTGACCGTGCCGCTCCCACCCATTTCACCACGCCTGCCGATACGCGCCACGCGATCGACTACGCAGGCGATGATGCGCCGAGTGTCGAAGTGCGGGTGCAGGCGCTTTTCGGGCTGGATGCGCAGCCGATAGTTGGTGCCACGCCGCTGCTGCTCAAACTCACCAGCCCGGCAGGCCGTCCGATCCAGTCGACCCGTGATCTGCCCGGTTTCTGGCGCGGTAGCTGGGCTGATGTCGTCAAGGACATGAAAGGCCGCTATCCCCGGCATCGCTGGCCCGATCAACCATGGCTGGAAAAGCCGAGCCTCAAGACCAAAAATGCGTTTAATCGAACCGATTCGTGTTCTAAGGGACATGCATGACCGCACGTATTTACCAGCAGCCCAAGCACGCGATGCAATCGGGTAAGGCCCATACTGATGAATGGGTGATCGAATTCGCTCCGTCCGAAGCCCGCTTTGCCGATCCATTGATGGGCTGGACCGGCAGCAGCGATACCCAATCGCAGGTGCGAATGACCTTTCCCAGCAAGGATGCGGCCAAGGCCTATGCCGAGAAATACGGCATCACCGCGCGCATCCACGCAAGCCCGCCCAAGCGGCTTAAGCTGCAAGCCTACGCGGATAATTTTCGCTGAGTTGATTTTTTCCCAAAGCGCCGCCATATGCGCGTTCGGGAGTCGGGTGGACGTTTGCGTTCGCTCACCGGGTCAGGTCCGGAAGGAAGCAGCCCAGGTGAATTGCGGCGGGTCGCTCGGCTCCTTTTCCACCATTATCACTGCCATGCGCAGCATGACAAACGCGGCCCAAGCGCCTAGCTTTGTGCCATGAGCGATTCCGATCCAGATCTGCCTGAAGATACCACTGGCCCAACAGCAGCAGAGCTGGAGGCAGCGGGGCAGAATGCGCTGTTCGGCGAACCCGCGCCCACGCAGGAGGCCGCTCCTGCGGCTCAGCCGGCCAAACCAGCCCCTGCCGCAACCAATCAGCCCTATCGGGTGCTGGCGCGCAAATATCGCCCGCAGACCTTTTCCGAACTGATCGGACAGGAAGCGATGGTGCGCACCCTTGCCAACGCTATCGCGCGCGACAGGTTGGCCCATGCGTTTCTGATGACCGGGGTAAGGGGGGTCGGCAAAACCTCGACTGCGCGGCTGATCGCCAAGGCGCTGAACTGCGTTGGGCCGGATGGGCAGGGCGGGCCGACGATTGATCCTTGCGGTGTGTGTGAGGCCTGCGTTGCGATTGCCGAAGGCCGCCATATCGACGTGATCGAGATGGACGCGGCATCGAACACCGGGGTCGATGACGTGCGCGAGATCATCGAACAGGTGCGCTACGCTGCGGTTTCGGCGCGCTACAAAATCTACATTATCGACGAAGTTCACATGCTGTCGCGCAATGCATTCAATGCCTTGCTGAAGACACTTGAAGAACCGCCGCCGCATGTGAAGTTCCTGTTTGCCACGACTGAGGTCGATAAGCTGCCGGTCACGGTGCTCAGCCGCACGCAGCGGTTTGACCTGCGCCGTATCCCCGCGCCAATGTTGGCAGGGCATTTTGCCAAAGTGTGCGGATTGGAAGGGATCGCGGCAGAGGATGAAGGCCTGCGGATCATTGCCGCTGCCGCTGAAGGATCGGTGCGCGATGGGCTTTCGATCCTCGATCAGGCGATTGCCCATGCCGACCTCGACGGGGAGGGCAAGGTCACTGCCGCGCGGGTGCGTGATATGCTGGGGCTGGCGGACAAAAGCGCGCAGCGCCGCTTGCTCGGCCACCTGCTCGAAGGTGACGCCAAAGCGCTGCTCGCCGCAGTCGACGAGCAATACGCGCTGGGGGTGGAGCCGCTGGCGCTGATCCGCGCGTTGATGGATCTGACGCATCGGGTCACGCTGGCGCAGGTGTCTGGCGGGGAGCCTGATGCCCCGGCCGAGGAAGAGCGCGCGGCGCTGGCTGATTTCGCGGCCCGCTTGGGCGCGGCCGAACTGCACCGATTGTGGCAATTGCTGCTCAAAGGCCATGACGAAGTGCGCACCGCGCCCGATCCGCTGGTATCGCTGCAAATGGCCTTGCTGCGCATCCTCCACGCAGGCCAGATGCCCGATCCGGGCAAGCTGGCGAAGCGGATTGAAGAATTGGCGGCAAATGCGATTGCTGCACCTGCTGTTTCAGCCGCACAAGATGATACGCCTGCTGCACCGCACGCCGCTGTATCGACGCTCGATTGGGCCGCACTGGTCAGCGAGGTTGATCGTGCCGGGATGCTGCATGTTGCCGAAGTGATGCGCAGCCGGGTGCGGGTAATTGAGTTGGCGCCTGAGCAGGTAATGTTCGAACAGGCTGACAATTTTCCCGATGATCCCGCGCCCGAAATCCGCGATGCATTGTTCAAGGTGACGGGCAAACGTTGGCTGGTCGAGCGCGGGACTGGCACGGCGCAGCCCAGTTTGCGTGAGACCATCGAAGCAGAAGCGCGCGCCGCCGATGAACGCGTCCGCGCCGATCCGCTGGTCAAGGCCGCGTTTGAAGCCTTCCCCGAGGCTGAGTTGCTTGGCGTAGAAGGCAACCTTGCCGCAGCTTCGGCCAGCCCCCCTTGGAATTAAGGAGACTTTCCCAATGAAATCGATGGAAGAAATGATGCAGGCTGCGCAGCAAGCCGCAGAAACGATCCAGAAGCAAATGAGCGAAATGCAGGTCAAGCTCGACAGCATCGAGGTTGAGGGTACCGCTGGCGGCGGATTGGTGAAAGTTCGTGCCAGCGCCAAGGGCCGCATTCTCGGTGTGGTGATTGACGACAGCCTGATGAAACCGGATGACAAGCAGATCCTCGAAGACCTGGTTGCCGCCGCCTTTAACGACGCGCGTGACCGGGCCGACCGGGTGTCCGAACAGCAAATGCGCGAGATGCAAGGTTCAATGGGCCTGCCGCCGGGGTTCAACCTGCCCGGCATGGGTTAAGATCAGAGAGCAAACGCAAAGGTTGGCAAAGCGCAATGGCTCCTGGTGGCCCGAAACCAGAGCTTCGCCGGGGTTCAACCTGCCCAGCATGGGGTAAAGTGCCGGCCAGAGTCCACAGCTTAGCCTGCGTGCACCATTGCGGGCCGCGAGCCTGCTACCCATATTCACTGCAAAGGCAGGCCCAATCGGCCGCCGTGGACACAAAAATATGACTCAGACTTTCCCTCTCCTCCCGTTGCGCGATATAGTCGTTTTCCCCGGCATGGTGGTGCCGCTGTTCGTCGGGCGCGATAAATCGGTCGCGGCGCTCGAAGCGGCGATGGCGGCATCCAAGGACATCGTCCTGATTGCTCAGCTTGATCCGGGCTGTGATGATCCCGAGGGCGATGACCTTTATGATGTCGGCGTGATTGCGCAGGTGCTCCAACTGCTGAAACTGCCCGATGGTACCGTGCGTGTGCTGGTTGAAGGTAAGACCCGTGCAAAGCTCTCGGCGCTGGTCGATGAAGGTTCGCACGTCGCCGCCGAAGTCGATCTTATCGATCCCGACACAGTTTCGGGTAGCGAAGTCACCGCGCTGATGCGGCAGGTGGTCGAACAGTTCGGCGAGTATGTGAAGCTCAACAAGAAGCTGGGCGAGGACGCCGGTGTAGACCTGTCCGATGTTGATGACGCGGGCCAGTTGGCCGATACCATCGCCGCGGCAATCAGCGCCAAGGTTTCCGACAAGCAATCGCTGCTGACCGAAACCAGTCCGTTGAAGCGGCTCGAACTGGTGATGGCCTTCATGGAAGGCGAATTGTCGGTCTTGCAGGTTGAACGCCGCATTCGCGGGCGCGTGAAGCGCCAGATGGAGAAGACTCAGCGCGAATATTACCTCAACGAACAGTTGAAGGCGATCCAGAGCGAACTTGGCGGCGGGGACGGTGAAGACGGCAATGAAATCGCCGAACTGACCGAGAAGATCGCAAAGACCAAGCTATCGAAGGAAGCCAAGGCCAAGGCCCATGCCGAGCTGAAAAAGCTGCGTGCGATGCAGCCGATGAGCGCCGAGGCGACAGTGATTCGCAACTATCTCGACGTGCTGCTCGGCCTGCCATGGGGCAAGAAATCCAAGCTGAAGAAAGACATCGCCAAGGCGCAGGACGTGCTTGATGCCGATCACTATGCGCTCGAAAAGGTCAAGGATCGCATCGTCGAATACCTCGCCGTGCAGGCGCGCACCAACAAGCTGAAGGGGCCGATCCTGTGCCTTGTCGGCCCGCCGGGGGTAGGCAAGACGTCGCTGGGCAAATCTATCGCGCGGGCAACGGGCCGCGAATTCGTGCGCCAGTCGCTGGGCGGGGTGCGTGACGAGGCGGAAATCCGCGGCCACCGGCGCACTTACATTGGCTCGATGCCGGGCAAGATCGTTGCCAACCTCAAAAAGGCCGGGACGAGCAATCCGCTTTTCCTGCTCGATGAAATCGACAAGCTGGGACAGGATTTCCGCGGCGATCCGGCCTCGGCGTTGCTTGAAGTGCTCGATCCCGAACAGAACGGCAAGTTCCAGGATCACTACCTCGAACTCGAACTCGATCTTTCGGACGTCATGTTCGTGTGCACCGCGAACAGTCTCGATCTGCCGCAGCCACTTCTCGACCGGATGGAGATTATCCGGTTGGAAGGCTATACCGAGGACGAGAAGGTGGAGATTGCGCAGCGCCATCTGATCGCCAAGCAGGTCGAAGCGCATGGGCTGAAAAATGGCGAATTCATCCTCACCGAAGAAGGCTTGCGCGACCTCATCCGCTATTACACCCGCGAGGCGGGCGTGCGCACTTTGGAACGCGAGATTGCCAAGCTGTGCCGCAAAAGCCTGCGCCGCATCCTTGAAAAGAAGGCTGCCAGCGTCACCATTACGTCCGAAAACCTTGGTGAGTTTTCTGGCGTGCGCAAGTTCAAGCACGGTGTAAGCGAAGACGAAGCGCAGGTTGGTGCAGTGACAGGTCTGGCGTGGACATCGGTGGGCGGCGAATTGCTGACCATCGAAAGCGTCACCACCCCGGGCAAGGGTGAGGTCAAAACCACCGGCAAACTCGGCCAGGTGATGAATGAAAGCGTTTCGGCGGCCTTCAGCTTCGTCAAAGCGCGCGCGCCCGCCTATGGCATCAAGCCGAGCCTGTTTCAGCGCAAGAACGTGCATATCCACCTGCCCGAAGGCGCTGTGCCCAAGGATGGGCCGAGCGCTGGGGTCGGCATGGTGACCTCGATTGTGTCGACGCTGACCGGCATCGCGGTGCGTCCCGATGTCGCGATGACCGGCGAGGTGACGCTGCGCGGACGGGTGCTGGCGATTGGCGGATTGAAGGAAAAGCTGCTCGCCGCGCTGCGCGGAGGGATCAAGACCGTCCTTATTCCGGAAGAGAACGTCAAGGATCTTGCAGAAATCCCGGCCAACGTAAAAGCGGGGCTGGAGATCATTCCCGTAAGCCACGTCGACGAGGTTCTGGCGCGAGCGCTAGTGGAAGCCCCGGTGGCGATCGAGTGGACCGAGGCAGATGACCTTGCGAGCCAGCCGGGCGCTGCCAACGCAGGAACAAATCTGTCTGCTACGGACGTGCCAACCGCGCATTGAGCCGCTAGAACTTCCCCACCAGACGTGATTCGCGGGCTATTTGCCTTTGACAGTCTTGGCAAAACGGTCTCAATTTGCGCGCTTTAAAATTAGCGATTCCCAGCTATCCCAGATTATCCAAAAACAAGGGGGTTCCCATATGAACAAGAACGACCTTATCGGCGCTGTTGCTGACGCAAGCGGTCTGTCTAAAAACGATGCATCTTACGCGGTCGAAAGTGTATTCGGCGCGATCACCAAAGCGCTGGCGGGCGGCGATGAAGTTCGGCTTGTCGGGTTTGGCACTTTTTCGGTGGCCAAGCGCAAGGCATCGATGGGGCGCAATCCGCGCACGGGCGAGCCAATGCCGATCAAGGCTTCAACGCAGCCCAAGTTCAAGGCTGGCAAGGGGCTGAAAGACGCGGTCAACTGATCGCGCCGGCTTACTAATTGCATTGCTAGCAGGGACAAAGGAAACCCCGTCAGCCGACAAGGCTGGCGGGGTTTTGTGTTGGTGGATCGCCCGATCAGCGCGCAGAGGCGATCAGTGCGGTGGGTGCCTGAGTGGTGCGTGCGGTAATGCGCCAGGTCAGCACTTCGCCGCCGTCGGTTGCTGCATCGGGGCCTTCATCCGTATTGTTGGCCAGAATGCGCATTCCCGGCGCGGTGCGCACGGTGAAGGTGCCGTCGATCACCGGGAACCCTGGCATTGTTCCAGCATCCTCGCTGGCGTCTTTCGCGCCTTCATTCGCGCCCATCGCAGCCAGACCGGCGAGTGAACCCATACCCATCATCGCGCCCATCCCTGCATCGGCATTCTGTGCGGCAAAGCCGGGTGCATCGATACGCACCTGACCGCCCTTGCGCTGGATCATCTGGACGAAGGGATTGGTCGGAGGAAAGTCCTCGATCATCGGGAACAGGAAATCATGCCCCAGCGTGCCCGACACGCGGTAGCTGATGTCGAACAGCCCGTCGCCCTTGTGCACCACGCGATCCCAGCCCTTCTGGCGCTTTAAAAGTGCGACCAGTTCTTCTGCTGCCTTGGGATCGGATGGATCGATACCACCCATCATGGCGGCCATCTGTTTGGCCTCAATCTTTTGCCGTTCGGCGCGTTCCTGCGCTGCGGCATCCCATTCCTCACGCTGCACGGCTTCTTCTTCAGGGGAGCAATCACGGCTTTCGTAGGTTTCATCGTCGTAACAGTTGGCGACGAAGGAACCGCCGGATGCTGCGTCCATCTGCGCGAGCTTCGACAGGGTGAGGAAGAAAATCTCGCCATCATAGCTAAAGGTGAAACTGTCCGGCCCGGTCAGTGCCAGTTCGGATGTAAACTTGCCCGGCGTCATGAAACAGCCCGACAATGCGAGCGCAAACCCCGCTAGCACGGCTGCTGTGCGCAAGCGGATGCTTGAAAATATGGTCATGGCAGTCGTCCCCCTCATTGGCGTTCAGCGCAGTCCCCGTGCGCGCCTTTTAACTGCGGGTGGCGACCGCATAAAGCGCAATCGCCGCAGCGTTCGACACATTGAGGCTTTCGATGGCTGACGAGATCGGCAGTTTTGCCAGCACATCGCAATGTCCGGCGATATTGGGCCGCATCCCTTCGCCTTCCGCGCCCAGCACGATGACGAGCGGCCCCGTTGGCATTACCTCGGCGAGCACCGCCTCGGCTTCCCCGGCCAGCCCGATGCGCCAGTACCCAGCTTCGGCCAGTTCATCGAGCGCGCGGGCGAGGTTGACCACTCTGATCCACGGTACGGTCTCCAGCGCGCCCGAGGCGGACTTGGCCAGCACGCCGCCTTCGGGCGGGGCATGGCGATCCTGCGTGACGATCGCGGCAGCGCCAAACGCGGCGGCTGAGCGCAAAATCGCACCGACATTGTGCGGATCGGTCACCTGATCGAGCACCACGATTGGCCGATCAGCCTCTCCCAATGCAACTTCATCAAGGAACCGGTCTTCGAGCGGGGCGCATTCGAGCACCAACCCTTGATGCGGGGCATCCTTCGCTACCAGCCGCCCCAGATCAGCGACATCGGCATATTCAACCGGGAAGCCTTCGGGCAACTCCCCATCAAGGCTGTCGATCCCCTCACGAGTCGCCCACAGCTTGCGGTGCTGGCGTTCGGGGTTTTTCAAAGCGGCCTCAACCGCGTGGCGGCCCCACAGGCGCACCTGCCCGGTTCCGGCCCGGCCCGAACCGCGCCCGCCCTTCATCCGGCCTGCGCGGCCTCTCAGGGCGCGTTTGCGTTCTTCCTTGGGCATCTTTGTTCCTTGCTCGCGATGTTGCGTGCGCTCCCCTGCCAGCAGGGCCATTGACAGGCAAGCACCGCTTCGCCAAAGGGGCGCCTCTCGGCATTGAGCTCGGTTCGGGCTTGTGCATTTTCAGAGCGTAGCGCGCTCAGGAACGCCCCCCGAAACAGGGGACTGTGTGGACAGGTGGCCGAGTGGTTAAAGGCAGCAGACTGTAAATCTGCCCGCGCAAGCGTACGCTGGTTCGAATCCAGCCCTGTCCACCACCCCCTTATCCGCAAGCATCCACAAAACCCCATGGAAATCCTCGTTTTCCTAGGGTAATTTGCCCTTATCTATCCGCACAAAACCGCTCCCGTTTGCACGCAGCCGGAGCCTAGTGTGGGGGTAATGTGGGGGTAAAATCGGTTACCCCCACACTTTGACTACCCCGGTGAGGGGGTAAAGAATGTGGGGGTAAATCGATGGGCAAACTCACAGCAGTTGCGGTCAAGGCAGCCTTGGCGAATCCCGGCACCTATCAGGATGGGGACGGACTTTTTCTAAAAGTGGATAAACGCGGCGGTGCGTACTGGAATCTTCGCGTGCAGCAGGATGGCAAGCGACGGGACATCGGCATCGGAAGCGCCAAGCTGCTGACACTGGCGGACGCGCGTCACAAAGCCGCCGACCTACGCAGGGCGATCAAGGTCGATCAGCGCGATGTTCTGGCGGAGAAGAAAGACGATGCAGCCGCCAAAGTGACATTCCGCGCAGCCGCGACCCAGTACCACTCCGAGAACGAGGCGGGCTGGAAAAGCGCTGTTTATGCGCGCCAGTGGCTTGCGAGTCTCGAGAACTATGCCTTTCCGAAGCTGGGTGACAAGCCGACCGGCAGCATCACCAGTCCCGATATCATCAACGTGCTGACGCCGATCTGGCAGGAAATCCCCGAAACCGCCCGTCAGGTGCGCAATCGGATTTGCACCGTGCTCGATTATTCCCATGCCAAGGGTTGGCGCTCGCGCGAGGCACCTTCTGGCAATGGCAGCCTGAAGGCGGGCAGGGGCCTTCCGCGACAGGTGAAGCAGGCGGAAAACCGCAAGGCCATGCCCTATGTCGCGTTACCCGGTTTCATGATCGCCTTGCGGCGCAAGCCTACTTACACGCGTCTGGCGCTAGACCTTCTCATTCTGACGGGCGTCCGCTCCCAGGAGGTGCGGCTTGCGACATGGTATGAATTCGATCTTGAGCAACGCCTCTGGACGATCCCAGCTGAACATATGAAACGCAACAGGGCGCAAATCGTGCCGCTCTCGGACGCGGCTCTGGCGGTACTCGCGAAGGCGGATGCGATGCGCCTTGAAGGAGCCGAGGTGGTCTTCCCCGGCATGACCGGCAAGGCGATGTCCAACATGACGCTGCTCAAGGTCATGCGCGACATGTGCGAACCCTACCACGTCCACGGCTTCCGCTCCACGTTCACCGATTGGGCCGCAAACGAAGGCTTCCCCGATGCCGTGGTCGAAGCGGCGCTGGCGCACAAGACGCCCGACGCGGTGCAGGCGGCCTATCGGCGCACAACCTATCTCGGCACGCCGGATCAGCCGGGCATGCGGGTGAAGTTGATGGAAGCGTGGGGGCGCTACTGCAATGGTGTGGCAGCTGATGCGGGCAACATTGCGCCGCCGGAGTGAGGGTGGGTACAGCTAGCCCGGAAAATGGCTGAAAGAGCCATACTTCAGATTTGCCTGTCACGGGAATGCTTGCGAGCATCGAATTTACTCTTCGATGCACCAATTCCCTCAGTTACGACCGTCTGGCAAGCATGGGCACATAAGGCCGGGTGAGAACTGCTTACCTTAGCTGACGCGCGACAACTGGGATGAAAGGCGAACTTTCATCGTGAAGTGCACTCGGCAATTTGGAGCGATTGCTAAGAACGCCAATGGCGAAGCACATCGCGGACATATTTGGGCGTCTCGCCATTCCGAGGTATACCGCCCGCGCGTTCGACTGCACCTGGCCCGGCATTATAGGCCGCCAAAGCGAGGTGGACCACTCCGAACTTGTCGAGCATCTGCCTCAGATACCGCGCCGCGCCGAAGATATTGGCCATGGGGTCAAATCGATTCGAGACACCGAGCTCTTGTGCGGTTGCTGGCATCAGCTGACCAAGGCCAGCGGCGCCTGCTGGGCTGACGGCGAGCGGATTGTAGCGGGACTCGGTCCAAACGAGTGCGTCGAGCAGGCCAGTGGGCAAAGAATACTTAGCTTCTGCCGCATATATGTGGGGCAGGTAGCTCGCCCGTCGGAACCCGGATGGGCCAGTTTTCTCCTTGCGCTCGGATTCAGATGGCAGGTTGACCCAGCTATTGTCTGCCACGGTCACGCTCGGTGCTGGGGCGACCTGCACGGATTGCCAGAGCCCATGCTCGACCAGCTGGAAGCCGTTTGATGCTTCGGCAATCCTGATGCCGTCGGAATACCTGGCGGGGACGTCAACTAATGCTGGCATCGGCAATTCCTCGGCATTTGCAGGCATGGCTGATGCGATGGCAATGCCACCCAACAGTAGAGCTCTTTTCATCATCTCTCGATCTTTCTGTAGTCGAATCGCGTGAGAACATATAAAGAACATAGAGCGTAGGAAAATGGTTTGGCGCTGGTGCAGAGCGGAGGCTGCACGGGGACGGCACCTCTATCGGAGTAGGTCGATGCCCCAGCTAAAGAATGCTCATCAACTCGAACGCCGTGCCCGCACGATTGTCGAACGCCTCAACGGAACATGGCGTCATGGCAAAGGCATGTGCTGCTGCCCGGCACACGACGACCGCACTCCCTCGCTGAGCGTGACACTGGGTCGGAAAGCGATCCTGTTTCATTGCTTTGCGGGATGCTCGAACGAGGATGTCATCGTGGCACTGGACCGCCAGGGTGTTCGCAGCCGTGACCTGTTCGATGGTTCTGGCGCGGTGGCCGCTGATCCGCAGGAAAAAAGAGACTTCAATTCCAACGCACGGCGTTTGTGGCACTCGGCGACGGCGATCTCCGGCAGCCCTGCCGAAAGATACCTCGTGCAGCGCGGTCTCCAGCGCGCATCAGACCAGTTCCGTTACCTGGAACGTACGCCGCTTGGGCCGCGCGGGGCGGTCCAATTTCTCCCTGCGATGTTGGCGGCGGTCACGACTGACATTGGCATACTCGCAATACACAGGACATTTCTCGACCTGCCCAGCGGCAAGCTGGTCGGCTTCGAGCGGCCGAAGCGCGCGCTGGGCAGCCTTGGCTGTGGTGCTGTCAGGATTGCGACTCCAGTGCAGGGGCGTCTGGGGCTCGCCGAAGGTATCGAGAGCGCACTTTCCGCAATGCAGTTGTTCGGGATCCCGTGCTGGGCAACACTTGGGAACGAGCGTTTCGGTCTTGTTGCGATCCCGGAGAGCGTGCGCGAGCTCTACTTGTTTATCGACAATGACGCCGGGGGCGCTCTTGCGGAGCAGCGAGCGCTGAAGGCCTACGCTGCGCCCAATCGTGTCATACATTTACGAGCGCCAGCCTCACCCGGTTTTGACTGGAACGATGAGCTAAAGTCCCGGCTTGCCCGAAAACCTGATCCATCGGGCAGAGGGGAGGGGGCCTTCGACTGATTGAGGCCTGCCCGCCGCAGGACCTCGTCAGGAGGTTACCATGTCCAACTCTTCCCTCGCTTTCGCTTTCGATCCACCGTCACCGCCAGTCGTTGTGATGGCGGCTCAGACCATGACTTCTGAGCTTGCCGCAGGCCGCGCGCTATCACGCGGCGACGTAACGCGTATCATGACTGAGCACTTCGGTGGCAGCGATGCTCTCGGGCGTTGGTCAGTTCGTGACGCTCACGCAGCGCTCGAGCTGGCACAGGTTCAATACCTGCAAGCGTTCGATCAAATCCAGCTCTCAACCCCGATCGACGAGGCGGAACAGTTCTTATGCTCCCTCGATGCACGACTTCCGACCCAGACCAACCGCAGCGACGAGCAGATCGAATGGCAGCAGTTCGCAACGCCGCCGCACCTTGCCTGGCTCGCTGCCCGGGCTTGCGCGCTGGCAACCGGCGAGCTTGTGCTGGAACCGTCGGCCGGAACAGGGATGCTCGCAGTCTGGGCCAACAAAGCCGAGACGCGCCTTGCCCTCAACGAGATTTCGCCGCTGCGTCGCGATTGCCTGAGCGCCCAATTCCCGGCTGCCCGTGTGACCGGACACGACGCCGAATTGATCGATGAGCTGCTCGATGTAGCCGTCGTCCCGAGCGTCGTGCTCATGAACCCGCCCTATTCTCACGGAATCGAACGGGGCCACGATGGTCGCACAGGGGCAAGGCATCTGCGCTCCGCGTGGAACCGGCTTGCCCCCGGTGGTCGACTTGTCGCGATCATGCCCGAATGGTTCGACTGCGGGAGGTTTCTAGCCGGCGTGAAGGGGCCAGTTGCGCTGCGGCTCAATGCCGCAGTCGAACGCGCATTCATCAAGAGCGGCACCGGGATCACCACGCGGCTTCTGGTTCTCGACAAGGTGGAAGGCGGCAACGAGCCTGTCGCTATCCGCACGGACGACTTGCGCCAGCTGGCCTATCTTGTCGATGCTTTACCGGCTCGCGCCAGCCTGGAGGCCGCTCCCGAGAAATCTAGCCTTCCGGCTCGTGCTCCATTTCGTCTGGTGGCCGCGCCGCGCAGGCCGCTGCCTACACCAGCCAGGATCACTCCTTCAGCCTCTGCCATCGGGTCGCTCACCTACCAGTCGCTTGAAACCCCTGCGCCGCTCGCCCCTCAGGTCGGCCACTATCTGCCCTATCGCCCGAGCAGGATCGTGATTGATGACGCTGCCGGGCATCCCACGCCTCTCGTTGAGTCCGTCGCTATGGGGTCGATCGCTGCACCAATTCCCGAAGCTGTGCCCCAGCTGCCCGACGGGCTGATTGCCAAGGGACTGCTATCGGCTGCCCAGGCAGAGACACTCATCTACGCTGCAAGCGCCCATGCGCGCGATCTGCCCGGCCGGTTCGAACCCGAGGACAAGGGCTGTTCACTCAAGGCATCTGCGGAAGGCCAGACCTACCGACTGGGATATTTCCTCGGGGACGGAACAGGTGCCGGGAAGGGCCGTCAGGTTGCGAGCGTCATTCTCGACCGCTGGGTGCGCGGGGAACGCCGCCATATCTGGATTTCGAAGAACGAGGCGTTGCTCGAAGACGCACGCCGCGACTGGGCCGCCCTTGGCGGTCTCCCAATCGACATCCAGCCGCTGGCGTCCTGGAAACTCGGCACCCCCATCGCTATGCGCGACGGGATCCTCTTCGTGACCTATCCGACGCTGCGTTCGGGTCGGAGCGACGCAACCCGGCTCGACCAGATCCTCGCCTGGGCTGGTGAGGATTTCGACGGTGTCATCGTGTTCGACGAAGCGCACGCCATGGCCAACGCAGCCGGCGGTGAAGGATCGCGGGGCAAGGTCAAAGGCTCAGAGCAGGGCATAGCTGGAGTCCGCTTGCAAAACCTCCTGCCGCGAGCGCGCGTGCTCTATGCCTCGGCAACCGGAGCGTCCGACGTTAACAACCTCGCCTATGCGACGCGCCTCGGGCTCTGGGGGCCGGAGACCGCCTTTGCCAATCGCGAGGCTTTCGTTGCAGACATTCGCGACGGCGGCATCGCCGCGATGGAACTGGTCGCGCGAGATCTCAAGTCGCTGGGCCTATATACCGCGCGTGCACTCTCTTTCGCGGGTGTCGAATATGAAATCCTCGAGCATTGCCTGACCGAGGATCAGATCGCGGTCTACGATGCCTATGCCGAGGCTTGGGCGATCATCCACGCCAACCTGCGCGAAGCGCTGGAGGCCACGCGGATTGTCGACAGCGAGACCGGCGGGACCCTCAACTCGGGTGCCAAGTCCGCAGCGCTGTCGATCTTCGAGGGAACCAAGCAGCGCTTCTTCGCGCAGCTCCTTCTGTCGATGAAGCTCCCCAGCCTGCTGCCTGCGATCGATACGGCTATTGCCGATGGTTACGCTGTGGTCGTCCAGCTGGTCTCGACGGCAGAAGCCATGCTCAACCGCCGGCTCGCTGACCTCTCGGACGAGGAACGCGAAGCGCTGGAGATCGATCTATCCCCGCGAGAATATGTGATCGACTATCTCGCCAAGAGCTTTCCCGTCCGCCTAATGGCTGTCTTCACTGACGAAAACGGCCATCCTCGCTCCGAGCCGATGAGCGACGAAAACGGCGCGCCGGTACTGTGCCGCTCTGCGCTTGCCGCGCGCGACCGGATGATCGAGCAGCTTTGTGCCCTTCCACCGATCGCGACAGCGCTCGACGCCGTCATCGAACGCTTTGGCGTCGACCAAGTGGCCGAAGTCACTGGCCGCACGCGCCGGCTCATCGTTGGCCGCGATGGTCGTCAGAAACTCCAATCCCGTTCGCCGCGTGCCAACGTCGCTGAAACGCAGGCTTTCATGGACGGTGCCAAGCGCATCCTGGTGTTCTCCGATGCCGGGGGGACGGGGCGTAGCTACCATGCCGATTTCGCGGCCAAGAACCAGGCCCGCCGAGTTCATTTCCTGCTCGAGCCGGGCTGGCGGGCTGACGCCGCAATCCAGGGGCTTGGACGGACCAATCGCACCAATCAGGCATCGGCTCCGCTGTTCAGGCCGGTGACCACCGATGTGCGCGGCGAACGCCGGTTCATCTCGACGATCGCACGGCGGCTCGACAGCCTCGGTGCCTTGACGCGTGGGCAGCGCCAGACCGGCGGACAGAATCTGTTCGATCCGGCCGACAATCTCGAAAGCATTTACGCAAAGGAAGCGCTCCATCGCTGGTTCGGCCTCTTGTTCACCAGAAAGCTCGAGGCGGTCAGCCTTGGGCGCTTTCAAGAGCTTACGGGCCTAAGGGTCGAAGCACCTGATGGTTCAATGGACGATGACCTGCCGTCGATCCAGCGGTGGCTCAATCGTATCCTCGCGCTGCCTATCGCCCTACAGAACGCGATCTTTGACGAGTTCATGGGGCTGGTCGAAGCGCGCATCGATGCCGCCCGTCAGGCTGGGACACTCGATCTTGGCCTTGAGACCATTGCGGTCGAGGACTTCACGGTCTTGTCTGACACTTTGCTGCGCACCGATCCGGCCTCGGGCGCCACCACTCATCTGCTCGAACTGGAAATCGCTAGAGCTTTGAAGCCGCTCACGCTCAAGCGGCTCGAGGAGGTTCACGGCCTCACCGGCCAGCGGCAGCGGCCGGTTCGGAACGCTCGCTCTGGTCGGGTCGCCCTTCTTGTGCCCGCCCGCAGTATTCTTGCCGATGACGGTACGCGCGTGACCCGCTTCGAATTGCTGCGTCCGCTGGGGCGCGGTCACATCACCGAAGATCAGTTGGCTGAGAGCAGCTGGGAGGACATTGCCATCGGCGCTTTCCGCGAGGCGTGGGCCGCCGAGGTGGAAGAGGCGAGGACGAGCCACAAGCGCGAACGTTTGTATCTTGCGACGGGTCTCCTGCTCCCGGTCTGGGACAAGCTCCCTTCGGACTTCGTGAGGGTGAGCCGTATCTCGGCGGCGGATGGTCGCTCGTTGCTCGGCCGTGAGGTTCCTGTCCATTGTGTTTCGGACCTCTGCCTGGCCCTCGGCCTCGAACGCGAGCAAACGCTCTCCGCTGATGACATCGTCCAGACCGTCCTCGCGACGGGCCGAGCCATGGAAATCGCTGGCCGTGAGCAGCTTATGGTCAAACGCAGTCTGGTCAATGGTTCGCAGCGACTTGAACTCGCTGGTTGGAGCGCCGCCCGCCTCGACTGGTACAAGGCCCAAGGGTGCTTCACGGAAATCATCCGCTACCAGACCCGGCTTTTTGTGCCGATCGATGGCGCAGCGAGCGTGATTGCCAGACTGGCATTATCGGTATAGCTCCTTGCCAAATGGCATCATTCAGAATATATGCTGCCATATGGAGAAATGCCATGCTGGCTCTGCAACCCGTTGATACTGCCGTTACCGCCTTCCGGCCCGATCCGATTACGCAAGACGAGGCAGCTGCCATGTTTCGGGCGGTCCTCAATCTGTTTGGCAAATGGGAACTGACCGACGAGCAGGCTGCAACCCTGCTCGACATGCCAGTTCGCTCCTATCGCCGCTGGAAGGCGGAAGGGCCCGGGCGTATTTCGCGCGACGGGCGTGCGCGTCTCTCCAACCTCATGGGCATTCACAAGGCGCTTCGGATCATCTTCTCGGAGGCGACCCGCGGGTATGCTTGGATAAGAGCGGCAAATGAAGCGTTCGGCGGAGCCAGTGCGCTCGACGTGATGATGGGAGGCGAGCTAACCGACCTTATGCGGGTGCGTCGCTACCTCGACGCGACACGCGGTGGCTGGTGAGCGGAACGGCGGATATCCCGGTTTCTCGAGTTGAGTGGAGGGGCGCTGTTCGGATCATCCGGAGCGCCTTTCCGCCAATCGATCTGTTCGAAGATATCGCTGATCCAGCTGACTGGCCGCTGCTGATTGCGGCAGAGCAGAAGACCAATCCCCGCATCATGACGACGATTGGCAATCTCGACCTGGTCCCGGTCGACCGGCGCGCGGGAGGGGCGGGGGCCTCCTACCTTATGGCGCCATTCACCCACGTCAGCACCGACAGGCCAAGCCGCTTTACCGATGGCAGCTACGGCGTTCTCTACGTTGCCGACCGGTTCGAGACCGCGCTGTTCGAGAAAATCTACCACCATGCCCGCTTCATGGCGCGGACCAAGGAAGCCCCTGGTTGGACCTCCCAGTTCCGCGAAATCGTCATGTTAGTTGATGCAGACCTGCATGACCTCCGACATTTGGTGGGTGAGCCAGTTCCGGCGCTCAATGCCGACAGCTATGCTGCGTCCCAAGCGCTCGCGCACCAACTCAGGGGCGCGGGATCGGACGGGATCGCCTACCCGAGCATTCGGCATCCTAGCGGGGAATGCGTTGCACTCTTCTACCCGGACTGCGCGTCAAATCCCGTCCAGGGGCGGCACCTCGACTATCACTGGGACGGCGAGAGCGTCGACCTCGTGCGTGAAGCCGGCTCAGGGGCTGTTTTTCGTATCGTCGATTTGCCAAGCAATGACTGAATAGGAAGCGCCCCCCTTACATGCCGTAAACCCTGCTTCTTTTTAGCCTAGTAAAGGCTGCCATACACCCAGCTCTCGCAAGATGATGCAAATGGGACTTTCGAAGACAAGCCGATCTATGACGTCGAGGATCGACTAGTGGTCGTTGAATGATGGTTGATGTGAAGACTGCCTCCACCCAACCTTTGCGACTGCATGATCCACAGACGCGCAATATTGCGGGAGGAAAAAATTCAAAACCCCATCTGCGCCACCAAAGTGGCAGCCCGTGCGCTACGATCCTGCAAGTAGTTGCGATAGCGAGTGAGAAGGCCGTCGTGATCTGCTCCTTCCTCAATTAACTTCTTCGCTTCCGTTAGAGCAAGCTCGTATGTGAGACAGCCGGATCCATCTCCCGCCAATTGATTTACCAAGCGGAGCTCTATTTCGCCTCTAACCGTTGCGGGAAGAACGCTTCGCGCTTCGGAGTATATCAGGCGTAAGCCAAACCACCGCAGACGCTCGTCTTCTAAGCCTTGTGCGATTTCGAGGCGATCCGGCCATAATGCTTGGTGAAAAGCGTTCATGCGTCCCTCGTCTTCTGGCCCGGGGAAGCCGTCGTAAATTCGCTCCTCCAGATGAGGCGAGAGAGGAAACGGCTCGCGAACAGCGTTGTAAGCCGCGACAAGCCTTGCACGTAGATGCGAGTCAGCCTTTACGCGCCGGGCCTGGCCTTCAATGAGGCCAATCGAACCACCATCCAACATATGTTCGGGAGCATCGAAGAAAGCGGTCAGCGTGGGTGCCGCATTGACCCTGAAGCGACGAATCGGACTGGGCTTTTGCGTGAGGTGGGCCTGAAGCTCGAAATCGCCCATCGCAGCAAGATAGTCTATGTCTTCATTGAGGTTGAGGCAAATTCGGCCGTTTGCTTGGTCAGGGTCAACACCGATACATACAACCGGCGCGTGATAAGCCTGTCCGCCATAGAACTCCGTCAGCACGAAACCATCTTCGGTGTCGACGAAATCCGAAACAGTTGCCTTGTTCGAAAACCGCACGAACCGTTGCCAAAGCTCCGGAGACCGTTGCCGAACCAGTCGGCAGAGCTCGACCGTCGCAAGCACATCTGACATCGCGTCATGCGCTCGAGGATGAGCGACTCCATTCGCCGCTGCCAAGTGTTGCAATCGAAATGTCCTTCGGCCCCCATCGTTGATTGGCACAACGAGCTGCGCTGGCGAGACCGCATCAGCGGCCATCATCAGGCTGAGCGCATCGGCCCTGCAGTTGCGGTGATAGCTTGTTAAATAGGGAGGGTAGAGGCATTGAAAGAGTGCATTGCGCAGCATCTCCTCGTCGAAGCGGATCGAATTAAAGCCGATGAATACGGCCGGACTCCAAGCCATAAGGTTTCGACGAATGTCGCTAACCATCGAGTAGTGCGACGGCAGGTTCGTGTCCGTCAGCCAATCGATCGGCAACCCGTTCGTCCGCAATGCCGAGGGATGGGGTAGCACATGGGGCTGGAGGCGCGAGCGCGCTTCGAAGCGCCCTAATTCATTCAGGTCTCCGTCGGTGCGAACAGCCGCGAAATGGATTATCTGATCGAACCCGCGCTTGAGCCCCGTCGTCTCTGTATCGAAGAATACGAAGCTCAAGGCGCGCTACCAACGAGTTAGCCGAAAGCGCATGGCAGCCGCGCTCACTCTGAACCGACGGGCCAACGCTTCGATCGCTGCCTCGTCCTCTAGATCGACGCCACCGCCTTCCAACGCAACAGCCAAGAGATTGCCGGGGATCAGAAGCTCTGAAGCGAACGCGTTGGCCTCGATTTCCATCGGCTCAGTCCCCAGCGCTGACACATCGTTACGGAATAGGACGCGAATCCCCTTATCGACATGCACGGCTTGGCTGATCGCAGGGGCATGGAGTATGTGATGTGCTAGCTCATGAGCCGCCGAGAACCGCTGTCGGTTCGGATGATGCAGCGCGTTAACTCCGATGATACCGACACCATCTTTGATGTACGCCATGCCCGAGAGGTCCTCGTCGAGCGGTGCATACTGAAGAACGATTTTCCGCGATTTAATTATTCGTTCGATCGGGACTGGTGGCGTCGATACGCCAAACTCCTCGAGGATCGAACGCGCAGATGCACGCGCCCGATCAAAATCCGCATCCGCCATAATCAGGCCTTACCGCGTCGAGGCTGCAACGCGGTTGTGATCAGGTCGGCGACTTGTGCTTCAGCGTGTTGCGAAAGCGTCTGCTGATTGGAAAGCATCATCTTCAGTCCATCCCCTAAAGGCTTTTGCGGCGTCGGCGGCAGGAGTTCCGCCACCTTGGAAAAATCGAGTGCGGCGGCGAGCGCGTAAACGTGATGCAGCAGGATGTTCTGCCTGCCGCTCTCGATATTGGCGATCGACGCACGCGACATCTTCACCTTCCCAGCTAGTTCCGCTTGGGTGAGGCCAAGCGCCTTCCTGCGGGTCGAGACCGCACTGCCAAAAGCCTTGTAGAGCGCTTCGCTTGCCATGGCCGCTGTTTGCGCTGCGTTCTCAAGGATGTCAACGTCGCAAACAAAGTGTGCTTTATACAAACATAGTAACGTGCTCATGACTTGACATATCGGGCAAACTGAACGATCTACTTCGCGAGGGCGCGGTGCCCAGAATGAATCAAAGGATCAACAATGTCGAAAAGGATTCACGTAGTGCCCCACGGCTCGGGATGGGCCACGCGTCGTGAAGGCGCCACCCGCGTGGGGTCGACCCACAGCACCCAAGCAGATGCAACGCAGGCCGCGCGTGGCACCGCCGTTCGCGAACGCGGCGAAGTCATCATTCACCGACCGGACGGTCGCATCCGCGACGCCAATTCGTACGGCAACGACCCCTTCCCGCCGAAGGGCTGACTGGGCACCTCGGAGGCACGCAGGCTCCGGCACGGGGATAGGGCAACTAGGTCGTTACAAAGGAAGCATCGTGTAAATGGGGAACGGCGAAAGACAGTACGGCGCTGAGCGACCATATCGCGTGCTCAGCTTGGACGGCGGAGGGATGCGGGGCATTTATACGGCCGCGTTTCTTGCGCGCCTGACTGATCAGTTCGCGCGCATTCGCGGCGAATCTGCCCTCGATCTGGGACGCGGTTTCGACTTGATCACCGGTACCAGCACCGGCGCGATTGTCGGCTGCGCGCTGGCCGTTGGGCGCCCGATGACGGAAGTGGTGGCGCTTTATCGCGATCACGGCCCCAAGATTTTCCCGCATCGGATCACGGGGAAGCGGAGTGCGATCTACCGAGCGAGCCAAGGCGCACGTTTCGTGCGCGGGGGCGACGAGGCGCTGCGTAAGGCGCTGCGCGGCGTGCTCGACGACATCACTATGACGGACGTGTTCGAAGGTCGCGGCATCTCGCTAGCAATCCCGACCGTGCTGATGAGCGAACACCGCGCCTGGGTCTTCAAGAAAACTCCCAAGAGCGGGGTGCGCGACGATCGCTATCCGTTGGTGGACGTTTGCATGGCGACGAGCGCCGCGCCAATCTACCGCTCGCTCGCCGCCATCGATGACCCGAACGCGCCGGACGGACCCAAGCAGGTGTTCGCCGATGGGGGGCTTTGGGCCAATAATCCGATTATGGTCGGGCTCGTCGACGCGCTGACGGTGGCGCCGCCCGATCGTCCGATCGAGATCTACTCACTCGGAACATGTCCGCGCCCCGAGGGTGATCACCTCGACGCAGAGAGCGCGCACCGCTCCATGCTCGACTGGTCGCTCGGCGCTGACGTCGCGCCTCTTAGCATCTCGGCGCAGGAGTTTGCCTTCGATCACATGGCGAGGCTGTTGACGAACGCCATTAGCAACTGCGGTCGCTCGATCCAGCGCGTGCGCTTTCCCAACAAGCCGGTGCCGGCAAGTATGATGCCGTACCTCGCCCTCGACGACACTCGGCCAGAGGCGATGGATCGGCTGGTCAGCCAGGCGCACACCGACGCCGATCTGACCAAGAGCACTTGCGATGATCCCAACAGCGCCGACGGGCGCATGATTCGCCAACTCATGTTCGATCTACCAGCGATGCCGACCACCGGTGCCGTCTGGCGTCCCGCTTCCACCGATATGTAGAAAGGATAGGTGATGTTCGACTGTGCCAAAGATGTTCGTGCCTACCACGACCAGAATGTGACTCTGCCCAAGAGCGAGCAGGATGCAATGCGCGACCGACGCAACTCCAACCGGACGCGGCTGCGGAACGGGCTGGAGAAGGCCGGCAAGCCCAAGCCGATCGAGTTCGTCAAACAGGGCAGCTACGCCATGAAGACGATGTGCCGCGACCCAGACAACGACTATGACATCGATGACGGGGTCTATTTCCACAAGAAGGATCTGGTCGGTGATCGCGGGGCCGAGATGACGTCTCTACAGGTGCGATGGATGGTGCGCGATGCGGTCGACGACGGCAAGTTCAAGCGTGCGCCTGAGGTGCGATCAAACTGCGTGCGCGTCTTCTATGAGAAGGGTTATCACGTCGATTTGCCGGTCTACCGCCGCGTCGTCACAGAAACCGTCTTCGGCGAAGAGGTGCATTACGAGCTGGCGGCGAGCAGCGGCTGGAAGCGGTCTGACGCCCGCGATGTGTCGAACTGGTACGAGGACCAACGCGCCGCATCAGCCGACGGCATCCAGCTGCGCCGCATCAATCGCGACCTGAAGAAATACGCCCGCAGCCGCTATAGCTGGCGCGGCTCGATCCTAAGCGGCTTTGGCATCTCGGTTCTGACGACCGAGAGGTTTAGCACGAACGACCGCGAGGATCGCGCGCTGTATGACACTATGGTTGCCATCCGTGATCGGCTGAACTGGAACCTCGTCGTCGCCCACCCAGTAACACCAGGGGACACCATCACCAGTGGGGGCGACGATGCCAAGGCTCGCTGTTTCCGCGAGAAGTTGACTGAGGCAATCGACACGCTGGCGCCGCTCTTTGAAGCCGACTGCACACGCGAGAAGGCGCTCAAATGCTGGGACAAGGTGTTCGCGACGACTTTCTTCAGCGAGCGCTTGGAAGATGAGCAGCGCGCCTGTCTAGTTGCTCCGTCGATTATCAGTTCGGCTGCACTGTTGGGCGCGACGTCGGCGGCGGCAAGCGCAGTCAGCAGCGCCGGCGGTGGTCGCCATGCCTAGTGATGCCTTACCACTCGGTTGGCGACACGCAGCGCTTCGTCTTGAAGCGGCCTTGCGCGAGCATGCGGGACAGGCGCCAGAGCGACTCGACGCCACGACGATTGGCGCAGACTATCCAACCCGCGATTGGATCGCGGCCGGTTGGCGGATCAGCGTTGCCTTCTCTGACGGCGTGATCCGACGCATCGACTTGCTGGCGGGAAGGCATTTTCCGACGACGCCGGTGAGAACGGCGCTAGTTGACCACCCTGAGGCACTGACTTGGCCGCATGTCGAGAGCGACGGCGTCCTCTGTCTGCTGCCCAATATGGCCGAGTGGGATCCGGACGATCCGTCGGCGGTCGCTCTGGGCCTCCTTCATCGCTCGATCATCTTGATTGGGGAACTGCTGGAGGGCGGCATAGTCGAGCGCGATTTCCGCGAGGAATTCGTGACCTACTGGGGCTACAAGGCGCATTCACAAGGCAAATCGCTGTTCAGCTTGATCGTGCCAGGTCCGGTCTCGCGGGGAGTGCGGATTTGGCGCGGACAAGGCCTCGAGGTAGTTGGAGAGGACGAAGAATCCTTGGCCGCCTGGGTCCGTCATCGCTTCGGGGACAAGACGCCGATCAAGACTGAAGCGGCGGCCTACCTCTGGCTGGAAACACCGCCCTTGCCGGTCGAGTACCCGGAAACCGCTGCTGATCTTTATCGGATGGCCGAACGAATCAACGATAACGCGCGGATTGTTCTTGAAGACGTGGCGAGCGACGAGCCCGACGAGTTGTTAGCGCTATTGGGCGCGGTCGGGCGCGGCGGCGCTGCGTTGATTGGAGTGAAGGCGCTTAATCCGAAGCGACGCAAAGGCCGGCCACGCGCGCCCGACGAGCCGCTGTCGATCGGGTTCCGACCGGGCGATACGCCACAACCTCTTCTTTTCAGACGCTTCTTCGGCGCGCTTCCGGTCGTACGGACTCAGGTTCAGCGCGCCGACGCTGCTTGGGTGCATGGTCGTGCTCAGGATTCTCGCACGCAACATCTGCTTGGCGCAACGGTTGTCGTTGTCGGCTGTGGTTCGGTCGGCGCACCCGTCGCGTGCGCTTTGGCCCAGGCTGGAGTCGGGCGGATGGTGCTAGTCGATCCTGAGATTCTGGGATGGCCGAACGTCGGCCGTCATCCGCTTGGTGCCACCGATGTAGGCCGGAACAAAGCCGAGGCTTTGGCAGAGCGACTTCAGACTGACTATCCGCACCTCACCGTCGAACATCGTCCGTCGGGTCTCCATCAACTCATCGCGCAAGATGGGGATGTGCTCGCGGCGGCCGATCTGATCGTCGCCGCGACTGGCAATTGGGGTGCTGAAAGCGCCCTCAATCGGTGGCATATCGCGCAAGGCCGCGCGCGACCCATTCTTTACGGGTGGACGGAGGCCCACGCCTGCGCCGGCCATGCGGTCGCTATCGGCGCGGGCGACGGATGCCTGCAATGCCATATCGGACGGACCGGTGCGCCGGATGTGAAGGTGATCGAGTGGTCGGAAGGGGGCGACGCCACCCTAGAGGAGCCAGCGTGCGGCGCACATTTTCAACCATACGGTCCGATGGAACTGGCCTATGTGACGGCGATGATCGCAGACGCGGCGATGGACTGCCTCCTCGAACCGCCTGAGCATTCATTTAGTCGCGCATTCGTCGCTTCGGCGCGCCGTATTGCAGCACTTGGCGGACAAATGACTGAAAGTTGGCGCACTGCTTTTGGCGAACTTGTAGATAGTATTCAAACGGTCGACCGGCGTTGGCCGTCCGCCAGCTGCGCTGCTTGCGGGCCTGGGCTTTTGGACGAAGCTGCCTAGAATTTTGCGGAATTGCCATTCGACGGGAGATCGCGCGACAGTGGTCAACTGCGAACACTTGGTTTGGTTCACGAATTGAAGCGAAATGTGCTTCGAATGGACGAGAGGGGAGCGGGCTTTGCCCTGATTGAGCCAGTTGGGCGTCGATGGTCGGCGTGCCGGGCTCACAATCAGGAGTGTGTCCCATGATCAAGTCGATCCCGCTGAACAAGCTCGTTCAGTCGCCCCGCAATGTCCGCCGCCACGGTGACCCGGCAGCAGATGCTGAGCTCAAGGCCAGCATCGCGGCCCGCGGTCTGCTACAGAACCTCATCGTCAGACCTGCTGCCAAGGGCAAATTCGAAGTCGAAGCCGGGGAACGTCGCCGCCGCGCTATGCTCGCGCTGGCCGAAGAGAAGCTGCTCGCCCGCGAATATGAAGTCACGTGCCTCGTTCTCGAGGACAGTGCTGAAGCGGCCGTAGAGACCAGTCTCGCGGAGAACTTCCACCGCCTCGCCATGAACCCCGCTGACGAAGCCCAGGCCTTCGCGGCGCTCGTTTCAGGTGGGGCGACTGTCGAAGAGGTTGCCCGGCGCTTCGGTCTGACTGTCCGCTTTGTCGAGGGCCGTCTGCGTCTTGCGACGCTTGCGCCCGTCGTGTTCGAGGCGCTCGCCGCCGGAGAGATCACCCTCGACATTGCCAAAGCCTTCGGTGCAACTTCGGACCAGGAAATCCAGACCCGCGTCTTCGAGCAGGTGTCCTCGGGCTACTATGCGCCCAACCCCGACAGCGTCCGGCGCATGGTTCTGTCCGGGACCGTCAGGGGCAGCGATCCACGTGCCCGCCTCATTGGCCGCGATGCCTACATTGCCGCCGGCGGGCGGATCGAGCGTGAGCTGTTCGACAACGACGACAGCGAGTCCTGGGTCGATGTCGCGCTGCTCGAAAGCCTCGCAGCGGCAAAGATGGAAGAGCAGGCCAAAGCCCTCGCCGCCGAGCAGGGTCTTGCCTGGGTCAAGCCCACACTCGATCCCTATGCCAGCCATGATCTGGTCGAAGGGCTGGTCCGGCTTCCAGCCGAACCGGCGCCTTTGTCCGAAGCCGAGGTGGCTAGGCTCGAAGAACTCGATGCGTCTTATGACGAGCATGCGGCGATCCTTGAAGACGAGGACAGTGCCGAGCATGCCGTGGCTGCGGCTGAAGCCGCAATCGCGGCGATCGAACGCGAATGCCAGGAAATCCGCGCACGCCCGCCAGTTATCGCGCCCGAGCTCAAGGCCGAAGCAGGCATGGTGCTGGTGCTCTCCCGCGATGGTACGCCGGTTCTCCAGCCGGTGTTCTACGGCGAGCGTCAGGCTGATCCCGCCGACGCCGACAGCGAGATCGAAGTCGTTTCGGGCGAGGAAGGTTCAGAGAAGCGCCGGACCACCTTGTCCAAGCGCCTGGTCGACGAGCTCGCCATGCAGCGCCGCGATGTTCTGGCGTTGCACGTTGCATCCGACCCCGGGCTCGCGCTCGACATCATGGTCTTCACGCTCGCCGATGCCGATACTCACGACTGGCGGGCGCGCCCTTCGACCACGCTGCGCGCGCCTGTTCCGGCAGGCCCGATCATCGGCTTCGAGGCCAAGGATGCACCTGCAAGCAGCGCGCTTGCCGAGCTCAGGTCCGGTCTCGACGAAAGCTGGCGCGCCGGTGCGGATGCAATGTCCCGCTTCGACCTGTTTCGGGCGCTGCCCGATGAAAGCCGCGTGGCCTGGCTTGGATATGTCGTTGCCCGGTCGCTCGAGGCGAGCCTCAACATGACCGGTGAGCGCCAGCTGCCGTTCCAGGATCATCTCGGCAGCCTGATCGGTATCGAAATGGCGCAGTGGTGGCGCCCGACCGCAGCCAACTACTTTGACCGGGTGCCCAAGCAGGTGATCCTCGACGCGCTGACCGATATCGGCGGCCTCGAGCTCTCCTCGCGCTTCGCCTCGGTCAAGAAGGGTGACCTCGCGATGAGCGCCGAGCGCGTCTTTGCGGGCACCTACATCACCGAGGTCGAGGTTCGCGAGAAGGCCTTGGCGTGGGTGCCTGATGTCATGCGCTTCGCTTGCCCTGCGCCGGATTCAGACGAAGCTGAGATCGACTCCGCTGGAGCGGAGCAGGGCGGTGACGACGAACATCAGTCTCCCCGCGAGCTGGCCGCCTGACCTCCTCCTGACAGGCACCGCCACTCGCACCTGGCGAAGCGGTCCTTCGGCTTATGCCGGAGGGCCGCTTCTCTTTTGGAATGAGAGCAGAGGGGGCTCGGGAACCTGTGGCACTGACCGGCGAGCCCGTCGCCTACTGTCAAATGCCTCAATCAGGAGAACCATCATGGCCTATCGCAAGGGGCAGGGCAGCGGCCAGTCGCCCACCACCCGTATCACCCAGGAAATCATCGCCCGTCTGGAAGCAGGCACTAAGCCGTGGATCAAGCCATGGCGCGGTGTCCCGGTCTCCCGGCCCTTGCGGGCCTGCGGAATCCCGTACCGCGGCATAAATGTCTTTTGGCTCTGGATGGTCGCCGACATGTGTGGCTACGGCTCGCCATTCTGGATGACCTACAACCAAGCCAAGTCGCTCGGCGCCCAGGTCCGCAAGGGCGAAAAGTCGACCATCGCAATCTTCTACAAGAGCTACACCAAGGAGGTGGAAGCCCCCGATACCGGCGAAAAGACTGATGAAGCGCGACGGGTGCTCAAGGCCTATCCAGTCTTCAATGCCGATCAGGTCGACGGTCTGCCCGAGCGCTTCCATCCGGCTGCAACGCTGGAACTGGTCGAGCCCGAAGGGCGCGAGGCCGAACTCGACGCCTTCTTCGCCGGCATTCCCGTCAATCTGCGTCATCAGGGTTGCGAGGCTTACTACGAACCTACCGCTGATCGGGTCACGATGCCGCCGACGAGCCTGTTCGAAGGCTTCGATCACTACTACGCCACGCTCGCCCACGAGCTGTCGCACTGGACGGGCCATGCCAGCCGCTTGGGACGCGATCTCAAGAACCGCTTCGGCACAGCGGCCTACGCTGCTGAGGAACTCGTCGCCGAGCTCTCCAGCGCCATGCTTGGCGCTGAGTTGGGACTGCCGGTGACCCATCTCGACAACCACGCGAGCTACATCGGGCACTGGCTCAAGCTGCTGAAGGACGACGACCGCGCTATCCTGACAGCTGCCGCCAAGGCCGAAGAAGCCTCGAGCCTGCTGCTGAAGCTCGGCGGAAGGGTCAAGCCTGAACAGTCTGACGACGCGTCAGACGATGCTGCGCTTGCGGCCTGAGGGAGGGTGTCATGGGCAGATCGGTCGGCTATCCCAGCGGCGCTATCGTCGCCTTCACGGTGCTCGAGGTCCAAGCCGAAGACGATTGGGAATTCGAGTACGAATGGCTGCGCGAGGACTTGCGCGAGCGGGCCGCCAAAGCCTTCCCTTCACTGATCCCGCATGACGGATGGCGTGGCCAGGAAAACCGGATCCTGCTGCGCAATGCCTATGCGGATTTCGGCGTATCGGTCTACGGCGGGCTGGTGGCCGTCTGGATCGTGGAGCGCGATGACGGGGCCTATTGGGACGCCGATTGGCGCACGGCGCGGTCGCCGCGGGCACAGCGCTGGCTGTCCCAGATCGCATCCCGCTTCGATGCCATGTTTGGCGACTATGACTGCCTCGGGCACATGTCGAACGGCGAGGGAGTCTACACCAAGCGCGCAGCTTGAGCTCCGCGAGTTGGTCACGCCCAGAGCTTTGGGTTGCCATCCCTGACTAAGCTTTGCCGGCCGCTCATGGTCTGTCGCCATGCGAGAGAGGCCCTGGGCCAGCCGCCAGCCTTGCGCAACCCGGGCTAAGCGGGCCCGTGTTGGCCTTGGCCCTTCGAGCTCAAGGCCTGCCCGCGCCAGCCCGCCAAGCCGGGTTCCCCCTGACGGGTGCGCAACCCTGCCTGAAGCTGGCCCTGACGGGCTCTCGCTGGCGCAGCCATGAACGGGTGCGTCGGCCTTACGCCAGTCAGGAGGACAATCCCATGCACACGTCATTTGCCGATCAACTCGCCGGGCTCGACCTTGCCGGCTTCTCGATTGGACCGGCTCCCGTATCGACAAGCGATTTCCCAGTCCGCGACGCGGTGGTCCAAACCCTCGAAGCGGTGTGGTCCGATCTCTTCGCCATGGTCTCCGGCACCGCGCTCGAAGCCGATGCCGAGGACCTTGGCTGGGCCTTCGTGAACATCTTTCACCGCTCTGCGACCCGCAAATCGACTGCCCTCGACCGGGCGACCGACGAGGTCCGCGCGCTAATCGCCACCGCCGATGGATCCGAGGTCCACACCCACGACCTCGAGACCCAGGTCGAGCGGGCGCAATGCGCCGAAAGCGCGATGCTGGCGCTCGAAGAGATGCGCGAAGTTGCAGCCACCCTGTATCTCAACGAGTTCGGTTCCTCATGGAAGCCGGTCTCCAGTTCGCGCTTCAATCACAGCGCCATGATGACTTCTGCGCTCGTCGAAGGTCGCGATTTCCTGCGTGCCCGTGCCGAGGCCAAACGCCGTGCAGCCGTGCCCGAAGGAACGCCCGTCGTGTTCGCGGGCGGGCGCACCCGGCATGCCACCGAAGTCGATGCACTGACCTTCGGCAACAATGTCTGGGCGACGCTCGACAAGGTCCGCGACCGTGTTCCCGACATGGTCCTTATCCATGGCGGCGACACCAAGGGCGTCGACCGCTTGGCATCGAGCTGGGCGGAACGCCGCGGCATCCCGCAGGTCACGTTCTCGCTCGACATGCGGCTCGGTGCCCGTGCCGGGTTCAAGCGCAACGAGCGGATGCTCTCGCTCGATCCCCGCTATGTCGTCGCCTTTCCCGGCAATGGAGTGCTCGAACGTCTGGTCATCGAAGCCAAGGCTCGGCGGATCACTGTTGTTGATCGCCGTGGCCCGCTGGGCACGTCTCCAAAAGCGCCGCCCGGGTGAGCGGTCAAGCATGTAGCAAACGGATATTTCGTTTCGATACTGTGCGACTGGGACCTCGAATGGACCTCGAATACCCCCTTACATGCTATGACATCCTGATCATTGATCTGACTAGAAGTTACAGCGCAAAGGGACATCACTCCGCCAGATCACGCCGTAACCGCTTGACGCCGACGGTCCGTGAGCGCTTCATCGCGTGAGTTTCGCAATGAAGTAAGATGGAGGGCTCCATGGCCAAGAAGGATGACGGAATTCCGCCGATTATTATTCCGGTTGCTCCTGTCCACGGAGGCCATGCCTCACGCAGTCGCGAGGACGCAGCGACAGAAAAACCGGCTCTGGGCGATGACGATAAGGCCCGTTCGAACAACAAGGCCGACCGGCCTTAGTAGTCAGTTCTACGAATCGCTGATGCTTGCGATGGTGGGATCCCGCCTATCGTCAATGGTCTTCCAATGCGCTTGCATCAGGCCGCATTCGTTCTTCCCTTTGGAAGGGTGGACGACGGCAAACATGGCCTGAACGCAGGCCCTCATTCAGCTTTGGCATCGTCGGGAAGGCGCTCCGCTGGCACGATGAGAATGCCGCTCCTGACGTGGCAATTGCGTCAGTAAGTGCACCCGTTTCCGTGCGGAAAAAGTCATTACCACCATCAAAGATAGAGACCACTCGTTGGGCTCGGGTGCAAAATCAATCAGGCCAAGGTCGTCGGCGGCATGGGCAGGGCAAACCTGTTCAAGGCATCCGGCTCCACCCGGCTTCGATACAAACCTTCCCTGAAGCACCCCTGTCGAGACGCGCAACCCCGATCAGGTCCGGCCGAGTTGCCGGTCACGTCATGCTGCGTGCCCGGCTGCCCGCTCCACCCGAACCAGATCGAGGTTTCCCTTCGGTGCGCTTCGCCATGGGCGCTTCCTAGTCGGGTTTGCAGCCGGGATGGACCCGGAATGCTCGATCAGGAGAAAGCCCATGACCAATCTTGTTATCCTCGTTGGCCGCATCGCTCGCGACCCCGAAACCCGCACCACCCAAGGTGGAACCAGCATCACTTCGATCTCGGTTGTGACAGACCGTCCCGCCCGCAAGGACGGCAAGACCTACAAGGACGAAAACGGCTACACCGCCAAGGACAGCGAATTCCACCGCGTGACCTGCTTCAACGGCCTCGGCGAAAATGTCGCCAAGTACTGCACCAAGGGCCAGCTGGTCTCGGTCGAAGGCCGCATCCACTATACCCAGTGGGAAGACGAAAGCGGCACCAAGCGCTACGGCTGCGAGATCATCGCCGACAAGGTGGACTTTCTCACCAAGGGCCGCAGCTCGAACAACGAAGACGCCCCTGACATCGACGAGGACTGAACGTCATCTCGGTTACGACGAGGCCCCGGCGGCACGCGCCATCGGGGCCTTTTGTTGTGCTTACCGGCGTGGTGCGGCGGGGAGGGGCATTGAGCCCACACCCCGCCGCTGTAACATCGATCAGCCGGGGGAGAGGCGCTTGAGGGATTGCTCAATCCCTGTCGCCAGCGCAGCGCGGATCAGCAGTCTCAGCTGTGCAGGTTCGATCACCTCACCGCCGCATTCGAGCAAGACATTGCCTAGCTCTGCTGCTGCATCAGCGCGCAGCTTGGTCTCCTGGGCGTCGAGTTCATCACGCTGTTCGCGCAGCTTCTTAAGCGCGCCAAGAGCGCTCGATTTGGACCTGGCCATATGACATTCCTTCTGTAGGCCGTTGGTCCCCTCCGTGTAGGATAATCCCAATTCAAGGCCGTGTAGGAAAGTGGTTTTTGCCGCGAAGCGCGTTCTTCTTCGGCTGACGTTGGGGGTCTCTCTCGCAGACTTTTGAAGTGTGATGCGGGCTTTGGGGCCGCGTCAAGGACGACGGGGCCCCACCATTTTTATAGGGCTCGCCCTGTAAAAATCGTTTCCCCCATCGCCGCTGCGCGGCCGCTTGCGCGGTCCCTGACCCGGCCCGTCACCCACATCCTGCCGATCCCTGATGCGACGCATCGAACATCAGGAGGAAAGATCATGTGCACTTCACTCAGCTTTGCCGCTCAGGGGTTCAAATCCGATCAGGAGGCCTTTGTTGCCGCCCTCGATCAGGCTCATGCCCGGTCCTATCATAGCTACTTCACGCAATATATTCTGACCGATAATGAGGCAGGGTACATCGCCGTTGATGAAGGTGATTATGGAGCCTTGCCCAGGGCACTGCAGGACCGGGTCATCGACACCGTGCCAAGCAGGCTGAGCGATGAATTCTGACGGCCGACGCGAGGAGGAAGTCCATCAGGGCTTCCTCCTATTCTTTTGCTCGTACGCCCAGGCTCAATCATTTGGCAGCGCGGTGCCGCTTGCAATGTTTCAGGCGTCGAGCTCGGATCGGTCGAGTTCATCGAGGCGTTCTGGCATTTCAAGCACCTTAATCGCCGCTGCCGCAATGGCTTCCGCAATCGTCGAAAAGGTCTCGGCAGAGCTTATCGAGACACCGTAAGAATAGGTGATCGTCCCTTGATAGCCATTGCCTTTGGGTGTTGCGCTCAATGTGACATCGACCATGTCCTGGCTCCCGTCTTCCGTTGCCGTCATCGCCGATCATAGGCTCCGAAGCGACCGATGACCATGCGGCTTTTGCCAGCCGCTGCGCGTCGCGATCCCGCCGAAAATGACGTGGCAAATCTCTCCATCCGATACAGGTCAGATCACGGGTTTCGACCTCGCAGTAGGGAACAAGTAAGGGCACACCGTACGCGACAGGTCGCAGCATCTATGCGGAATATAATCACCAAATAACAATCGGGTAGTCAGAATCTTCCGATATGGCAGCTTCTCAATCAGATTTGGATAGGCCGGAATTCGCCAATCATTTTTGATTGAGCCGCATCACAAATAGCAGAATTCTGCCAATCTCGATGTTCTTGACATGTTCTCAATTCTGATGTAGATGGCACATGCCTTTCGCAGTGCGTTCCGGGCTCCTCATCACAAGGAGTCCGTGCATGACACGGCCAAAATCCCTCCAAGTCCATGTCTCGATCGAACTCGCCGATCGGGTTCGTAGTGCGGCTGAGCGCCGCGATATCAGCGTAAGCGAATGGATCAGATCCCTGTTGCAGCAAGCCTGCGACGAGGATGATCTCAAGGCCGGCCTCAGCGGCTGGATGAACCGGCTGAACCGCCAGTCTGTCTTCACGATGGTTGGCGTCGATGCGCTTCTTGCCGGCCATGCCGATCATGATCTGCGTGAACGTGCGCACCAAGCCTACGCCCGCAAATGCAAGGAACTCGGCCTTTCCCAAAATGCCAACGAGGGAGGCTCAGATGAAGCGTAACCTCGCCAACTTCACGCGCGGTAGCCAGCTCCTCGGGCACTTCGGCTTCATGTTCGCAGCTGGCCTAAAGGGCCCGCTAATCATTGCTGCCGTGGTGATCTCCGCGACGTCCTGGTGGACCCTGTCGTCGGCTCTCACCGACTATGAGATCTACCTCATCTGGATGCGCGTCTATGCTGCGATCTACGGCTTCATGGAGTTCGATCCCGACAAGCGCGTTGCCCTCGAAACGGTCTTTGGCGGCAAGATAGAGATCCCGATCAGCCTTCTTGGCACATTTCCTCCCGTGGTCCGTGCATGGGATCATATGACCGAGCTGCTGGTCAGCGCCGCGTGGCGTTCAGCACTGTTTCTCGTGCCCGCCTTTGTCCTGTTCTACTGGTTCGCCGCACGCTTCGGCGGCAAGGCCAAGGAACGCAAGCACGAGCGCGGCGCGCAGCTTGTCGAATTGGCGGAACTGGTCGGGCTTCTGCGTGAGCATAACCGGGAGCAGCGCAATCGTGAACGCAACGCAGTCATGGGGTGGAAGTGGCGGCTTTGCATGCCCTGGGAGCTGGCGCGGGTCTTTCCCTATCGCCCGGCCCATCTTGCCGGGGTTGTCTATCCCTGGCGGCTTGAACAGAGCCACGCCATGCTCATCGGCACGACCGGTACTGGCAAGACGGTAGCCATCTCGGACATGATCGCAGAGGCCCGCGCCAAAGGTCAAAACTGCGTGGTCTTCGATCTAACCGGCGCCTTCATCGAGCAGTTCTACGACGCGCGGCGCGACATCATTTTGAACCCGCTCGATGCGCGCTGCCCCCAATGGAACCTGTTCGATGAATGCCGCACCGAAGCCGATTTCTGGACCGCAGCCGATGCTCTTGTGCCGCATGATGGCGGCGGCGAAGCGCAGTTCTGGGTGCTTGGCGCCCGCGCGCTGTTTGTGAAGTTTTGCGTCAAGCTTGTGGCCGAAGGCAGGGGTTCAAATGCGGCGCTCGCCCATGAACTGATGACCGCCGACCTCTCCGAGGTCCACGAAATGATGCGCGGGACGATCGCTGATCCGCTCACAGCGCCCGAAGCTGCGCGCATGGCAGAATCAATCCGGGCCGTGTTCAATGTGAACGCCAAGGCGCTGGAGATGTTGCCAACCGAAGGTCGGCGGTTCTCGGTGCGTGAATGGATCGAAGAGGCTGCCGAAAGTCCGGCAGGGAGGGGCTCGATCCTATTCATTTCCTCCCGCTACGTCGACATGAGCGTCGCTTCGCAGATGCTGACGCTTTGGCTCGACACAGCCATGAACACGCTCATGACCACTGAGCGGACCCGTGATCTCAAATGCTGGTTCTTCGTTGACGAGCTTGGTGCATTGCACCGCCTTCCGGCCCTTGAAAAAGGGCTGCAGACGGCGCGCAATTTCGGCGGTGCGATTGTGCTTGGCATCCATGCCTATGCCAAACTCAAGGAAGTCTACGGCGAGAACATGGCGGCGACCCTGGCATCGCTGGCGCGGACCAAACTGATCCTTTCGGTCGCCGAGCGGGATACCGCAATCTGGTGCAGCGACTTTATCGGCCACGAGGAAGTGGTCGATATCGATGAGGGTTACACCTTCGGGTACAACAATGCCCGCGACGCTGTCAGTCTCAGCCGGCGCACGACGATCAAGCCACTGCGGATGCCCGACCAGCTGATGAACCTGAAGAGCCTCCATGGCTACATCAAGTTCCCGGAAGGCTTTCCTGCAGCCTTTATCAAGCTGCGCCCAGTCAATCGGTCCAAGGTCGCCGACGCCTTTATCGGGCGCGGAGCGAACCGCCCGCCTCCGACCACCGAAAGTGGAGCTCCCAAGCCGCCGCGACCGCAACCGGGATGCCCTCCGGCGCATGCGGGATCAGACCATCCCTCGTCGAACGATGATGGGGCTGGGAAATCTACCGCCCGCAAATCTGCTGCAGGGAAACAGGGAGAATTGGCGTTCGATCGCGGCCAGCGTGGTGGTCAGCAGGCAGATCGCCGGGTAGACCCGGAACAGGGGCTTCGCCTCGGCGCTAATAAAGCAGGAAAGACTGCTCCAACCCGCTCCCAAAACGGTCGTTCTGGCCTCGGTAAGGACAGCAAAATACCGGCAGGGAAAAGCGAGGAAAGCCGTGCTGCTGCAGCATCGAAGGGCAAAGGTACGCCCCAAGGCGCTTCCAATCCCTCGCCCCAATCTGGGCGGAAGACGAGCGACGATGCGATCGCGCAAAAGCTGTCGCTACGAGGGCAACAGTCGGAGCCTGGCGCCAACAAGAATGGTGAGATCAAGGCGAAGTCTGACGATCCCAAGCCCAACGATACGAACACCCACAAGGGTAACGCACAGGCAAACCGGCAAAGGGCCTCGGACGCTCGCAAGCTGATGATCGAAGACGGGCTGCCCGAGCGCAGCGAGCCTCCAAGGGACGGTCCCGATCTCGGCGATCTGGAGCTGTAACGTTGTTGCCCTGTGCCGCTCAGCTAGAGGTAGCCCCGTGCTTTCCGTAGCCAACGTCCGCACGGCCGGCGGCGCAGCCAACTATTTTGCCGCTGACAACTACTACACCCGGGCCGATGCTGATCGGTCCGGGGCGTGGTTCGGCAAGGGCGCCGAAGAGCTCGGACTATCGGGCGCTGTCGATGCCAAGACCTTCGAAGCAGTCCTCAAGGGATTTCTGCCTGACGGGGGCCGCGTGGGCAGCGATAATCGTGTTCACCGAGCAGGCACAGATCTCACCTTCTCCATGCCGAAAAGCTGGTCGCTTCTAGCCCTCGTCGGCGGCGACACGCGGATCCTCGATGCTTACGGCGCCGCGGTCCGCGAGACGCTCGCCTGGGCTGAAAAGAACCTTGCCGAGACCCGGATGGAGGTGCGCGGCAAGGAGCGGGTGGTCGCAACCGGCAACCTTGTGGTGGCTCTGTTCCAGCATGACACCAACCGCAATCAGGAGCCCAATGCTCATTTCCACGCCGTGATCGCGAATGTCACTAAAGGCCCGGACGGTAAGTGGCGGGCCCTGCGCAATGATAAGCTCTGGGAGCACAACACTCTCCTCAACGCCATGACCATGGCACGATTCAGGCTCGGCGTGGAGAAACTCGGTTACGAGGTCGGCGAGTTCGGGAAGCATGGCAATTTCGAGGCGGCCGGCGTGCCCAAGGCGGTGCGCGATGCCTTCAGTTCGCGCCGCGCTGAAATCCTCGGGCAGCTTGCGACAATGGAAGGGACGGGGCTTGCCGCTCGCAATGCCGCGAACCTCATGACCCGGGCTAAGAAGGAGGGGATCGAGGACCGCGCTGCGCTCACACAGCAGTGGAAGGACACCGCGGAAAAGCTCGGCTTCGATCCGGCGATGGTCATTGGAAGAGCCAACGCGCGCAGCGCGCAGGACCTCGGCAATGTCAGCGGACTGGGGTCATCGGTTCGCAAGGTGGCCCAGCAGGGGCGAGATCTTGCCCACGCTTTTGCCGAGCGCCTCGGGCTCGTGAAGGACGATCCCTTGATACCCTCGCGGATCGGTCGCCGCCGCGCCGAAGAGGTCGCCGCCATCCATGTGGTCGCCTCGGCGATCCGCCATCTGGGGGAACGCGAAGCGGCTTTCACAAAGGCCGAAATCTATCGGACTGCGCTTGGCTTTGCCTTGCCAACTGCCTTTGACAATATCGAGCGGCGCGTCGATCAGCTCATCCGCCAGGGATACCTTCAGAAGGGCAAGGGCGCGGACCGCGAGCTGCTCACCACCCGCGATGCCATCAGCCTCGAACAGCGCATCATTGCCGGCGTCGATGCGGGGCGGGGCGCTGCACCCGCCATCGTTCCGGCCGATATTGCCGGGAGCCGACTGCAGGCGCTTTCGCAGCTCAAATACGGCCTGACACTGAACGCAGGACAGGAGGGGGCAGGGCGTCTACTGCTCGGATCCAACAACCGCATTGTCGCGATCCAGGGCGTTGCCGGTGCTGGCAAAAGCACGGTTCTGAAACCCGTGGCCGACATTTTGCGTGAGGAGGGCAAGGCCGTGCTGGGGCTCGCCGTGCAGAACACGCTGGTACAGATGCTCGAGCGCGAAACCGGCATTCCCTCGATGACGGTCGCGCGCTTCCTGAGGCAACATCAAGACCTGCTCAAGGGCGAAAGCGGTGCCCGTCTGGCCGAAGCGCGGGCCGAAATGCGCGGGACCGTCGTGCTGCTTGATGAGGCATCGATGGTCGGCAATGCCGACAAGGAGAAGCTGGTTCGTCTTGCCAACCTTCTCCAACTTGATCGCTTTGCCAGCATTGGCGACACCAAGCAGTTGGGGTCGGTCGATGCAGGCAAGCCCTTCGATGTCATGCAGCAGGCTGGCATCGAAACCGCGGTGATGAACACCAATCTGCGCGCGCGAGACGATGCGCTGCGCAATGCCCAACGCGCGGCCCAAGGCGGCCAGATCAGCGAGGCGCTCGCCCATTTGGGAGACAACGTTGTTACTGCTGGCGAGAATTCCGCCGTGGACGCTGCGGCGGCATGGCTCTCGCTGTCTCCGGCAGAGCGCGAGGTGACATCGATCTACGCCTCGGGCCGGGCCTTACGTGGGCAAGTCAATGAAGCGGTTCAGACGGGTCTCAAGGCGAACGGCGAATTGGGGCCTGGTTCATTGCAGCTCGAGGTGCTCTCCCGCGTCAATCTGACCCGCGAGGAACTGCGCTATGCGCGAAGCTATGCCCCAGGCATGCTGCTTGAGGTCGATCGCCGGCAGAGGGGGCAGGGCCTCGCAAAGGGCCAATATGAAGTGGTTGCAACCGATCCATCGCGCGAGCGGGTGACCCTGCAGAACGAGCGCGGACGGCAATTCGAATTTCGTCCTAGCCAGCTCCGCCCCCAAGGCGAAAAGGATCCGCTGCAGCTGTTCGAACGCCGCCAAATTGAAATCCATGATGGCGACCGGATCCGCTGGACTGCGACCGATCACAAGCGCGGGCTACTCAACGCCGATCAGGCGCGCGTTGTGGCGGTCGATGCCACAGGTGTCGCGGTGAAGACCTCGCTCGGCGCAGAGCACCGGCTCGCCGCCAATGATCCTATGCTGAGGCGCCTCGATCTCGCCTATGCGCTCAATGCTCATATGGCGCAGGGCCTGACCTCTGACCGCGGCATCGCCGTCATGGATAGCCGGGAACGCAATCTTGCCAACCAGCAGACCTTTCTGGTGACCATCACCCGGCTGCGCGATGGGCTGACCCTGTTTGTCAACAATCCCGGCAAGCTTGAGGCTGCTGTCGAAAACAATCCCGGCATGAAACGCTCTGCGCTCGAAACCGTGAACCTTCTGCGCGACGCGGCAGCCACCGGTGAGGCCAAGGGGAGAGCGCCTGCTCCCGAGCGCAAACCCCCGGAACTCGACCGCTCGATCACCAAGCCATTTGAGATCGGGCTTTAGCGGCTCGCATTCGATAGATGTCGCGCGTGAGCAATTCAGATCAGGACTTTGATCAGCCAGCCAAGCATGGCTGCGTACCCACCAAGCACCAGAGCTCCCACAAGCAGCGCCTCCCATTTGATGGCTCGTAATTTCGGGCGGGGTTCGTTGGTGGGCCACACAGCTTCGCACATGATTTCATTGAAACCTGTGCGCTGCCCCAAGACATTCACGTCACGCCCGATCAGAGATGCTGCGCCAGTGGGGGTGATGAGCTTCCACTCCCCCCCATCCACGCAGAGCACGAGATCGTGATTTCTCTTATTTAGCCGACCGGAGAGGTTTATCTCGGAGCCTAACGGCATGCTGGACCTTTCCAGTAGCGGTCCCAACGCAGCACCGTGCGCGTGCGGATCATGGCACAGGACAGATCGGCGCCATTTGGTAGGCTGCACCAAGCTGCCGTCCGATTTCCTCCCGCTGAACCTTCAGACCGACAGGTGAGTGTGGGGCCGTTGACAAGCACATGTCCGGTTGAGGCTGTTCCGCGCGCACCGCCGAGGATTTGAACCAGCGCATCGCGCGCTTCGATGGCAGAGCTTTGCGGGCACGGTTGATTGGTGCGGCAGGTGCCGTCAATTTCGCGGGCAGCAATACCGGCAATTCTCAGGCGGGGACCTTCCTGGCACCAAACCGGCCCGTCGCCATCCCAGACATGGGTCGGTGTGCAGGTAAAGGTTTGCCCTGCGGCAACCACGGATGCGGCGAGAAGTGTAAGCATTTCAACGCAGCCTTAGCGCAGTGCGCGGCCAAACCAAAGCACGCGGCCGACAATATTAAGCGCGCGCCTTTCAAGTCCGGGCCAACTTGGGAAGGTGGGATTGTCGCTGAGGACTGATACGCGCTTGCCCTGCGGTTCGATCGCGATGCGTTTGACGCTCAGCATATCGTCCATGCGCAGCACATAGATGCCGTCGCGTAGCCGCGCCTGACCATCTGCAAGATCAATCATGACCTCATCGCCGTCGTGCAAGGTCGGTTCCATCGAGTCCCCGAGGACCCCGATAATCGACAGGTTCGAGGCCTTGCTCGAGGTCAGGCGGCGCAGCCATTTTTCATCGAACCCGAATTGCGCGGATTTGGATTCCATCTCGGCAAGCGCGCCGTGTCCGGCAGAAGCCTCCACGTCGAGTATCGGCACCAGCGCCAGTTCGACCACGGGGCCCGCACGGCGGGCCGGGGCGCCGAGCACCTTCTCGTCCACGCCGAAAAACCGGGCAAGGACCGCGCGGTCCTGTTCATCCAGCTGCTTCGGGCTGCCGCGCCTGATAAATTGCTGGATGTAGGCTGCGTTGCGCCCGATTAGTCTGGAGATCTCGGAATAGTTGCAGCCTCGTTTCTGGATCAATTCGTCCAGGGCTCTACGTGCATCGTCCATGCTACCGCTCCTACCTCATCCATCTAGGAAATTCGATCCTAGACTCTAGGAAGGCTCCCTAGTAAGAACATATCAGGAACACAAGCAAAATGCGAGTCGTTGGTGATGGAGCTACTGGAGCAAATCGAGGCCTATCTTGAGGAGAGTGGGGTGTCGCCCAGCACCTTTGGCCGAATGTCTGTCGGCGACCCACGACTTGTTGCTGACCTGAAAGCAGGGCGTCGTCCGCGGCAGAGAACGCAAGATCGGTTAACAAGCTTTCTTGACGGCGCGGGAATCCCACATCCAAACGAAGCTGCAGATATCAAGACCGATTAGTGGAGCTTCGCAAGGCTGCTTGCCAGCAACGAAACTCCTTTCGAGAAAATTGAGTTATTCTGGGAATTTGAGGGTTGCTCGTCGCATCGTGACTTGGCGTAAGCTGCACGGTTCGATACCACTAGAGACCTCGAGCTCCTTCCTCGGGCGTACCTCGTAAGCTCGCCTTACCTGCGCACCGTTTACTTGGAGCTCCAAATCACTCGATGTGTTCAAGGGGGCTCCGTGGAAATTACAGAATGGCTCGGTCAGGGTCTGATTTATTTCTTCACCGAGATTCCGCTTATCGGTGACGCGATGGCTGCGTTTCTGGCGATCGTGTTGATAGGAACCGCCTTCGCGATATCGTATAGATATCAAAGCAAATATCACGCACCGCTGGCAGAAGCGATTGACGCGCGTGTCCGACTGCTCGACGAAGTGACTGGCGGCAGCATGACCGATGTCGATGAAGCGCGCATAGGCTTTGCAAGGCGCTTCCACGATATCGATGCACAGATGATGGATGCAAGTCACGCCGAGGCGATGCCACTTCGCAGGACCTGGGAAGAGTATCGGGAGACCATCGTCGATCCATCAGCCGATATTTTGCAGAATTCAGCGAGGCCTGAACATTTCTTTGTGAGCCTCGGAGACCGCCATCGCGGATTAAACTGGTTTGCGAATATCTTTATTGCAATCGGACTGCTGATCACTTTCCTTGGCATTATTGCAGCCCTGTCGACCCTCGACTTCAGCGGCGGTGTCGACGTCATGCAGGAACGTCTTAATGAACTCATGAAGGTCGCAGGCGCTAAGTTTTGGGCCTCGGTCGGCGGTATCGTGGCTTCGATCGTCCTGCGCTCTTACGATTATCGTTTTGGCAAACGCATTGACGACGGTCTTTCCATGCTTTGCGACAAGCTTGAGCATGGCATGGCCTATCTGCCACCGCAGCGCATCGCGAGCGATCAGCTTGAGCAGCTGAAAGAGCAGACTCCGGCTCTCAGGACCTTCTCAGAGCAATTGGCGGCTGCACTCGATGGTGCGCTGGAGAAACAGATGGCGCCAATGATCACCCATCTGGGTTCTATCCAGCAGGGCATCGACAAGATCAGCGGTGGCGGCGGTGAGGCCGTCCGGGATGCAATCGCATCGAGCGCGGGCGCCGAAATGGCGGGCCTTGCGAACGCCATCGGGGCGATGACCGCGTCCATGGCTTCGATGTCAGACCGACTGGAGAAGCAGACGGGTGAGGCTGACCGGCAAATTGAAGAGGCGGTACGCCGGTTTTCCCAAGCCTCCGAAGAGATGCGCACTGCGTTCGGCGAGCTTAACCGGAATTTTGGCGTGGTTGCCGACCGCATGCGAGAGGAAAACGAGCAGGCAAGCGCACTGGCACGCCAACGCATGGATGAGCTCCTCAGCAGCCTTGGCTCCACCCTTGACGACATGAAGGCAGGCCTGGCTGCGGCGGCCACTCAACTTGGCGAAGCATCGAGCAACGCCGCAAATGACGCGGCTCGCATTGGCCAGGAGGCAATGGAAAGATCCTTCGCGGAGTTCGTGGAACGCTTTAACGGAGCAGGCGCGCCGCTAGTCACGAGCATGAAGGACGCCGGCAGTGCAATTTCTGTTTCAGCTGATCGGCTATCTTCCGCTCAGACTGCGATCGGCGACCACGCAAGGGCCATCGAGCAGGTCGCCGCTCGCTCGAACGATCTGGCCACAGCATTCGGAACTGTTGCCAATGATGTGGAAGCGGCGGCCGGTCCAGTCCGCCAGTCTGCGGTATCAATTGCCGAAGCCGTGAAATCGGTTGAAGCTGTTGTCACGAAGAATGCGCAGTCGTCCGAAAGTGCCCGTGAAGAGATGCGGCAGCTCGCCGTATCGTTGAGCCAGACGGCGGCCGCTGCCTCCTCTGCCTGGTCTGAGTATCGGGCCAGATTCGAGGAAGTCGATCGATCACTCGGAGCCGCGCTTGAGAAGATCACCGATGCGGCAGGAAGTCACGCGACGAACCTTAATGAACGCGTTGGCCAAGTCGATCGTGCCCTTGGCGAGGGAGTTGCGCAGCTGGCCGGTGCGCTTGAGCCGCTTACAAACCTGCGGGACACTGTTGAGGAGCTAGCCGGAATTCTTGCGAACCAGAGCAGGGAAGCAGCTGAATAATGGAAGGCACCGTTCGCAGAAGACCTCCTGAAGAGGGGGAAAGCTACTTCATGTCGATGACAGACATGATGGTAGGCCTCCTGCTCATCTTTATCATCCTACTGGCTTACTTCGCACTGAATTTGCAGTCGAAGACTGAGGAGCTGACGGGCGCAAATCGAACCCGAGCAGAAATCCTCAATGACCTTCAGCAGTCGTTGAAGGACAAGGGTCTGCAGGTGGAAATCGATACGAAGACGGGCGTGCTGCGTCTGCCAGACGACGTGCTCTTCGACAAAGGCCGCTGGGAGCTGAACGACTTAGGGCAGGCCGCAATCAGCAAAGTCGCCAGCGCCATGGTAGAGGTTCTCCCCTGCTACACCACGTCGGACCTTTGCAAAGATGAGCGCTCCAAGCACCTCATCGACGCCGTCTTTGTTGAGGGACATACTGATTCCGATGCAATGTACGGAGGGATGAACAACTATGGCCTTTCGGTCCGAAGGGCCGAGACGACATTCACCATGCTTCAGCTCAATCAGCCGGCCCTACGAGAGTTCCTAAACAGGCCAGCTGGAGAGCCAGGTTCTGCACCAATCCTGGGTTTGAGCGGCTACGGACCGGATCGACCTATCGCACAAGGTGATAGCGAGGCCGCAAAAAAGCGTAATCGGCGGATCGATTTGCGGTTTTTAATGACCACACCCAGTGCCGGGTTGGACAAAGACATTTTAAGGCAGAAGCCATGAGCTTTCTGCGCGCAGCAATCGATCGGATGGACGCACTCGCCTCTGCCGGGCTTGCAAAGCCCCCGACGACGAAACCTGACTTACAACGGCAGCTTGCCAAGCTTGACGAGAGCATCGGTGAGGCTGAGCCCGTTGTAGAGTTGAAACCCTTTCTGCGCAGCGCGGCCGAGAAGAGCGCAGAGGCGCTTCCGCGCTTTAAGCTCAACCGGGTTCTGCGCGGGGCATGGTGCGATCCGGAGTTCGATACGCTTGGGTCAGCTGCTCTCGACCGGGCCCTCGCGGACCAACGGCGCAGTTCCGATCAAGCCATGATCGATGGTTATCTCACCTATTTTCCTTTCGGCCGGCCAATCATGGAGAAGCTCGCAGGGGCAGCCTCGAGCGCTGCCCAGCGGCACGAGTGGGCATGGCGAGAGAGGTCTCGGAACTGGAACCTATTTGCTCCCTCGCATGGTCCGGCAAAGGTGGCCCAAGCTTTGGTCACCCGCGATCACGATGAGATCTTCCAGCTGATGCGGGAAGTCGGATTGGGAGGAAATTTGGCGGCGAGCGGCTTTGGACAAGCAACCTTCGCCCGATTTTGCATTGCGACTGCAGAGTTGGCGCCTGGCAAGGCAGTCCAGGCACAGCGGAGCCTCTTGCGGCTCTTCGACCAAGAGGCGCTCGCAGGACAGATTGAGCTCGTCGTGCGCGCGCTGCTGGAACCTTGGGTCAATGAAAAGCCCGAGCCCGAGCATCGCAAGGCCATTTCCGGGTTTCTGCTCGACCAGGTTGGTGACCCGCGCCTTCAGCGGCCACGCTGGGAGAGGATTATTCGGTCTCTGGCCGAAAGCATTGGTGAAGAACGCGCACTAACAATCACACAGGTCTTCAAGCGCTGGCTCACAGAAGTCGCAATGCGCGAATTCTTTCGGGCTATCGCCAAGACAACTGATCGGCCCGATCAATGGGCGCAACGTGAAAAGTTCTGGATGGCCTATCTCGACGCAGGCTTGGTTAGTGACGCGTGGCCAGCCCTTGGCATCCGCGCGCGCAACCAGATCGAAGATATCATTCGGCAAAGTGGCGAACGCCCGGAATACGGCATCATCCGAGGAGGGCCTCCGTCCTCTTCCTCGATCATCATGCAGATCGGTGATCTCAGGATTTCTGAATGGAGCGACAATGGGTTATGTAGATTTTGGGCGAGTGATGATGGCAAGGCACCTGGCCTGTATCTAAAATATTACGAAGGTGGCAGCCTTAGGGTAATGACCGGTCGTAGTGACTTTGAACACGCCATGCACAGCTCAAGTTGGCAGGGAAAGTTTGCCGCTCTAATATTCCGAAGAACTTCGATTCAACATCCAGAGTTGGGTCGAGGGACAGTTCGCAGTTGGAATAGCCGGTGGTAGATACAAAGTTCATCGCGACCCAGAAGAGCGATGGCCGCGAGGCCATTACGCTCTTACGCGATCTGCCGGGTGGGCTGTTCAAGCGGGCGTCGAGCGAAACTGTACCGGTCACCGATTGGCCGAGATTTGCTCCAGAGGCTGGTCAGGCGGCGTTGGCGCTCGCCCGCTCATTCGATCAAGAGGGACAAATTCTCGAAGAGGAAGGGGAGATAATCCTTCCCCCTCATATTGCCGCGCAATTGGACGAGTCCGATGCCTTTGCGCTCGGCTTCCCGCCCACCACGCCGCTGACCCTTCAGCTGAATTCGACCGGATCGCTCGCGGAGGGTACCATTACGGTCAATCCGAAGTGGGTTCGTCGCGGCGGCGCGCCTGTTCGTGCTGATGTCGTTGGCGCTCGTGTCCGAGAAGGCGGGCGGGTTAGCCGCATGCCTGAACCAATGTTTTCCGTGTTCCAAGCTGCACAAGGCGTAAAGTCGGCAACTGAGTTCGACGAGCGAAGAGCGGCCTTTGCAGAGCTCCGCGCACTGCTTGGCGATAAAATGGGCGCAGGGATAGAAGCCGATGGTTTCCTCGAACGCATTCGCATAGCTTATGCTGCCAACTTCTCGTTGAACGCGAAGACCGATCACGGTCGCTTCGACTTCGATCCCGTGCTCTTCTCGCGACACGTGGGGGAGACCTCCGAGGGCGACCTCGTTGATGAGCGTGAAGCGTCATTGCTGACCCCGCAGGACAACGCGCACTTCCAACTCAGATTTCGGAGCCAGGAAGGAGGACGCCGCAGTTATCTCCTTTCAGACGGAACGCTGCTTTTCCTTGACCCATTGCTGGGCAAGGCGCTCGACGTAGTCCGTAAAAAACAGGCCGGAAGCTCACAGGAAAAGCGGGAGTTCCTGCGCTCACCTCAGCGGGTTTTGCGCGAAGAACTGAAGCTCGATGCTACCGGCGATGACGAAGCGGCCGACCGCCTGTTCATAGAAACGCAGCAGTTCTCGGAGCGGGTCAGCGGGATCGAGGTCTGGCAAAAGCCGGTCCTGCCCTGGATAAAACCGAAACCCAACAGCTGGCTGCCTGAAAGCTTTGGCCTGCGGATCGGTGATCCACCGGATGCGCGCCACATCCCGCTGGCTCCCGGCGAGGCCGAAGTGCTCGTTGGCGAAATCGAAACAGCCATCGAAACAGGGAACGAGACCGTCGCATGGCGCGACGAGAGGATTCCCGCTACCACAGCGACCCTCCAGGCAACGCGCGGGATTGCCGATCTTGAACGGGAAATTGCCGCAGAAGCAGGCGGCCGTTCGCAATCTGAGAGTGAACGTGAACCGGTCGAGACCTTCTTCCTGCAGGTCGGAGAGAATTTTGAGCAGCTCGATTATGCCCGTTTGCCTCGGGCACAGTTTGTTCACGAATCATTCGAGGTTCCGGCGCTTCCAAAAGGACTGAAGTCCGAGCCAAAGCCTCATCAGTGTGATGCGTTTGCCTGGCTGACGGAAGCGTGGGAACGTAGGTTGCCGGGCGTCCTGCTCGCCGATGATATGGGATTGGGGAAGACATTCCAGGCACTCATGTTCCTGCTATGGTTGCGGTCCAAATCGGCGCATCCCAAACCCGTCCTAATCGTCGCCCCGACAGGGTTGCTGAGGAACTGGCAGGCTGAACTGGCACAGCACGTGGAGGCCGGCCTCATCGGGCCCGTGATCGAAGCGTTCGGCACAAATCTACGCAATTATCGACTGGAGGCTGGAAGCGATATCCGCGGCGGCACCTCTCGGCTAGATTCCAGTGCGTGGGAAGGCGCAGGGATCGTTCTTACGACCTACGAGACGATGCGCGACTATCACATGAGCTTCGCACGCATCCCGTTTGACGCGATCGTATACGACGAAATCCAAAAGCTTAAAAATCCGGCCAGTCAAATGACTCGGGCAGCCAAAGCGCTTAACGGCCGCCTGCAAATTGCAATGACTGGTACACCGGTTGAGAACCGCCTTCAGGATCTCTGGTCAATCGCAGACACCGTGTATCCGGGCTTCCTCGGATCAAGCCGGGAGTTCGAAAGCTGCTACCCCGCCAACGATCTGGAACGTCTTGAAGACCTACAGCGGCGCTTAGTCGAGCGTGACGACGACCTCCCCCCTTTCATGCTGAGGCGCATGAAGGACGAAATTCTCACCGGTCTGCCAAAAAAGACAGCCCGCAAATACTCGGTCGAAATGCCGCCTGTCCAAGCTCAGGCCTATGACCTCGTGCTGGCAAGAGCTCGCGCGCTTCGTGAAAGCGGAGAACAAGGCGCGATGCTCAAAGTACTGCACATGTTGCGCGGCACGTCGCTTCATCCTTCGGCGCCGCGAGGCGTCACCGACATTGGTGCCTATGTCGCCCAGTCGGCTCGCCTGACAAAAACGTTCGAGATTCTGGCTGACCTCAAAGAGCGCGGCGAGAAAGTCCTATTGTTCTGCGAAGATCTGGAAATGCAGGCCTTCTTGGCCATGGCCATCCAGGAGCACTTTGACTTGCCTCACAGGCCGATGTGCATCAGCGGAAAGGTAGCCGGGCACAAGCGGCAAGAGATGGTGAACGCATTTCAGGCCTCCCCGTCTCCCTTTGATGTTCTCATCCTGTCCCCCAAAGCAGGCGGAGTTGGCCTCACGATCACCGCCGCCAATAACGTAATCCACCTCTCGCGTTGGTGGAATCCGGCGGTGGAAGATCAGGCAACTGACCGCGCCTACAGGATCGGTCAGACTCGTCCGGTCACGATACACATCCCGATGGCCATTCATCCGGATGAGGCGATCGGTCCGTCGAGCTTCGACCAGCGCCTTGATGTTCTGATGGAGCGCAAGCGCTCACTGAGTCGTGGTCTGTTGATGCCACCCGAGAGCGAGCGAGACGTCGAGGACTTGCTTGCCGATGTGCTCGATGGGAAGCGGGCCGAGCAGCAGGAGCAGTCTTCAACTGGTCCCATGAAGAGTTCCCCATCCTCAGGTGAGGGGATCATTTACGCTAGTGAGCGCCCCGCTTCCTCGGAGGCGCAGATCAAGCATGAGAGGCTCGACTTGCCGTCAGCCGAGTCTCTGCCTAGCGGGCCCAAGGAGGCAGCAACTCCAGCTTCGGCTGCAAGGCAAGAGGCGCAACCCAGGGAAGAGGCTGAGGACTTCTCGCCAGCGAAGATCGACCGGCCCGCAGTTGGTCGTCCGATCCTCTCGGTGCGATCTCCTATCGAAGCCGCAGAAGCGCGAGCCTCCTACGTTCAGCGAGTGGTCTTCGAGCAGTATGGTCAGCGAGACTGGACCATCTTTGAGCAATATGCCCGCGACGCGCATATCACGCTGCTGGAAATCCAGGATCCGTATTGCTGCGCCGATGGACAAGCGCGCGGGCGGCTTATCAATTTCATAGGTCGCTTTGGTCAGCTCGCCTCAGAAATCACATCTGTCCATATCGTGACCTTTGATGCGGATTCGGTTCAGACCCGAGAACCCGAAGGTACGAACGACCAAAGAAAAGACCTTGAGCAACGCTGGGAACGCATGCTCGCTTCCGTGCCGTTGCGCCTCGTGCAAAAATCACGCCGTTCGGCAGGCGATCTGCACGACCGCTATGTCAAAGCACATCTTTCCAGCGGAGGCTGCGTGATCTGGGATTTGGGACGAGGAATTGATGGCATCATGAACGCGAAGTGGTCGTGCGTGGTCAACGCCTTCTACGATGACGCCCAGCCGCGCTCCTACGCTGTAAACTCGTGAACCTGGCTTCTATCATTGAATCTAAAGCTTTAAGCGTCATCAGTCGGCAAACAGTGAGTGAATGACATCAGTTAGCGCTGAATGTGCGGGGGCAATTCGTTGATCCAGGAACGCGATTACAAGGCTGAGATCGAAGCCGCGCGCGAAAATCCCGTTCAGCTACGCAAGATCGCTGCCGACATTCACCAAGCGGGTGGCCCGCAAATTCTCATGATCCGGGCAATCCAGCTCGCAAAAGCTGCCGAAGCCGGTCCTCATCCGCTTGGTAAAGTGAGCGAAGCTCTGGGCCTGCCGAGGCCGAGTGGCCTGCCACTTTACCGCTATAAGCTAGCGCCTGGAACATTCGAGCGCATTGAGAGAAAGTTGTCGACGGGTCTGCAATCCGAACTGCAACATCCCGCCCTTGCCCCTGCATTTGTTCTCTGGGCCGCAGACTGGTTTCGCCGTTCATATCAGGGCGGGCTTCAGCGGTGGGCGGATATCGAAAATGCCTTAGGACTGCGGCTACCTCAGGATGTTTGGCGCGACCTTACAGACAAGGGGTTCCGCGTCTGGAAAATTGAACCTCTGATCACCAACCATGGGAATCAGCGGCTGTCCAACCTTGCGCGTCATGGCGGATTTCCGGCCGCCGCGATGGCAAACGGAGCAAGCTGGCCCAGAAAGTTTCTCGAACGGGTGATTGGCGAGCTTCTGGGCTCAGACGCGCAAGACATCGGTTCTGCTGTCGTCACTTGCGAGAGGAACGAATACCTGCTCCCGCCGATTTGGCGTAGTCCGGAGATGTACGCAATCTGCGGTGAGCTGGCACTCAAGATCGTGGAGTTGCGGGCTTTCGCTGACAAGGAAGGCCCCGCAGACGACCGCCCCTACTCAGCGCGTCTGGACGAAGCCTACGAAGACTGGCGCGATGAGCTGCCAATGACTTTGGACGGGGCGGCGGCGGCTTTGATCGATACGCTGCTGGAAGCGAAAAAGCTCTCAGGCAGCGGCAGCATCCGCATTGCGCGGGTCATGTCTGCAGATGGTGAAGATTGGCGAGAGTGCCTCGAATTCCATCTCGACGGGCGATGGGACGATAAAAATCAGTTGCTTTCACCAGAGCATCACAGTCGCATATTTCTGCAGCCATCTGATGGTTTGGCTGACAGAATTTCCGGCAGACTTGCTTACCTTGAGCACGAGGATGCGAACCGCTGGATCGCCAGACCGATGCGAAGCGAAGCCGCAATCGCGTTTCCATTCGAACTTCCCGTAACGGCTGAATTTCATGCGCGCGGCGATCGGCTGACACGCAGTTTTGTACTCCCTGGCGGCAAGCCCGTGGGCGCGGGGCTGCGTGTGTTCGAACGACGCGGCACAGATGACCAACGCCCAGCCTTTGCTCTGATTGGTCAGGGCTCCGGCGCCTTCCGGGCGGAGCCTGTTTTTATCGATGCTCCTCAGGACTGGTCGTTGCGAGGAAAGGACGGCAACGCCGAGATCGAGGTCGAAGACTTTGCTTTTGCGCCAGGACGCTGTCTTTATAGGTGTGCGGGCACAATCATCGCTCGGAAGAACAACGGGGACCGCTTCCTGATCCGCACCGGGCAAAGCGCAGATCGCAAGGATCGGCTCTCAGTGATCGCCGAGACGGTTTCTGGGCTTCAGACGCCAGATGGCGAGCAGCTCTACAGGCACCCGCTCCATGCGCAAGTGTCGGACGGCGTTTCACGCCGCGTTGCCTCTCGCGGCGAGGTTCGTTGGCGGATTGCCGGCGACCGTGAATGGTGTGAAAATCTGGACGCTGCGGGACCAGGCTTGTGTGAATTTGCGTGGCTCGATGGATCAACAGGCCATGTGCGCGATCGGCTGACCGCCTTCGTGCTGCCCGCTGCCTTTGCGCTCACCCAGCGGAACAACGGGACTTTTGCCGAAATAGAACTGAACGGTTGGGACGGTGAATCTGCCCTTGGCGCAGAAACACCCTGCTCAAGGCACAGCTGGAGGATCCGGATTGATCCGCCACGCCGGGCGTTGCTGACTTTGCGCTTGGCTTCCGCGTTTGCTCCTGCCTTCGATCTGATAGTTCCGATTCGATCAAAGGAATGGCTCACAACATGGGACGGAGATCTACTTCCGCGCGACGCAGTTTTGGGCCTTGCCGATCTTCGTGACGCAGTGGCACGCGTGCCGTCAACGTCGACTCTTTTGGGAGAAGTGCGCCAACATACTGGTGCTGCATTAGAGGCAAGCTGGCGGATCGACAGTCAACTTGGTCTCTCGGCCCTGCGAACAGATATTGCAGCACTGATGCGCCCCCTTGGCATCGATGCCCAGGTCCGGCTCGATTTTCATAACGGGAGCAACGACCACTGGTATGTCACCGAGTTTGGGAATGCCCTCGAACGGGAGCCAAACGGAGGGTTGCGTCCAAAAACAGCGATAGTCGGGGAGGATGTTAAAGTCTGCGGACGGTCCCTCGGGACTCCGGAGATAGAAGTAGAATTTGGCAGTTACGACGGCCTGCAGAGCGGACTTGGTGGGCAAATGATTCACTTGCCGCGTCTCAAAGGTGATTGGCTGGTCTACCTCCGTGAGGGTGCTCGCGTTCTTACGCGACCCAAGTTTGTCGCAGGTGACCCCGATCACGAAGTTCCGCAACACCGGCTCGGAAGAGCAATGGCCCAACCGCTCGAACTGGCTCGGGAGGATTTACAAGCACTCGTCAGTGAAATTGTTCAAAATCCGACTACGACAGATGCTAACCAGACGATACAAGCCGTCTTAAAGCTCGCCCTGTCACTCGACGGACTCCCGCCCCAGACTTTCGAAATATTCGGCCAATTTGAGCAAGCGGGGGCATTGGCCCCGCTGCTACTCTACCGCTGCGAAGAACAACACCTGTCGACCATTCTCGAATTGTTCGATGGTCTTTGCTCAAGCTGGGTTCTCTTGCCTTATGGAGCATGGGATTCTGCTTTCCAGGCTCAGGGGCACTATCTTGTTAGCCGCCTGGATGATCCCCAATGGGCGATAACGAGGCTAACAGAACGGCAGAATGAAATCGCTGCGCGTGCGCCGCAGTTAGCACCGCTGATTTGTCGCGATTTTTCCCCGGTGACTTGGGAGGAGGTGCGCAGTCACTTCACCGGGCACACCAGCGAGGGCATCAGCACAGACGCGGCTGGCTTCAACCCTTTCCGTCCCGCCTTTCGCGACCTGCTCCCGCAAGAAAACTTCCTCGAATCCCTGATGCGGGTCCTTGACGCGCCATTTGCCGCAGCCTTCGCGGCGATGGGTCGCATCACGCTCGACAAGATTCAAATTCTTACGGTGAAAGACGTCGAGCGACGTCATCTCGCATATTTTTCAAAAGCCTATGGCTACGCCCTCACGGAGCTCAAGAATGACCGCTGATCATGTCTCCCAGCCTGCTCGTCTATCGCCGATGGATGTCCATCGGCGCTTGCAGGCTGGTCTCGCAGAGGCGGTCGTGTCTCGGGCTGGCATTAGGCATGAGGGCCTCAATGCCTTCCTTCGGCACCATCTCGCAGGCACTGATCTCTCCAACGGAGCCCTGCTATCGGAACAGCTCTTTCAGGCGGCACCCGGCTATGTTTCATCAGGCAAACGCCCTGCCGAACTAACCCAGCTGCTCCACCCCCGAACAATTGAGGCAATCGCGCAAACGCCTGACAGCGCCTTGCGATTCGATTATCCTGCATACGCCCACCAGCTGAGAACTTGGGAGCTGCTCGGCAGTCCAGACCCTCAATCTGTTTTGGTGTCCAGTGGGACAGGTTCCGGTAAGACTGAGTGCTTCCTCGTTCCGCTGCTCGATGATCTGGTGCGTGCATCTGAAGCGGAGGGCCAGCTGACAGGCGTGAGGGCGCTCATGCTGTATCCGCTTAACGCGCTGATCGCGAGCCAGGAAAAGCGCCTCACGGCCTGGACGAAGCCGCTCAAGGGCGATGTACGCTTCGCTCTCTACAATGGCATGATGGGGACGGCGCGGAAATCAAGCCGCGACAAGGCCGAACACGAAATCCCACATCAGGTTCTCTACCGCGAAACTCTTCGCGCGAACCCGCCACCAATCCTGGTCACGAACCAGACGATGCTTGAATACATGACGATCCGGCGCGAGGATCGTCCCATACTCGATGCCTCACGCGGAAAGCTGCGCTGGATCGTGATTGACGAGGCGCATAGCTACATCGGTTCGGCGGCTGCGGAGCTCTCACTGTTGCTGCGCCGCGTCATGAATGCGTTTGACGTGACGCCCGATCAAGTGCGCTTCGTGGCGACGTCAGCTACGATTGGGTCGGCCGATGAAGCGGAGGCGGTCGCTTCATTGCAGCGGTTCTTGTCCGATATCGCCGGCGTTCCCCTTGATCGCACGCATGTGGTGATCGGTAAGCAGCAACCGGTCGATCTTTCGAAGGTACTGACTGCATCGGACGATCCGGCAGCCAGCGCAGTGGCTGAGATGCTCGAACAAAAGCCGCAGACGATCAAGATGCTGTCGTCCATGACAGCGTCCGCCGAAAAGATCCTTCTCGACCTGTCTGCGCACAATGCCCAAGAAATGAGGCCGATTTTGCCAATGCGCGCGCACAGCTTCACGCGCGCCATTCCTGGCCTTTGGACTTGCATCAACCACGACTGCACGGGGGGGACACGTCCAAAAGACTGGCCATTCGGCCCCATCCTTTTCGATCAGAAGGACAATTGCCCCCACTGCCAATCACTTGTTTTCGAGATCCACAGCTGTCCCGACTGTGGCGAGCCCTTCCTCCCTGCCGACGACCTCGGGGACCGGATCTTGCCGCGGCAGAGCAACCAGGACACCGACGAATTTCGCGAAAACAGTTACCGCGATCGTGATCATGAGGACGACGACGAGGAAGCGCAGCAAGCAGATGGGATCGCGCATGCTCGCCTGATCACAGTCAACGCGCCGGCACAGGGGACCCCTGTAGGATTTGAGGTGATCACCGGAGAATTGAACGATAGCGAAAACCGGTTTTCGATTACGCAGCTAAACGAAGGGCGCTGTCCTGCCTGCCTCAGCAGCAAACGCCACGGACGGCCTGCAATGCTGCCCTTCCGCTTTGGCACCCCGTTCCTGACCCAGAATGCAGCCCCAATTCTGCTCGAAGGGGTCTCTCCGCAAGATGCAGAGCATGCCCTGCCATTCGATGGTCGTCAGTTGATTAGCTTCTCCGACAGCCGACAAGGGACCGCCCGGTTCGCAGCCAACATTGAAACCAATGGCGAGCGCGGATTTGTTCGCGGCTTCATCTACCATGCCGTCCAAAAGGCAGCTCAAGGCGGCGCTCTCTCCGATAAAGACCGGCAGGAACTGCTTCAAAGGCGGGCGCGATACGCCAAATTTGTTCAAGAGGATCCGTCGTTCATAGACGACATCGCGAAGATCGACGCCGAGCTTAGTGACGGAGGTTCTGCAGGAATACCGTGGAAGGATCTGGTTGCGGCACTCGCTGCAGAGCCCGCCATTGGCATGATGGCCAAAGTCTGGGATTTGGATCGCAGCGAGCGCTTTCATGACAACCGGGAGGCACTCGCTCGCTTCATGCTTTTGCGCGAGCTCGCTCGCCGACCGCGAAATGCCAACGCGATGGAGACGCTTGGACTTGCGCGGCTCCGCTTCCCAAGCATCGAGAAAATAGGTCAGGAAAAGCTGCCCGAGGTCGTGGCCCAGAGGGGCTACACGATTCAGGATTGGCGCGATTTTCTCTATTACATGGTTGACTACCTGCGCGGTCAGTTCGCCCTTGAGGTCGACGACGGCGATGCTCGGTGGATGCCGGGACGCGCTCGCCCCCGCAATGTGATCGGCCCCGATCAACCACCGGGTGCAAAGCGCGACGTCTCTTGGCCAACGGTCAATTTGAAGGGGCGGCAGCCCGATTCCATTCTCCTGCTCGCCGCTGTCCTAAATCTGGATCTCTCCTCGCAACGGGATTGTCACGAAATCAACCAGCTCATGCGAGTGGCATGGGGTCAGCTCGAGCCGCTATTGTCGGGAGTTGGCGGAACGTACAGCCTGCGTCTCGAGAAGACTGCTGAAGTCGAGGCGGTGACCAAGGCCTGGCAGTGCCCGCTTACCCGCCGTGTTTTGCCGCGACTGGTTTTTGGCAGGTCGGCTAATCTGGTCAGCGCAGGGAAGGTTTTTGCAGGCCTGCCCGTCAGCGAAGTGGAGTTCCCGCGCCTTCCTGCGACGAGGCCATTCTCGGCGGAAGACCGCAAAAGAATAACAACGTGGCTTGATGCAAGCGAAGCGGTATCGATGCTGCGGGAGCGCGGGATCTGGATGAACTGGCACGATCAGGCCGCGCTCGCGACCCCTTATCTGCGCGCCGAGGAACATAGTGCGCAGCAACCCCCACACCGGCTGCGCGATTTTGAAGAACAGTTCAAGCAGGGCGATATTAACCTCCTCGCTTGTTCGACGACGATGGAGATGGGCGTCGACATTGGCTCGATCGAGGCGGTCATGATGACCAATGTGCCTCCTTCGATTGCCAACTACAATCAGCGTGCCGGTCGTGCGGGCAGACGAGGCCAAGGGTTTTCGACAAGCCTGACAATTGCGCGTAACACACCTCTCGATCTGGAGACTTTTGCCGATCCCGCCAGCTACCTCGCTCGCAAGCTTGCTTCGCCGCGGGTGTCTCTGGATTCGGACCGCATCGCTCAGCGCCACGCGAATGCCTATTTGCTCGCGGAGTGGTTTCGAGAGGTGGATGGTGAGTTCGCCCGTACCAAGACCGGCGACTTCTTTGGATGCAGAGCCGATCTCCAACCGTTCCAGGGCCTGGCTCCTGTGGACGCCTTTTGTGAATGGGTTCGCCTGCCGAGCACTGCACAGAAGGCGGAAGCTGGTCTTCAACGTCTACTGAAAGGTACGGGTCTCGCATTTGACAGCGAGGTCCGGGAGCACGCAGCGGCCAAATTCGAGGAAGAAGCCGCGAGCTTCCGGCAGACCTGGCAACGATTGAAGGATGATATCGATGCCCTCGATGGTCCCGCAAAGAAGGCGATCGAATTCCAGGCACGGCGCCTGTGTAAGGAATACTTGCTGAAGGAGTTGGCCAATCGCTCGTTGATCCCAGGAAGCGGCTTCCCGACAGCCGTTGTTCCGTTCGATACGTTGTGCGCAGAAACCCAGAAGGCGCAGGAGCGCTATCGCTCCGACGAGGAGGGTACCCGGGATCGTCGCTACGAATGCCCCACCCGTAACGCCGACATCGCCATACGAGAATATGCACCGGGCGCTGAGGTTGTGGTCGATGGGCTTGTCTGGAAGTCGGCAGGCGTAACCCTGAATTGGTTGAGCCCGATCGATAGCGGTCAGCGCGAGCCGCAGAACTTGCGTTGGGCCTGGTGGTGCGATCAATGTGGCGGAGCCGGCTCCGACCACCAAATGCCCGAACGCTGCGGCCATTGTGGCGAGCCGAACGTCAAGACTGAACAATTCCTCGAACCGGCAGGTTTCAGGGTCGACTGGAACGCGCAACCCCATGCGGACACCGATCAGGCTGTCTACATCGAACCGAAGTCACCAAAAGTCAGCGTCGGGGACGTCTTCTGGCAGCCTTTGTTGCAGCCGGAAACGGGTCGCATTCGCGCATCGCACGATGGCTACATCTACCACCATTCGCGCGGACCCAACGACAAGGGCTACGAGATTTGCTTGGAGTGCGGACGGGCCGGGGAAGCAGGCGCCGATGCGCTCAAGGATCACTGGCCGCTGACGCCGCGCGACCGCAAGGTCATCGATCGCTGTCCGGGTAACGATCAAGGCTACGCGATTGCGCGGCCCTTGGCCCTGGGGCATCAGGTACTGACTGACGTGGTCGAGATCCAGTTGCCAGGGCTTGAAAGCGATGGCGCGGCTTGGGCAGCAGGGGCGGCGCTGCGTGAAAGTCTCGCGCGCTGGCTCGGCATTGAGCCGCGCGAACTTGGTATCTCAGTCGCTCCACGGGAAGGCCAGTTGGGACGGCGTGTGCCCTCGATCTATCTCTTCGACGAGGCGTCGGGTGGTGCTGGATATGCGCCAAGACTACTCGACGATATCTATTATGTTTTTGAACGAGTATCTCGTGTTCTCGATTGCCCCAAGGAATGTGAAATGGGGTGTTCGGCCTGTGTTCTTGCGGCCGATCTCTACAAGCAGCAGGGTCAACTAGACCGGCGGGCAGCGTTGATCGCCGTGCAGGCTTTTCTCGCGAAAAACGCCGAACTGCCCGCGGAAGACCGCGCGGTTCCAGACGCCAAGGCAGTCAACGACGCGGCCAACGCCATTCTATTGCGCGCCCGCAGCGGAGATCGCGTCACGGTTTTTGCACCTGATGCTTTCGATCTTGCTCAGCTGTCCTCAATCAAGATGCGCTCGTTCTTCTCGTCCGCCTCAGCACGCGGCGTTCCGGTCACGCTCGTTTTAACCCCGAATTCATTGAACAATCTGGCAGAGGTGGAACGCCGGTCCCTGCGCGACGCAGCCATCCGCAATGACTTTCAGCTTGCGCTGGGCGAAGCCGAAAGAGGTCACTTCGGCAGCCATCGTATCGCCGAACTTGTCTCCCAAAACAGCGCCAAAGGCTTCTTTTCACGCGACGAAAATGCAGCGCAGCCCGGCGAGAGGTGGGGCGTTGGTGAAACACATGCTGTCGTTGCCGGTGGCGTCAATCCGCCGACGCCCTTCACTCTGATAGCTGCTGACGATCTCGAGCGCCAAGTCGCTCCCGGGGACAAAGTGGAGGTTATGCTTGGATTTGGCCAATGCCCGGTGGGGCAGTTCGGCAAACGTTTCGGCGCAAAGTTGAAGCAGCATATCGAGGCCGCAGGCGTCTGGCATGCGGGCCAGCTGGTCAGAATTTCCTATTCCGATCGCTATCTCAATGCCCCGCTGCCCATGCTTTTGTTCCTGCGGACCTGTGAGTTTCTTGCCGCCGAGCTGAAGGCTGGCGACACAGTTGAAGTCGACATCGTGGTGCAGCCATTGAAAAAGGACCGTCCACACTATCGAATCTTTGACGACTGGGAGCACGAGGACGACCGCGCGGACGTGGCGCAATTCCTAGGCGAGAAGCTCAGTCTCGACGTTGCGTTGGAAGTGACCGATACCGCCATTCACGGGCGGAAGCTCGAATTAGAATTCGCGGATGGACGCAAAGCCCTCGTGCTTCTTGATCAGGGTTTCGGGTACTGGCGTATCGTTGGTAACTTACCCCGCTATGATTTCCGCGCTGCTCCAGCTGCACAAGCTGGCGACCTTTATCGATCAAATGCTGCGGTGTCGGGGACTGGGGAAAGCTATTTTGCTGTGGCGCGTCGGTGAGGCATCAGCCTAATGGATGGCGGTGGTTGCCTCCACATCGATGATCACTGCGTTCTGCGGATCGATGAAATAGTTGCTGGAACAGCTACGTGAATACGATTTCCAGCTTGGCCTTACGTCGCGCATGATCAGGCATCAGCTTCCCTAGCAGGCGGGCAAACTCTGGCCCGTGATTTGGGTATGGAAGGTGGCAAAGCTCATGGGTGATCACATAGTCGATCAGTGGCACCGGCACCTGCACCAGAACATGGTTGAGCACCAAGCTGTGCGACGTTGGAACATAGCTGCCCCAACGCCGCTCCATTTCGACAATCTTTAACTTGGGGCGTTCGAAGTCCGTGCTGAATGGCTGAATGCACGCCGATAATCGTTCAGAAAAGATACGATAACCCTGAACCTCATACCACCGCATCAAGCGATTTCGGATTCTACGCGGTTCATCTGAAGGCACGCCGCCAACAATGATCCGATCGTCCTCGCGGCGGGTACCACGCGCCTCAGGTTCAATCCGCAAACGGTATTGCCGACCAAGAAAATAGTGGGTTTCACCCGGGATGTATCGGCGAGGGGGCAAGGGCGGAGTTCGCAAGGCAGACTCATCGACCTTGTCGAGAATCCATGAGGCTCGCTTGCGGAGAATAGCTTCAATCTGCCTTGCTTCGGCAGCCTCAGGGGCAGTGACAACGACGCTGCCGTCCGGCTTTACAGAGATTCCCAGGGTCTTTCGCGCAGATCTGCGGAGCGTGTAGTCGAACGCTTCCGTGCCGATTTCCAACCGTCCGGCCACCTCGGTCATTGAGCCGCTAGCTTTCTGGCGCGGGCAATGGCCTGATCGAGCATATTGTCGACCAGATCGAAATCTAGGCCATACTGACCGCGCTTGTTCTTGATTTCATCGATGAGAAAGTCGTCCATGTCCTGCCGCATCAGCTTTTCGACGTCTGCGTCGTTGGTCCAGCCCACGCGGGCGTGCTGTCCAATGATGTTCGCGAACTTGAGAGCGATGAGCGATGCCATTTCTTCGGCCTGGACGCCCGAGACTTCACGCATGGAATCGGCGGCCTGCCGGTAAAGCGCACTGGTCAATGGATTGCCACGCACAGCTTCGGGCAGGTCACCGCCACCCTCACCCTGAGCCTCGCGCACAACAGTGGCACGCACATCCTGCGCCTGGTTCAGATACTCAACCTCGCTCAGACGCCCCTCGCGGAATGCGTCGATGATTTCCTGAACCATGCGCGAGAAGCGGACATAGAGCGCGGGGTCTTCCTCCATTCGCTCATTGATGGTGCGAGTTGCCGCCGAAAGAATGGTGTCGGCAACGGAAGCGGGGCTTCCGTTCTGTCCTTCGACCACCTGCCGGAAACTCTGATCGTCGAAGATATCGACGGGGGGAACCACGGACATCAGCTCGCTGGCATCGATATGCTTGTCGAGCAGGGCACGGATAGCCGCCTGATAGCGGCGATAGTCGTAATCCTCGTCAGCATCGCCGTAACGAAGGCGGACCGCCCGGCGCAGCTCCTCGAAGCGCTTCAGGTCCGCCTTGTAGTTGGCAATGACCCGCTCGTTGGTCTCAGCGATCCATTGCTGGCACGAGAACGCAGTCTGCAGCGTGCGGGCGAACGCGCTCAGCCTTTCATAGAAGCGCCTTCGGGTCAGTTCCTCGCGCAAATGGAGCTGGTAGGCTTCCATGTCGAACGCATTGCCGATGCCCTTGAACATGTCGAGCAGCGCGGCATGCCGGTCTGGCAGGAGCTGTGCCTCATCGTGGAGCGAAAGCATGGCCTCGGCGACGTCACTTTCGTCGTAGCCTGCGAACTCGCGATAGCTGGTCAGCGCCTGATCGAGGTTGCCGAGGCTCCCGACATAATCGACGATCCGGCCATATTCCTTCTCGTGCAGCGGGCGGCCCATTTCGTCCTCTTCGCTTGACGAGAACAGCCGGTTCACCCGCGCAATCGCCTGCAACAGCTTATGCTCACGCAGTTCCTTGGCGAGGTAGAGCGTCTGGTTGCGCGGCGCATCGAAGCCGGTGAGCAGCTTGTCGACCACGATCAGCACATCAACGCCAGTGCTTGCGATGAATGCCCGGATCGTGTCCTTCTCAAAGGTCTTGAGCGGCTGCAACGCCGTCACCTGCTTGAGGTATGCCTTGACGACATCATCCTCATCCTCGGCACCCACAGCGTCGTGGCCCTGCCTGTCGTCTTCTTCGGATATGATGACTGCGCTGGTCACGAGCCCGGTTTCGTCGAGCAGTTTCTTGAGCATCACCGCTTCCCGCTTGAACGGTGCGACCAGCTGCGCCTTGTATGGCGTGCCACGCAGGTTGCGCTCGAAATCGTTGGCGACGTCCCAGGCCACTTCCTGAAGCCAGGGCTTCACTCCCTGCACCACCTGCGCCCGGGCCATGCGCTTCTTGAGATCGGCGCACTGGTCGGCCGAAAGTTCGCGCGTCACGCGGTCGAACCACTTGTCGAGCGGGGCCTGCTGCACCGCCATGTCAACATGGCGACCCTCATAAAGCAGCCGGACCACCGCCTTGTCCTCAACGGCGCGATCAATCTTGTAGTCGTGGATCAGCCCGCCGAAGCGGTCGAAAGTGCTCTTTTCCGACTTGAGCAGGGGCGTTCCGGTAAAGCCGATATAGGCAGCCCGCGGCAGCACCTTGCGCATCTGGGCGTGCAGGCTGTCGATGTCAGTCACGGCCTGACTGCGATGGCTTTCGTCGACCAGCACAAAAATGTCCTGATCATCGTCCACGAACTGACCCGCAGCGGCAAGGCCCGAGCGGAACTTGTGGATCAGTGTCGTGACCACCGCGCGCTTTTCCCGGAGCAACCGGATCAGCTCTTTGCCCGTAGCGGCCTGTTCGGGCGATTTGCCGGTGTCGCGGAAGGTGCCGGTAAGCTGGTCGTCGAGATCGACCCGGTCGGTCACCAGGATCAGCCGCGCACGGGGATAGGCCCGCTCGATCGCGCCCGCCAGCATCACCATGGTGAGCGACTTGCCGGACCCCTGCGTATGCCAGATCACACCCCCGGCGCGTTTGCCTGCCTTATCGACCTGTGCCACGCGATCCAGCGTGCGCTCAACGCCGAAGAACTGCTGGTAGCGGGCGACCTTCTTCACGCCATTATCGAACAGGGTGAAGCCGCGCACGATCTTGAGCAAGCGCTCGGGCGTGCAGAGGCCGATCAGCGTGCGGTCGAGTTTGGTGGGCAGACGCCCGCCGCTGCCTGCATCCATCAGACGGTCATGGGCTCGGCGGAACGGGCTGAAATCGGTCCAGATCCGCGCTGCCTCTTCCGGGTCGAGCCCGCGATTGACGCGCGTGTGCAGCTCGCCCTCGCCAAAGCCTTCCTCGCGCCAATGCGCCCAGAAGGGGGCGGGGGTTCCAGTAGTGGCATAGCGCGGAGCGCTGTCATTGGCGGCGATCAGCAGTTGCGCGGGCACGAACAGCCGGGGGATTTCGCCGTCCGGGTTCTGGTTGCGGATCATCTGGCTGACGCCCTCGGCGGTGGCGACGGCGCTCTTCTTCACTTCGATCACCACCAGCGGCACGCCGTTGACGAACAGCACGATGTCGGGCCGCCGGGTATCGTCCCGCCGTTCACGCCGCACCGCGAATTCGCAGGTCATGTGGAAGCGGTTGTTGGCGGGGTTGTCCCAATCGATGACGCGCAGCTGGCGCCCCTTGGTCTCCCCCTCGATCGTCATGTCGACCGAGGTGCCGAGCCGCAGCATATCGCTCGCCCTGCCGTTTGCGGTGAGCAGCCCTTCAGAGAGGTTGGCGGCAAGACCCTTCAGACGGTCCACCGCCTCGCGCGCCGCAGATTCGGTCACGGGATGGCTGCGACCGCGCTGGCGGACCGTGTTGAGTGCGAGGATGCGTTCGGCCAGCACATCTTCCAACACAATGCCATCAAGCCGCCCGCGCCGCTCGGCATCCACCTCAGCGCGGGGCATGTAGCGCCAGCCATTGCGCGCGAGCGTCATCAAGGCGGCAAGCTGCACACCGCCCATTTCCGAGGTCGTGAAGCGGGGCGCGCTCAAAGCGGCCAATCCGGATGTTGGGCTGCGCGGTAAAAGGCAACGCAGAGCTCGTTGGGCGATTGCCCGATCTTCTCGCGATGCGGTTCGAGAATGTCGATCAGCCCCTGATAATAGGCTTGCTCGCCAGCATAAGCTTCCGGCTGCGACTTCAACTCAAGGTGGCGACGATACACATAGCTGATCGCATCAGCGACCTGCACCAGTGACGAATGGTCCGACTTGATGGCGAACGCCGTGTTGATGATGTGATCGAACCGGTTCTGGTCTGTCCGCGGGAGCCAGACGCTTTTCCCATACCGTTTGCCCCGGCATTGATACAGCCCGTCATACCAGTCGCTGCAATCGTAAAGACCGTCTGAAAGCTGTGGCATCTCCTTCTTGTTGTCATCCATGATGAGAACAGTCAGGCCCTTGCTGTTGGCTACGCTCTGCATCTTCTTCTGCACCAGCGCGCTGGTGAACATGCTAGCAGCGATCCAATAGCTGTTGCCGAACGGGTGCCCATGACCAGCGCCCACGGCCGCGTCGAAGGCGTTGAATGACAGTCCGATGCCGAAGATCTTGCCGCCATTGGCCACAGCGAGGCGGCAGATCTCGGTGAGGAAATCCTTGCGTTCCTGTGCATCGATCTGATTCCAGGCGCCCTTGCCATTGATAAAGCGGCTCGTCTTGAGATCGCCCCGGTTGCCGGGGTGCTTGGCAAACAGCGCCTCAAGCTTCGCATCGAAATCGGCGGTTTTCTTCCGAAGCTTGTAGGCGTCGACCATCAGGCCGCACATGACGAAGACGTCACCCTGATCGCGGCCGCCGCTTTCATCGACATAGATGAACTTCATGCTGCCACCTCGATGGTGCCGGGAAGCAGTGCGTCAATGCTTTTGGGGACCGGCAACTTACCGGTGAGCAGTTTCTGCATGAGGCCGCGCTTCTGGTTGCGGAGAAGATTTGCCATAGCTTCGAGCTGCTTGACCTCATCGGAAGCGCTTGTGAGGGTCTGCCCTATCCGCGTCCTCTGATCCTTGGGGATTTTGGGGATCTTGATGGTCTTAAGGTCGGACGCAGAAATGGCGGGGTAGCCCGAACCCGTAACGCGAGCGTGAACTTGCCGTTCGACGATTGCGGACGTCATCAGGTGAAAAATGAATGCGCTATCGCCATTTTCCTTCGGGCTAAGGATCGCATAGCCAGTCGAGAACACCGCGCTTGGGTGCTCATGTACAATGAAGAGCCGGCGGAGGAGAGGGCGAACCGTAGAATACGCCACATCTCCGGGTTTTGCGAGCCGACGGGCGCGAGACGGGCTTACCGAATATGTCATCCACCCCCCAGCCTCGTCGTCGTCGCCAATAGGAAAATACTCGAACTCGAAGTCAGGCGCAGTGGCATTGGGCAACGACGCTGAGTTGACGCGCGTCAGGGTGCCGAGCTCGACGGCATCAGGCCAGCAGTCCAGTTGCCTTTCTGCGGCGGAGATCAACAGCTTCTGTTTTGATTTGGCGAGCTTTTCGCAAGCAGAAATGGCTTCATCCCATGCATCCAGCACCGCCACAATGCGGCGCTGTTCGTCAAGATCAGGCCATTGCACCGGAATTTGCAAGAATTCTTTGGGGTATAGACGTAGGCGATCGTCCGTCAGGCCATAGGAATAAGCCCAGAGCAGATAGAGCGCGCGGTCTGATTTGAGCCAGTGCGCGGCGAAACGGGGATCGAGCGTCGACTTGGCCCGCAGCACAACGTAGGCTGGGCTGACATTGACCGGCGCGCTGGCGAGACCGAACGCTCCCTGCCACATGCGCATCATATTGTAGGCGATGTCACCGGGTTCGACGAGCGAATGCTGCTCAGCGGACAGGCTGGTATCCATCTTCCGGTCCATGTCTTCGCGAAGCACAAGGCCGTCGTTCATGGTGACCGAAGCAAGCGGAAGACCGGGCCGCCCCTTCCGCTTGCTGTGCGTGAAGTAGTGGGAGAGCTTATTGGTCTGGGGATCAGACATCGTCCTTCCCCTTGCGCTTCGGTTTCTTCTTCTCTGCCGCGATACGCTTGGCCGCCTGTGTCGCCTCCTGGAAATGCTGCTCGACCGCGCTGGGGGCATTGATGCGGCGCTGGTTCCAGATGGGGTATTCCGCCTCCACCTTGGCCATGGCGGCGGCATGGCTGATCCGTCCTGCGCCGGTAAGGATGTCGCGATCCGCCAGCTTCAGGAACTCGTCCAGCTTGGCGATCCAGTCCGCCATATGCATCGGGCGCCGCCCCTGTGCCTGCAATTCGGCAAATTCGAGATAGGCCGTGGTGACGCGGTTGAGCGGCTCGATCTGCTCTTCGCTCAGGTAGTTCTTGGCAATCATCGCATCGGCCTTGCGCGGGGACTTGCCCTGTTTCTGGCCGTCCCAGTGCGTCAGGCCCATATGGTCCTTACTGGCATTGGCATGGCTGTAGATCACTTCGGCCGCCGTCTGCCCGTGCGCGGCGTAGTGCATCTTGTTCTGCACCGTCTTGAAGAACCGGGTCGAGCTTTCGGCGCGTGGATCATAGTCCACGCTGGTCGCGTAGATCTCCAGCACCTTCTGGTAGAACCGCTTTTCCGAACTGCGGATGTCGCGGATGCGAGCGAGCAGTTCCTCGAAATAGTCGGTATCGGGGTCCTTCAGGCGCTCGTCGTCCATGACGAAGCCCTTGACTAGATACTGGCTGAGCGCCTCTGCTGCCCAGCGCCGGAACTGCATCCCGCGCGGGGAGCGGACGCGGAAACCGACAGCGAGGATCATGGGGAGGCTGTAGTGGGCGATGCGGCGAGATACCTCGCGCTTCCCCTCCATTCGAACCTGTAAGTAATCGTTACAGGTTGCCGCCTGCTCCAACTCTTCGTCCTCATATATCGCGCGAATGTGCTGGGTGACAGCCTGCGGGGTCACCTGGAATAGCTCGGCAATCTCAGCCTGGCTGAGCCACACATTGCCATCGCGCGCCTGAAGGCGAATGATGGTGACGCCATCCTGGGTCTGGTACTGGATCAGGTCACTGGCCATCAGAGCGAGACCCCCAGTTCCTTCAGGAAGCCGTCCATGCGCTTGCGCGTATCGGCCAACTGCTTTTCCAGCGCCACGATCTCGGCCTGAACAGCGGCAATGTCGACTTCGGCTTCGGCCTCGAAGGTGTCGACGTAGCGGGGGATGTTGAGGTTGTAGCCATTCTCCCGGATCTGAGCGCGCTCGATGAGGGCGGAATAACGCTCCACATCCTTGCGCGCCTGATAGGTGGCCACGATCTTGGCAATGTGGCCTTCCTCCAGCTCGTTCTGCTTCTTGCCGGGGGTGAAATCGCGGCTCGCATCGATGAACATCACATCATCCACGCCAGCGCGCGCGCCGCCCTTTTCCCGCGAACGGTCGAAGATCACAATGCACACCGGGATGCCGGTGGAGGGGAACAGCTGCGCGGGGAGACCGATGACCGCATCGAGCAGGTTCTCCTCGATCAGCTTCTGCCGGATCACACCTTCGGCCGCGCCCCTGAACAGCACCCCATGCGGCGCAATCAGCGCAACCTTGCCCTCACGCGGACGGGCGCTTTCGATCATGTGGCTGACGAAGGCATAGTCCCCGCGCGACTGCGGCGGCAGGCCGCGGTGGTAGCGGTGGAAGCGATCGTTCTTCGCCGTCTCGCTGCCCCACTTTTTGAGGCTGAAGGGCGGATTGGCGATCACCCGGTCAAACCGCATCAGCGCATCTTCGGTCAGGAATTTGGGGTTGGTCAGCGTGTCGCCCCATTCGATGCGCGCGCTATCCAGCCCGTGAAGGAACATGTTCATCCGGGCGAGTGCCGAGGTCTGGTTGGTTGCCTCCTGTCCGAACAGCGCGACATTGGCCTCGCTGGCGTGGTGCTTGCCTTCCTTCTCCGCCACATATTCGGCAGCGCGGATCAGCAGCGTGGAAGAACCACAGGCCGGATCGCAGATGCGGTTGCCCGGCTGCGGATCGGCGAGCTTGACCAGTAGCTCAGACACCTTGCGCGGGGTGAAGAACTCGCCCGCCTTCTTTCCCGCATCGCTGGCGAAGCGCGAAATCAGGTAGATGTAAGTTTCGCCGATCACGTCTTCGGCGGTGTCCTTGCCCGAGAAGCGCGAGGGCGAGAAATCGAGCGCTGGCTTGTGGAAGGTGTCGAACAGATCCTTCACCCGCCGGTTGCGATCTGCCGTTTCGCCCAAACTGTTGCGGCTGTTGAAATCGACTGCGGTGAGCACGTTCTCCAGCTTCGCAAGGTTCGCGTCTTCGATCGCTTCGAGGGCGATGTTGACCAGCTCGCCGATGTTCTCGGCGTTGCGCTGCGAGTAAAGGTCATGGAAGCTGGTGCCGTCAGGGAGCTGGAAGCGGAAGCGCGAAAGGCGGCGTGCAATGCGCGTTTTGTCGCCGTCGTACTGTTCGGCAGCCTGCTTGCGCTCGTCCGCCCAGATGTCGCTGAGGTACTTCCAGAACAGGAAGACAAGGATGTAGTCCTTGTAGTTGGCTGCATCGATGGTACCGCGAAACGTGTCGCAGGCATCCCATGCGGCTTTGTTGACGTCGGACTGTTTGACGGGGGTCATAGGGTGGCTTCTTTCATGGGCAGGGCAGCGGCCTCGGCCAGACAATGATTGATGAGGGTGGAGCGAAGGCGGGCAAGGTGAACGGCCAGACGCAGTTCCTCTGCCGCCTCGCGTGCAAGGGAAACAATCGCCGACTGACGCTGCCAGTCAGGAATGGGAACCTGAAGACTTTTCAACGGGCCTAGCGGAAGGCGCTTGGCTGCTGACCCTTCCCGGCCATCGGCAAGGATTGCCTGCGTTGTCGGCAGATTGAGGTAGGTAACGATGTAGTGCGGGCTGACGCATTCTGGATCGGCGAGCCTGATAACGGCAAGGTCAAGGGTGGCGAACAGCGGCGTGCCCTCAAGATCGGCAGGGTCAATCACAGCGGCGTTGTTGGCATTGCCGCGCAATGAGATCACGATGTCAAATGCACGCAAGGTCCCAGAGCTTCCAGAGGGAGGGGCGCCCACCTTTGTGAGCAGCCGGGGAAGAACGCCGCCGCCATCAAGGTCGCCCACCATCACGGCGCGCGAGTCGCTTGCTCCCCGCACAACGGCGGAACCGCTAAATATGCTGGCGCATGCCTGAAGGTGGATCGCTTTCATGGATTCTAGTTCTAGCCAAAAATCAGAAAATGTCAATGGAATCGCATTCCAAGGGAAAATCGTTTATAACGGCTTCGGCTGATGTCGCATATGGCTGGCCTTATGGCGCTTGGCGTCGCCTACTAACTGATGAAGTGCAGCCTGACGGTTCGTTGGGGATCGCGATGTGTAAGGCATCATTGTGGACCGTGTACTCGCCGGCGCGATCAGAATGCTCTGGCGCGGCTGGGAACCAATTTGCATCTGCCGAAATTTGCTAGCCCCGCTCGAGTGTTTCCTCTATGTTCTAACAAGAAGCGGGATGAATGCCATCATGACCAATTTCGATAACGAAAGCTCCAAAGCTCGCGAAACCCGCAATTGGGATGGGCTGTCCGAGATCGATCAGGCAATCCGTGACAACAGGCTGATGGAGTACCGGGTCAAGAAATCTTGGGCTGATCCTTGGGGACGCAAGCTGACGATACTAGGCGTTTCCCTCATCGTTGCAGTGTTCGCTTTTTTGGCAGGCGCGTCATTCGGACTGTGGTGATCCGAACATCACCACTGCTTTACATCATCCGCTGCCTCTGCACTCGCGCCCTTGGCGCCCTTGGTAACTGCGTCCAGGCGCGATTTCGATCCGCCTATCGTCTGGCGACCGCCAGCCTGAGCTCGCTGCACCTCATTTTGGATGGTTACTGTGTCCACCTGAGGGACCTCAGCTGGAACTCCCTGGCCAATCTGCGCGCGCCCACGCACGGAGCCTGGACCGGATATCGAAGGGCGAGAAACGGGCTGACCTGCGGATAGAACAAGGCGATCTTCAATCCCGTCGCGAAGTTGCTCGGCGTAGCTTCCGATGAATTTCCCCTGCAGTGCTTGGCCTTCCGAGCTGAGCTGGAAAGCGATGTCGTCGAACCGCGCGGTGCCGTAGAAATCGCGATTGCCTTCGATCTCGGCCAAGCCCCAGTCTCTATAGGCTTGCGATAGGTTGAGGTTGCCCGCTGCACTGTCGCCTTCGAAGAAAGATGCTTGGCTTTCGAGGCGATTGGCAAGCTCTTCAGCCCGGCGTGCCTCTACGGTGTAGCTTTGCGCCTCTGTCAGAGAGGCATTCAAGCCGCTCGCGGTGCTAGAGACTGACGAGTTAGACGAGGTACTGACGGACCGGACGAAGCCGTCGCGGGTGTTCGACCAATTTCGGCTATCCGACATTTGAGACAGACTCCCGAAGATTCGCGAACGATCCTCCGATGCTATGCCGATATCACTGTCGGTCCAGGTCCGTGTCCCACCGCCCTTTGCGCCTATGCTTCCAGAAAGCACCCCATTTGACAGGCCCGCTTTGGCTCCCGCCTCGCCACCAAGGAACCAGGCCGTAGAGATGTCATCAGCGGCCCTGCGCGAAAGCCCGAACTGCCGCTGTAGGTTGGTGGATGCTTGATCGACCTCGCTGAACGCGGTTTGGATGCTGTCGGAGTTCGATGTCCCGCTGGCGCTCTCGAAGGAATTGCCCTTGCTGAACTGGTCCCTGAGCTCGCGGAACCTGCTCACTGCACTGGATGTCGATTCCGCGGCGACGTTGGCATAGCTTTCGCTATTGGCACGAGCCTCCGATGCCATCGTCGACAGCCGCGATGTAAATTCCTGCCCCAGCGTCGGAGTGAAGGGATAGCTCGAATTCGGCAGCTGATCGTAGCTGGCTTGGCCGAAGCTCGTGGTGACCGCGCCGCTATCGCTAACCGTGCGGGTCTGCTGTGCGCCATAGGTGAAGCTTGGGGCTACCGTTCCTTGTGCGAACTGACGTGTCATGACGCTCGAGTTCTCGAAGCTGGTATTGCCGAGCGAGACATTGCCGGTGCTCGCCTCGCGGGCAGCTTCTTCGGCAGCGTTCTGGCTCGGATTGAGATAGCTCGTTGCCTGATGCGAGATCGCCATGGCGCCCCTCGCAACACCGCCAGCGAGGAAAGGGACTGAGGCGATCAGGTATCCTGCAAGAAGGCCGATATCGCTGTTGACGTCGGCCATGCCGGTGAAGCTGGCAAGGCTCAGACCGTTCGCGCCCGTCGCCGCAGTCATGTCAGCCGAGCCCTTGTACATCAGCATCATGTGCAAAATGACGAACAGGGGGCCCCAGGCGGCAAGGTAGAAGAAGCCGGTGACATAGCCTTTCAGGGCCATCGGCCCAGTCTTGGGCATCAGGAACAGCGGGAAAAGGACCGGGAACAGCGCGTAGAACAGCACCGTAAGTACGATGTTGAGCAGCGGCACCCACTTCATCGCGTTGCTGGCAATCGAGCCATAGGTCCGCTCGGTCTGAATGTCGGCGCGCGTCTGCGCATAGACATCGACATTCCCGGCACCGGTTGCCGCTGACATGGAATGCATCGCCTGACTCATGGCGTTGATGGTGAGCGTCTGCTTGAAGATGTCGGTCGCATTGGCCGATACGCCGGTGAGGTACTGGTAGGCCACGGGCAGATCGGCAAACAGCTTGGCTTTGGCGAGCGTCGCCGTCTGATTGGGATAGAGCTGCCGCCCGAAGACCGTGCCCATGCTGTCGACGAGGCTCGTCCACTGGCCATTGAGCGCGCCATAAGCTTCGCGGCAGGTTACGATATCCGAGATCACCTCGCCCGAACTCGCATCGCGCGTGAGGAAGCGCTGCGCCCGTGCCAGGCTGCCGGGCGCAATGGTCGCCCAGATGTCGCCGCTCTCGGCCAGTTCCTTCATCGAGTAGCGACCCAGCAGCACATCGTAGAAGACGCATTGCCGGAAATGCTCATCGAGATTGGCGGCAAATTCCGGATCGGAGATGCGCAAGGAGCGCGTCGCATCATACAGCCGCGCGCCATAGATCATGCCATTCTTAGAATAGTTGAGATCGCCGGGAAGGGCGAACACCACCTCGGCCGAGCCGGTGAGATAATCGCCCACCTGGCTGGTAAAGCTCGCCATTAGCGCAAGGCCTAGCGGCACATTGCTGACAGTGGCTGGCGCGAGGCTGGGATTGAGCCGGTCGGTGACGCGCACATCGAGCCGCGGCACCATCAGGCATGAGTAGATGAGGGTCGCACCAAGGAACCAGTTGATCCATGCGCGCCAGTCCTGATTGAAGGCCAGCGTGATCGCCGACAGAGCGAGGCCCATGACCATCACGACCTGCAGCAGGCTCTTGTAGCCGCCGTTGCCGGTCCAGGCAGCGACAGCCTGAAAGACATTGACGAGATAATCGCCGCCGCCGACCGTGAAGATCTCAACCATTGTGCTGCGCTTTCGGCTCGTCAGTGGAATTATTGGGTGAGGGCGCGGGTCTGAACGCCGCGCGACCAGTCGAGCGACGCTGCCATGCCCGGCGACATCGAGGCGGCCAGTACGTTCTCGATGAAAGCGGTTTTCTCGATGATCTGCATGATCGCGCCGACCTTGAGGTGCGTGTTGGCCTGCCGGTCCGCCAACGTCTGGCGCACGACATTCACCTGACCCTGCCACATCGCGATCTTGGCCTCGTCAGCGCCAATGAAGCTCGACATCGACCGGCCTGCCTCGCTGACGATCCGGTCAAGCACCGCGAACAGGAGGTCGACGCTCGCGATCTCAGCGAGGGTCTCGCGGTCATCGGTCGGCATGCCCCGGCCATAGGCCGCTTGCACAGTCAGGATTTTGTAGAGCGGGATCGAGGAGACCTGCAGGAGCTCCTTCTGCGCGTCGGTGATCGGTGTATCCTCGCGGATCGCGCCCACCATGCCGGCGATCAGCGCCGATACTCTCGGGCGCAACGCCTTCGATGCGGAAAGGCTCAATGGCTTGAAGCCAGGGTTGAGGCATTTGTCCGGCTCGTCGCAGTCATAGATCAGGACATTGCTGCCGCTCGTGCCATCGAGCAGCGAGGTCACAAGCGTCGAGGACGCTTCGCCCGCAATCGGAATGAACTTGCCCGGCTGGTCGTCGGTCGGCGGCACGTAGATGATCGTCCCGAGCAGGGTCATTGCATATTCAGCGAGTTCGCGATCGAAGTTGCCGCCCGGTGAGAAGAACGCGGACTTCTTGAGGATCGTCCAGGTGTAGTTGCGCGCCACGCCCGGATTGACGTCGTCATACTTGCCTGCACCCTGCGCAGTCGTGCTGGTGCGCTGGCCTCTGGTGCCGCAGCCATGCTTGGCTGCGGCATAGTCGGTGAAGATCCCTTCCGAGTTTCCGATCGCCTCGCAGACGGCCTTGTCCGCCAGATCGCCCTTGGGCCAGATGCCGCCGACCAACCCTTGCGCCATTTCGCAGGAGTTGATGTTGAGGTTGTTCATGAGCTGCGCTTTCTGGCTGAACTCCTGCATAATCTTCGAGCACTCGGGGCAGACTGTGTCGATCGCGAGGCTGAAGGCAAAGCCGACCGCGTTGTTGGCCACCGCCTTCATCATCGCGACGATTTCACTGGCATTGATGAAGCTGAAGGACCCGGCAAAGATGTCGATGCCGCCGCAGCCGGCCCGGGCGCGGGGCAGCTGCAGATTGGCGATGTTGGTCGTCTTCTGCGGGAAGCGCGTCCAGACATTGCCGAGACTGTAATAGCCTGCCGACTGTCCTTCGAACGCCGTCGGCCCCGTCACATTGGCGGCGCCGCCAACATCGTTGAGGAAGGAATCCATCGAGCTTCCCACATCCGCCGAGACGCTCGACAGGGGGAGCGTTACGGCAAGAAAGCCGGCGATGAGGCGTTTTGCGGTCAGCGCTGCGCGCTGTTTTGGGGCGGGGTGGAGACTACGCTTCTGGCGCGATGGATCAATAGTCACGTCCGGCTTCCTTCGATGTGAGGAGGAAAATGCGGTCCTGAAGCTCGTCAGCGCTCATCACGCCGTAGCCGATCGGGATGGGCTGGTTCTTGAGGGCGTCCCACAGGACCACGGCGGGCGTGATCCTGGGCTCCAGACCCATGCGGGTGCGCTGGTTGGTCTCGACCGTGTAGCCCGGGAAATGGCGCGAGGGCCCGCCGTCGGTGGAGATCGCCCGCACCGTGATCTTCCAGCGCGAGGCTACGCCCTGCACGATCGGCGACATCACCTCGCAGGCCGCGCAGCTCTGGGCGAAGAAGTAGAACAGCCCGTAGCGCTCCGAGAGCTGCGCCATCGTGGCATCGCGCTCGGCGCTGCGGCTGTCCTGCCATTGGCGCTTGCCAAGCGTCGAGACCGGCCGCTGCAGCGTGTAGTCGAGCTCGGGATCCTGCCAGATCGCCCGCTGCCAGACATCGCTGAACAACGACGCACGATCGAGTTGCTCGCGCTGAAAGCGAATATAGGCAGTCACATTCGCCGGGGTCGGCTCGAGAATGGCTTTGGCCTTGAGCTCGCGCAGGGTTGAGGTGATCGCATCGAGCTGGGTTGACGCACTTGGAGCGGCCGTCGGTGTCGTCTGCTCAGCCGGCTTTGGCCGGGTGCAGTAGAACCAGTAGCCGAGCTTGCGCTCCTCGCAGTAGAAGCTGTCCTGCGCCTCGACGTTCTTGGGTGCGGGCTGCTCCTGTGCTTGTGCCGGAGCGGTTTGGACACCCAGGCAGGCGAGGGCGCCGAGGCAGACGGCAAGCGGGCGCCAAGCGCCCCTAGTTGCTGGCACTGGCATAATAGTCCTCGATTTTTTGCTGGAGATCGCTCGCGACCGCGAGTTCGTCGGGCAGACGGGCCGCTTCGGTGAATTCGGCATAGACCTCGCTGAAATCCATCTGGCTGAGGTCGAGCCGCGAGAATTCCTCGAGGGTGAAGCCGCGGCATTGCTCGGTTTTGGGCTTGGCCCAAGGCTTGTTCAGCTGCTTGCGACCCTGCTCTTGCAGGATCCGCGACAGCTTCGATTCAAAGCAGCAATAGACCTTCTTCTTGGTCAGGCAGACGCCGAGAAAGCTGTCCGAGCAATAGGTCCCGACATAGGCGCACAGGCCCTGCGCATCGCGCTCATGCAGCAGCATTTCCTCGCGGCTGCAGCCAAGGCTGACCAGGAGCTGGATGCCGGGGATCAGCGGAAAGCCCTTGCCCTTGCAGCAGTTGAGCACGCCGAAGACCTTGGACGAGCAGGTGTTGCGAGTGCCCTTGAACAGGCTGAGGTTGTCGGGATCAAACTCGCGGCGTGCCTGGTCGATCGCATTAAGCGCGACCACGGCGTCCTTGAACTCGTCATTGGCTTCGCGCGTAATCGTCTCGCAGGAGCCGTCGATGCAGTAGACATCGGCGTCGCAGATAAACTGGTTGGGACTGCCCGGTTGATCGGGCACCGGGCAGTCATAGACCCGCTCCCAGGTGCGGCAGGGTTCACCCGACAAGCACTCCTCGCCTACCAAGTTGCAGCCCGGCGTTGTCTCGAGTGTCTGGCAGTCCTGTGCTTCGACATATTGCGCGCAAGCGTACTGCCGCTCCCACGCCCAGCAGGGCTGCGTCACGGCAACGCCGTCAATGATCCGGGTGACCGGATCGCTGTCGCTGCAGACCTCGGTGGCCTGGCGGCAGCTGGTATCCGATGCGAGGCTGGCACACCGGCTTTCGTCGCGATTGGTTGATATGCTCCGCGTCGCGACGATGTTCTGAAGTTCGCCGCCTGAAACTGGGGCGGGGCAGGACATGACGCTGATGGGGTTTCCGGGCTCTGCACAGAAGCGCGGGCCGCCGAAGTCGGCCCATTGCAGGCAAGGACCTTCGATAAAGCCCGTGCGCTCGCAGCCTGCAGCGTCGAACCGTGTGCAGCTCTCCTGATCGCCAGAGCCGAACTCGTTGCACCAATAGATGTAGCGAGTCTGTGTCTCGACTTCGACATTGAGCAGGATCGCACAGCTGCGCGTCTCCTCGCTCGCGGTGTAGCCGACATTGCAGGTTGCCATGTAGCGCGCGCCGCTCCCGCTCCCGGGGGGTAGCGGGACGCAGCGGCCCTGCGATCCGCTGACGCTCATGCCGCTGGTGAAGGCGAGCGGATCGGTGTTGATTAGATCGCTGCGCGCGATCACGGCATCAAGATCCTGGGGTGCAAAGCGTGCACGCCGCTCCATGGAATCACGCATCGTGCGATAGCCACTGTGGCCATTCGCCTGACTGGCTGCCTCGCGCTCCATGCGCGCCGGATCATTGAAATAGCGTGCTTCACCTGGATCGCTGCTGAAATTGGGAATGCGGCTCGCATCGGGGCGGGTGGTTGCGGCGCCTTGCGCAGCCGCCGCCTGTTCGCGCCCGAACGCCTTGCCATCAGCCTTGGCCGCGACGGTGCTGCCTGGGGCTTGCGGCGCATTCTGCGCCTCGGCCGCAGGTGCAAGCCACACTCCGAAGGCAGCGAACCCGGTGATGAGAGTCCGGATCATTGGTCCGCACCCTTGAGACGAGCAAGATACTGGGCGGCGATGCGCGCGGCAGGACCGCCGCCCCGCGCGATCGTCTCAAGCGCGAAATCGGCCGTCACATTGCCGCTGAGGCGGTCATGCGGCGGGATTTGCGTCTGGCAGTCGAACCCGTCGCACAGGTCAAAGTCGGTACTTGCGACCACATAGGTTGGGACGGCAGTGACGTTGAACGCCCGGAACAGCCGGGGATCGATCCCGACACTGCCAAGTTGATCCTGATCCAGCGCAACCTTGCTGAGCGCTTCGGTCAGCACCTTGGCGCTTCCTGATGGAAAGCCGCGCAGCGCGACAACGCCGCCTGCCGCGTTCACTCGGCCGATCATGTCGCGCAAGGCGGCGGGCGGCATCGACAGTGAGGCAAAGGCAATGAAGCGCGGCGCCTCACCCAGATTGCCTTTGGCCGCTTTCCCGGCAGCGGTCACCATCTGATCGAAATCGAAGATTAGGTCCGATGGCTGCGGGGTCGCAGTTGGTACTGTCCGCGCATAATCTTGGCCATGCGCCTGCGCCTCGAGCGCAGCCGCATCTGCTTGGTCCATGACCGCGTTGGCCCGGTCCCGGGCCGTGGCAGCCAGTGCATCGGCTTCGCCCGCATCACTTTGCGCCCTTGCGCGAATGGCAGCGAGATCAAGCTCGGGCTCGATCGTCTGCGCGGCCGCGCCCCCGAGGGCTGCAAGGCTTACGAAAAACGTAAGTACAGGAAGGGTGTAGGGCTTTCTCATAGCGCGCAGCAGTTCCGTTTGCGCCAGACCAGGTAGCCCATGTCCTCGCCGATGGCGGGGTAGACCTGTCCTGCTGACATGAAGGTGGTGGAGGCGCCAATCGGCGCGCAGGCATAGCGGCCCTTGGTCTGCGGATTGGGGTTGGTGGCCTGGAAGCGGTATTGCTGCTTCCTCATCGCCGGCATGAGGTACTTGCCGCACAGACCCTTGCTGCCCATCGTGCCCCAGGCGACGAGCTGGCGATGCAGCTTGTAGGAGAAGCGCGACAGAGCGAGGCGCGAGGCCTGGACATGGCCAATCGTCGCCGAGACATTACCATTCAGGGGATACATCGTGCCCTGGCAGCCAGCGCACCAGAACAGGTCATCGACCGGGAGCTTCGATGTGGCTGCAACGCAGTCGGCAGCGCAGGCTGCGAGTGCCAGCGGATTGGCGAAGAGGACGCTTTCAGGATTGATGATCGCAGTGAGCTCGCTGTCCTGCCACAGCGGATCGATCTCGCTCACATAGAGGATGTCGACCGAGCCTGCCTCAAGGCAAAGGAAATCGGCGACCAGCTCCATCCAGTAAATCAGCGGGTAGGCATACCAGTGGACATGCCACTGCGAATGGTACTGTGTTGCGCCGCCCACCGCTGAAGGCCCGGCCATGGTCTTGAATCCGATGTCGAAGCCCGGGTCGATTTTCATCCCACCAAGATTGACGAAGCACCACGGCTTCATGCTGACATCGGCGAGGCGCACCGGCTCCCAGAAGCCCATCGCGATCCCGGGACGAATGCCGCACAGGCACACGGGAAGATCCGGGTTGTCGGGGTCAGGGCGGTTCGAGGGCCAGATCTTGAGGCTGCCCACCGAGATCGGGAACAGGCACGACCAGCAGATATCGGTAATCGGGTTGACGAACTTGCCGGTGCATTTGCCCGGGCCCGCGTCAGCACTTGCCGGCGAGCTTATCGCCAACATCAAGAGTGCAGCGCAAATCCATCTTAAGAAGATGCTTTGTCGGTTCATGATGGCGTATGACCTCCGCCTTTGACCGGTGTTTCGGTGATACGGAGGACGCGGCCCTGCTGCTCGACCACGGCGGGCACAGCGCGGATGCCGAAGTGCTTCACCAGGGTGCCGCCCTGGTCGAAATAGAACCGGCGTTGGCGCGCTTTCATGAGGGCGAGCGGTGCGCCGCGCACGAGGATCAGCTTGGCATTCGTCTTGCCGAAGCGTGCGCTCGCCCAGGCCAGCTGCGCAGGATCGTCGCCATCAAGAAACACCAGCGGTGCACGCATCGACACAGTATCGAGCGGATTGACCCGCGTGCCGGCCGCAATGATGATCCGGCCTTTCTCGTCGGCAATATCGCGCTCAGCGCTGATGGTCGGATCGAACTGCCAGCTTCGATGGCTCGCCGCATGGATGATCCCGGCGACCGGCTCGGGCCGGTTGACCCTGGCTATCGTCCGCTGTTTGAGGCGCTCATTGAGGCGCGCGGTTTCGCCGCTTGCCTCGAGGTGTTTGAGCCGCGCTTCGATCTGCTCGAGCAGATCAGGCTCGATCACCGGCCAGAGTGTTCCGTGCTGGCCATAGTCCTTTGCTACCGCAGGTATGCTGCAGGAAAGCAGGAGCAGGACAGGGACGAGAAGCGGTTTCACAGGATCGCCCTCCCGGTCCCAAGGATGCGCTCGCGGCAAATCCATCCGATCGCGGCGTAGCGGCTGTCGAACCCGTCCTTGTGCGGGGTGGCGACGAAGTAGCAGTTCTCAGGAACCTTGCCGGTGGGCCCAAGCGCCAGCGGTTCGCCGAGGCGGCTTGTCAGCTTGGCGGTTGCCACAGGGCGACCGTTTACATGAAACGTGCGGTCCTCGCGGGTCACGAGATCGCCGGGCATGCCGCTGACGATCTTGCCAAAGGGCTGAGGGCGCGTCCCAAAGTGCTTCTCGAGCAGCGGCGAGGCGGGTGGGGTGAAGAGAATGATATCGCCGCGTTGAGCGGGCTCGTCGCGGCTCGTCCAGATCGCCCAATAGGGCAGGCTTGGGCTCACATTGATCATCAGCGCGTGGCTGGTGGCAAAGCCGCTGAGCGCGGTAAGGCCAAACGCGCCCGCGCCTACACACGCTACGAGCGCGAGACGGCGAGCCGTGGCCGAGCGGGCAAAGATGTCAGCGCCGCGCATCGGGAACACCGGCAATGCGCCGCGCCACATCGGCGCGGACGCTTTCGGTCAAGTCGGGCGCGCTGCCCGAGACCACTGCTTCTGCGACAAGCACGGTGCGGCCCTCGCGCCCCAGAGCTTGGACCGATGCCTCGACCGCCTTCAGATAGAGCTCCACCCGCATGCGGGTTTCTTCAGGGGGACGACCGGCGCGCGCCTCGGCTTCGATGAATTCGCCCATGATCTGGCTCAGCTGGACCGTAACGACCTCGCGCTTTTCGAGGTTAAGCAGCCGATCGGTCGCCCAGACACCCCAAAGCGTGGAGCCGATCATGCTTGCTCCGAGCAGCATCGCAGTCGGGCTGAGAGCGAGGCCGCGCCACTTTTGTGTTGCCAATATGTTCTTCACTTCTTTCCTCCCAAAAGGTCGCGCTCGAGATCCCTGAGGAAGCGCGGCAAGCGCCAGGCTGCGATCAGTGTTGCGGCGGCGATCAGCACCAGCTTGAACTCAGCGAGAAAGCTGACCTGCCGGGCGTGGTCCGCCGCGAGGAAGCGCTCGGCCAGATTGGCAAGGTGCGCAAAGAGGCTCGGAGCGTCGCCGCCCGAGATCGCGAGAAAGAAGACCAGCGGCACGCCGAGCGCCATCAGGTAGCTCGAACCCAAAAAGGTGCTGACCCTCAGCGTAATGAAGCACAGGTCCCCTGCGCGCGTGCGCCAGCCTTTGTGAGCCTTTTCGTCACGAGACGCATCGAGCGCGTCGCCTTGCGCGGGGTTGGGCTCTGCGGCGGCAAGCAGAGGGAGGGGCGGGGATGTGGTCATGGAAGGTGATCCTCAGTGATCGGAATGGTCAGGACGATGGGCCAAAGGCGATGCGTTCGATCGCTTCGGCCAGCTGGTGTCCGCGCGCGACTTCGGCATCGATCGTAGCAAAGGTGTCGGGCGAGCTCGAGAACAACGTCGATGAGTACGCGTCGAGCACAAGCCGTCCGATCGCTTCGACCTCCGGGCCCTTGATGAAGACCTCGGAATAGTCATTGCCCGAGCGCTTGAGGCTGCGGATCAGCGTCTCGGTACGGTCATCCATGTCGAGACGCTTGGAGGCCTTGAAGTCGGCAATCGTCTCGGGCTTCTGCTGCAGGATCAGCATCCAGTCGCTGTTCTCGAGCGCGGCCGTTGCCCCGTCAGACTTGTAGTAATCGTTGAGCGACTGCGTCGCTGTTGCCAGCGCCCCGCCATATTTGCGGCAGGTGCGTGCATAGGTCTCGACGAACTCACCCATCGAGCCGCCCTTCAACATCGACCAGGCTTCATCGATCAGGAGCAGCTTGCGCACCTGCCGCGGGGTGCGGGTCATCGCCTGGCTGGTCATGAACATGATCGCCGAGAGCACGACTGCGCGCAGCTCCTCGCGCGCACCCAGATCAGACATCTCGAAGACCGTGAAATCGCTGTCGAGCGCGAGGCTCGCCTCGCCCTCGAAAAAGGCGCCATAGGTCCCGCCTGCCGTGTAAGGCGCTAGCGAGGTCGCAAGGTCATCGGCCATGTCGTGCCCGGTACGGCTGAGCGCTTCGCCGACGCTTGTGACCGTTGCTGCGGTGCCGGCCTCGTTCCAGACGGTGTTGACCGCCCGGTCGATCAGCCCGCGCTCGATATCGGAGAGCGCCGCCGAATGCCGTGCCATCTGGCCAATGATGGCCTTCACCATTCCGAAGCAGTCGAGCCGGTAGTCTTCGTCCTCGGCGGCGCGCGCGGCGTCGATCATCGAGAAGGGATTGAGGCAGAACCCCGCCTTCATCGTGAACTCGACAAAGCGGCCGCCCTGCAGCTTGACCGAATGCTCGAAGCTCCGGCCGTCATCGATCACGACCACCTGCGCGCCTGCACCGCGCAGCGCCGCGCACATCTCCTGCAGCAGCACCGACTTGCCCGACCCGGACTTGCCGCAGATCGCGACATTGTGATTGCCCGCCTCGTTCTCGAAGGGGGACCAGAAGAAGGGCTGGCCGCGCCGTCCGACAAACAGAAGGTGCGGGAGGGCGCTGCCGAGATACTCGCCCTGCATCGGGGCGATGTTGGCGGCCGTGGTCGACAGCAGCGTGCGGAAGCGCTTCAGGCGCTCCATGTCGGCCCCGAGGCCGTCAGCAAGGGTCATCGGCATAGCGGCAAGCAGGCCTTGAATCTGGAGAAAGCGCTCGTCGGCAAGGTCCCAGCCTGCCGCCTTGTAGATCGACTTGATGGCGCGCTCGTCGCTGTCGCCGCGGCCGAGCGGCGAGTAGGTGAGGAGGCCGTAGAAGACCCGCACGAGCCGCCGACCCTCCTGCAGCTCTGCCTGGACATGCTGCCACTCGGCCGCCTGTTCGCCGATGCGCGGCAAGAACCGCGCACTGCGCGTACCTGACAGGCTGGTGGTGCGCATAAACTTGAACCCGGCCTTTGCTTCGGCGGCTTCGCGGTCCGGATAGACGAGGCACAGCATCGTTGCCGCAGGGCAGGGGAAGCGCAGCTTGTCGGTGAACATGTCGCCGATCAGCCGCGCGCATTCCCACGGCGCCCAGCGGGCGGGCGTATTGCGCACCGAGAAATGCCGGACATCGAAGGCATCAGGATAGATCGTGCCGATCTCCGGCACGCCGCCATGGCTTTTGCCGGTCGGGCGGAACCGTTCGGTCGCAAGCCGCATGCGATCTTCCTCGACAAGAAGTTCGATATCATGGCGGATCGCCTGCGCCGCGATGGCATCATGAGGATTGTAGGCCGTCGCATCTTCCTGCGGCGCAGTGGTAGGTGAGGTCAGATCATCGATCAGCGCGATAAGACTCTCAGGGCCGACTTCGACCACCCCGAGGTTCAGCGAGCGCAGCATGGCGATGAGCCCATCGCGGGTCTGCTTCAATTCCTCATGACTGACGTGCTTGGCGGCAGGCACGCTCACCGAGACGATCACCTGGTGGTGGCGTGCATGAAACGGCGCATCAGCCGAGCCCGATTGCCAAACGAGACCATAGAGCCGTTTGGCACGGTGGCGCGCAATCGCCTCATAAACCCCGCCCTGAAGGTATCGCGGTGCAAACCACGGCCCGATAATCCGGCTGATGCGCGGGCTCGCCCATTGCAGCACCTGCAGGCACGCGCCGGGCGGCAGACCCTCTGAGAAGAATTGACCCAGGATCTCGCCGGTGCGCTCGTCGGCGCCGATCAGCGGCGTGACCGACAACACAAAGCCTTCGGAGCGCGCGTTGAGGTACAGCCGGTTTGCCGGATCATAGACCCGGTAAGGCAGCCAGTCCGACAACAGGTCGAGCATCAGGACTGGACGCCCCGCCTCGGCATGTTCGGCATCACCCAGCAGGCCGCTGAGCACGGAATCGACGACAGTTTTGATCCGCTGCGCCATCACATTGGCTCCTTGGAACCGGCTGCGTCACTCTTCGCGGCCTCAATCGCCTCGATGCTGGGATAGGTCAGTGCGCTGTGTGAGGCAGAAGGCCGAGGGGCTCGATCATGCGGGGACACTGGCATGTCGAACCCCTCGGCCGCCGGTGCATCAGCACCGGCATCAGCCTCGCGCGCCGTGGAGGGGAGGGCCAGCGGCGAGGCCAAGGGAAAAAGGTCATCGGAGGGCGATGGCGTAAACAGCTGCGAGGGATTGTCCTGGCTGTCCGGTGCGCCATCAGGATTGGTGGTGGACACCCGTTGCTCCTGCGCGGTCTTCAGCTGACGGCGCAGCTGCCGCATCAGCGGCGTTGCGGCCTCGCTGCCCGGCTTGCTGCGCAGCTCAGCCGCCCAGCGCGGGTTTTCGATGACTGTCCAGGCAACAGCCTCATCGTGCAGCGTTCCGGTCTCATCGACACGGGCTGGAAAGACGATCTTCAAGGTGCGCTCGGCCGTGCGCGCCTGATCGCCCGGGGCGACCATGCGGTGCGGGTGCACGGCGTTCACCGGGTTCTCTGTCTGCCTGATTTCGCTCGCAGCACGGGCATCGATGATGTGCGAAGGCGCGCAGGTGCCTTCGGGCGCACGGCACTGGAAGGAGCCTTCGACATTGGTGCCAAAGGTGGCGCAGCCGCTTAACAGGACGGCGAGGCTGGCGCACAGCGGAAGTCGAAAATTGCGACGCATGGCGATCATCCTTTCTTGGTCGGGGTTGGGGTCGGCGCAGTCTTCCCAGAGAGGAAAGCGCGGAGCACATGTGCTGGGCGGTAGCCCTCAATCACGGCGCCATCAGACGGGCGCACGATCACCGGCGTGCCCATGAAACCGTTCGCTTTCGCAAAGGCTTCGTTGGCATCGAGCCCGCTGGTGTCGCAGGGTTTGGGATTGGCGAGCGCAGTCCCGGCATAGGCCAGCCTCAGCGCAAGATCGGGCTTCGGCGCACAAAGCACCCGCTCGGCCTCGCGGCGGCTTTCCGGCCCGAAGATCGAAATCGGGCGTTCCTCGACCCGCGCGCCGATTGCCTTCAACTCCTCCTCGAGCTTCTTGCAATAGCCGCAGTTGAAGTCCGAAAAGACCACGGCCTTCAGGCCGTTCGGCGGCCCCCAGGTGATCGCGCCATTGGCCGGAAGGCCTGCAAGCGAAACCTTTGTTGCCGCTGCGCGCGGGGCCTGCTGCGCTCTATCTTGCGGCTCCGCGCTGCGCGGCGCTCCTGCGGTCAAAAGGTCAGGATTGAGCTCCAGCAACCGCGCAGCGGTCAGATCCTGACGCGTCTCCATGTCGTAGACACGGCCGATCACGAGATAGCGGGCTGCCCGGTCGACATAGAACAGCGTCGATTTAGAGGCGACCTCGCACAGGCCCCCGATCCCCTTGCAGTCGATCTGCGTGATCGGCGTCTTGGGCAGACGCAGTTCGAGCGCCTTCTTGACGGTGTCCGTGTCCGCAGCCTTGGTGGTACTTGCAAAGCTGGCGGCAGCCCAGCCTGTTGCAGCTGAAAGTGCTATGAGCGAGGCGAAGGCGGCAGCGGGCCGGATCCAGCGCGGCGCCTTGCGCTTTGGGGAGTGGTTTGCGTCAAGGATCATTGCGAATTCCTCACATAAACGCCGTCGAGAAAGACGATCTCGACCGCGATGCCGGTCGGCATTTCGACGACGGGTTGGTATTGTTCGGCGCGTTCGATGAGATACCGGCTGACCGTGTCAGCCGCCTCGCCCGCGCCCTGGCCGAGACCGCCAGCGACAATGTCAGTCGCTGACAAGGAGGGGCGCTGCTGGCCAGCGCCAAGCTGTCCGGCGAAAATGCCATTGGCATTGGCTGAGAAGCCGCGCCCGAACCCGCCGACAATGCCAGCCAGCAAAGCCTGGCTGACCAGATTGCCTTCCCGGCTGACGACACGCCCGCGCACACCGGATTTACCGGCAAAGCTGATGAAGCCCTTGACCTCGCTTACCGCGACCCGGCCACCAGGCTGATCGCAGGTCATGCGGGCCAGCTTCACATAGACCTTCTCCGAAGAGAGATCGCCGCGGGCTGCCCCGTTGACGATGCAGCCTTCGATACGCGTCGTCAGCACCTTGCCATTCTGCATGACCGAGCGCGCTGGCCCGGTGATCCGCAGCACCACCGGCAGTGGATCGGTCTGGCTGCTGACCCCGGTAGAGGCATCGACGCCCACGATCACCCGCGCCGAGGCATAGGAGTTGGGCGGCAGGTAATCGGGAGAGTCCTCGACCACCACCGGAGGCACTTCAGGCCGCATGGACCGGGCACCGCCGCCTGCTGCCTTGTCGCTGCCAAAGCTCATCAGCTTGACTTCGCCCGGGGCCGCAAAGACCGGCTCTGCGATATTCGGCGCTCCTGCTCCAACCGAAGTTGGCGCGCGTCCGCGGGCATCATAGCCGCCCGCTTGCGGGCCGTAGGCTGGCAGCGGCGCGCTTGGTGGGGGCGGAGCGCTCTGGCTCGCAAGCCGCGAGCGCAATTCAGCATTTTCTGCCGAGATTGCGTCGATCGCCGCCTGGCCGTCGGTCCGCATCGCCTGGTTTTCTGACTTGAGCGCGGCGAGCTGTGCCTCGATCTCCGAGCGCGGAACGCTCGTGTCCTTCAGCGCCTTTTGCTCACGCGACACCGCATCGAGCCGATTGCCATAAGTTGCCACGAACTCACGCTGGGAGAGGTCTCGGTTCACGAGACCCGCCGTATCGATTGTCTGCGGTGCATCAGGGTCGCTTCCCTTGGCGCCGTCATCGCCCCCGAGGATGAACCAGCTGCCGCTTGCAAGGATGGCCGCGCCAATCGTGCCGAGCAGCAGCTTCTGGCGGCGCGCGGTCTTGGCATTGAGATCCGCAACCGGCGAGGTTGTCGCCTTCTCGGCCTGAGCCGGGACGGGAGGGGTGGGAGCGTCGCTCATTGGCCCTGCTCCCCGTTGCCACCGACAACAAAGGCGGTGGTGCTCATGCCCGGTGCGAGCACTGGGCTGACAATTGCGATCGCTAGGGCGCCAGCGGGCGCAAGGTCGCGCTCTGCAAGAGTGACGTTTTGCGCGCCGCGGTTGGCGATGCGGATGACTTTGCCGGCAAGGCTGCTGCCCCGGTAATCGGCAATCAGCTGAACCTCGAGGTCGCCGACGCGCGCGGGCGGCGCAGCCAGTTGCCGTACCTCGAAGCCCTCGACCGACCGGTCGTCCGCCATCGCTTGAATGAGCCGCACCGCGCTCGCGGTGAGCGGGGTCTCTTTCTCCCAATCCGCCGCCATGTTCCGGGCAATCGCCGGATTGGTGATGAAGACCTGGACAGCAGGGATTTGCTCGATCCGGCAGGCAACCTTGTAGACGAAGCCCTTGCGGGTCGTGGCAAAAAAGCTGATCGAGCGGGCCGCGAAGGTCTCGGGCACCGAAACATAGATATCGCCCCGCAGCGGCTCGTTGGTCACCGCAAAATCATTGTACGGCGTGCCGCTGGAAATCTTCGAGACGCTCGCAAACTGATCGTCGATCAGCGCAAAACGGGTGAGCTCGCGCGCGGACACCGCGCATTCGATGCTCGACCCATCGGCGGCTTGTTTGAACTGGTCAGCGGCAAGAGCAGGGCAAGCAAAGGCGAGAGCGCTGGCACAGGCGAGCCTCTTCGCGCGTCGCAAGGCATGGGCGTAAGCCATCAACGGGCCTCCTTGGATGTCTCTTTGGTGGGGAGCTGGGCGAACCCGGCAAGCGAGAGCCTCAGCCCGCGATAGGTCCAGGTGAACCGGAAACGGCGATCATCGCTGGCAATCACCTGCGCGCCCACGAAGGTCTTGAGCGTGCCCGTAACCTCTGAGGTGAGGCCTCTGGGATCGACCGTCATCGAGCGGATGATGAAGGCCTGGGTGACGTCCGAGCCGCGCTGCTCGGCGACGATCTTCACGAGGTCGGCTTTGAGTTGGCCATGGCTGACCGGGTCGGCGAGCTTCAGAATCTCGCCCATCCAGTAGTCGAGACCCTCCGGGCTGCGGTTGAGCAGCACCAGCGCGGTATCGCGGGTCACGAGCTCAAGGTAGTCGGCATCGACCCCGGCGCTGCTGACAGTGAGTTCGCGCGGCAGCGTGGGCAGCAGGACAACCTCGCGGTCACGTGTCGCAGCTAGGCTTGTGGCAACGACAAGCGCGATCCCGAGACCGGCACTGGTCAGTGCAAACAGATTGCGTTGGCGCAGCAGCGTCTGCTGGCGCTCATGGGAAATGTCGGCAAACATGAGTGTCTCCCCTCAACCGGCAAGCAGGCGGCAGTGGGAAGGCGGCGTGGATTTCAGACCCAGCAATCCGGCCGGCAGATACCAATAGGCGGCATGGGCTACCCAGGAGCTGGCGCGTCCTGCTTTTGCCTTTCGCAGCGCGAACCAGGCGCCGAACGCAACAATAATGCCGATAAAGATATGCTGGCTGAGGATCCCCCAGGTGAAGGGGACAATCATCCCGGCAAACTCGTCGATGGTCCAAAAGCCAATAAGCTCTGGATCGTCGAGCCGCCGGGGGATGATGTAGGGATCTGCCATGAGAACGCCGCCTTCCCGTGTCCGATGCGTCAGATGATCGCGGTCACGACCGAGGTGACGATCGGAACACCCGTGCCGACGCCGATGCCGACACCCACCGGCACAGCGACCTGGCCGAGCGAGAAGCGACCGGAGGCAAGGCCAATGAGGCCGCCAGCAAGGCTGAGCACGGTGATGATCTTGCCGCCCGAGCCCTCGAGGAAGTTCGTGAACTGGGCGAGCGCCGGATCGAAGGTTGTATCAGCGCCTGCAAAAGCTGCGCCTGCAGCGAGGCTGGCGATGAGCACGGGGATGGCAAAGGTCATCGCCCGGTTGGCTTTGGCGGTGCGCTGGTGGGACGCGCCAGTGCGTCTGTGGAAGGGGAGGGACTGCATAAAGAACTCCGTGTGGGAGGGTGGAACAGCGTTCTTTCGTTCGCTGTGTGTTCTCTATGCATCTAGGAAGTTGGCGTAGGAAAGTTCGAACGAAGCCGATGGCCCGCAGGCGGATGCATACGGACATTGGGAACGGGCTTTGGCGGTGAATGCGACCTTAAACAGCCACTTGATTGAGGTAACCTGTCGGTCTTTCCCATCATGCGTGTCGGCATTCCACGCCGAATCAAGCTCTGAGATTGATTCACCTAGAAACGAGATGTTCGCTATATGTTCTAAATTGTTTCCTACATGCGCTGCGCGCGATAAGCCTTCGACTCACATGCTCATCCAGAGGAGTCGTCACCATGCATCAATCCGCCGACCATACGAATGCGAGCCTCGCTCGCGTCCTGACCCACGCCATCGAAACGGCCGACAAGCCGAAGCATCAGATCGCCAGTGAGGCAGGCATCCATCGTGAAACCCTCCTCAAGGTCATGCGCGGCCAGCGTGCCATCAGCATCGACAGGGCTGTGCGGATCTTCGAGGTCTGCGGCGCATGTCCTCACGCAGCCATCGTGTTGACGCTTGCCGGTGAAGAGGTGCTGGCCTGCGAATGGATGCACCGCGACATGGGCGCATTCCTTGATGAATTCATCACGAGCTTGCCTGGGCAGCTCGATCGCACCCTCGGTCGCCGGGTGGCGGACCTCAGGCCGCGCTGGGCAACCGGCACTTCCCAGCTCGTGGCCAAGCTGCTCGCCAAACACATTGATGATCTCGCCAATCGCGACATCGCCATGTCCCTGACCCGCTGAAGCAGGGCAACTCGGAGGGGACCGAGCCAAGAACCCGACAGGAACGTCAATGACTGCAAATTCCAAACCCGCCGAAGTTAGCGCCGACGCCGCTGCTAGAATCGAACCTGCCAGCACACACCCGCCGCGTCTTCTGCGCCTGCCTGAGGTTATGGACCGGGTGGGGCTTCGCCGTTCGGCGATCTATCAGCGCATGAGCGAGGGTCGTTTTCCCAAATGCCGCACGCTGGGCGCCAGATGCTCGGTCTGGGTGGAAGCCGAGATCAATGCCTGGATCGATAGCATCGTTTGCTCTTCAAACCACGCTGACTGATTGTCTATGCCGTTGGATTTCCTTCAGCTATGTCCAAGACATGGTTTATCGATACCCGGCGGGCGATCCGCTTCACCCTGAAGCGTTGAAGGAAAAGCAACGGCTTTGCCGCGATGCCTTTCCTACGCCTTTAGCCCTCCGGGCTCATCGCGCCTTATCGTGGCTTCGCCGCGCTGAGATTGAAGACGCGGACCATGATGTTCGCTTCATCCTGCTGTGGATTGGCTTCAATGCGGCCTATGCGGGCGACGTTGAAGCATCGGCAAGCAGCTCAGCACCCGAGGGCGAGCGAGGCTTGTTTCAGGCGTTTTTCTCCACCTTGGTGAAGTTTGACGGGCGCCACCGCGTTTATGATGCGGTCTGGGACCGTTTCAGTCAGGAGATCCGGCTGCTCCTCGACAATCGCTATGTCTTTCATACCTTTTGGCAGCATAAAAATGGCGTCCCAGGCTACGCTGATTGGGATCAAAGGCTTGAGCGTAGCCGGACTGCTGTGAAAAACGCGCTGAGAGAGCACGACACAGCCCGAATACTATCGATCCTGTTCGACCGACTCTACGTTCTGCGCAATCAGCTGGTGCACGGTGGGTCGACCTGGAACAGCGACGTCAATCGCGATCAGGTTCGCGATGGTGCTTCGCTGCTAGGCTGCCTCCTGCCCATCTTTATCGATCTCATGATGGACAATCCGCAGCACGAGTGGCCGATGCCCAATTACCCCGTCGTGGATTGATTTGGTTCGATACTCAAACGAGTTCCTGGTCTCAGCGAAATCTGAAGCTCGGCCAGCTCACCCATGATCTCCTCGCTCATCCCGGAGAAGAGTTCGATCATCTCGTCTTGCCGCGGTTGGCCAAATGCAAGTCGATAGGTGGCGAGAGACTTCTTCAGGTTCTCATAGCGTTCGATCTCACGGCTGAACGGTGGCATCAGCACCACGCGCTCGATCTTCGCGTCGCCAGGATAGATCCAGTAGGGTACGATATCCCCAGGATGCCCATCGGCCGTCTGCTGATCCTCCGCCTCCCTAAACATCGCGGTCCATGGCGCCTCGACACCGACCAGCGCCGAGGCGCAAGCGCCAAAATCTGCCACAATGTTTCGGCGCACAGCATGGTTCTTGAAGCGATGGACGCGCCCCTCACGCTGCTCGATATCAACCGGATTACGCGGAAGATTCCAGTGGACGATCCGCGAACAATATGGGTGAAAGTCGAGCCCCTCTTGACCGATCGACGTGGATGCCAGCACGAACGGGCGAAAAGGTGATTTGAAAGCAGCCTGGACCAGGGTGGTTCGGCGCACGCCCTTTTCTTCTTCGGCTTTGGTTGCAAACCGCATGGCGAACCGAGCGCGGATCTCGAATGTCTCATCCTGCAAGCGAGAGCGGCCGGCAGTCCATTGGTCGAGCGTAATCTGAGCCGGCCGCAGGGCGACAACCTCGACCACTTTGATGGCGATGGTCCGGGCCCGTTCGATTGCATCGGCTTGCTCGGCGCGCTCACCTTCAAGGACCAGGTGCAGATACTCATCCAGCACTGCAGCAAGATCATTCTGCGCTGCGTGAGCATTGATCTGGCGCCAATAGTTGAGCGGCGAAGCTTCCTCGAGCAGAGCCCGGCTTTCCGGCTGATTGTAGAGGCTGCGAAAACCAAGCGCGATCACGATAGACGCACCGATGAGCACAGGATCGTCGATCTTCAGTTCTGGGCAAAGGCGAGCGAGGGCCCGAAGTGCGCATATGGCAGGCGAGCCAAGCGCAGATTCCGCAAGTTTGTCGAGAATGTCCCTTGAATCCGGATCACCTTGGTGATCGTCGGATGAAAGCGCCGCATCGATGACGTCGATCGTCCGTGCCATAGCGCCATGCTCTTCGTGCGCCTCATGATCGATAGCGGCGACGCGGCCCCAATCTACGCCGCGGCCGAGCTCGGCCTCGATGGCAAGAGGAAGCAGACGGTCGGACCGCTCCGCCAGTCGAGCAAGACAGGACGGATCGAGGCGTTCCCTGAGAGCCTGACGAGCTTGGGTAAGCAAATCGGTATAACTGGTGGCTCGCCCATAGCGCTGCTCGAGCTGCAAGGGATCAACCCAAGCCGCAAGGGTCGGAGAAGGACACAACATCGGCATCATTTCTTCGACACCGATTGGACGGCTTGTGCGTCCCACCAGGTCCGGCGACATGTTCATGCGTCGGCTTGCTTCATGTGAGAGCAGCGCTGCAATCGCATCCGGGACCATCGACCAATCCGAGAAGACCAGTGTCTTTGTCGCCGGAACGGGATCTCCGAATGACGGACGGGACGGAGGAACCCAGAGCGCGCGATCAAGGCCGTTTTGGAACGCAGTGTCGGCGAGGGCGCGCATCCGTCCGTTACGAAGCGGGATCTCTTCGAAGTTTTCGACCTGAGCCTTGTCGATCAAAAAGGGTGCGGCGGCTCTGATCGCCGTCCGCAGTTCCTTGGCTGGCCGCAACTTGACTGTCTGCAGCCGTTCTCGCAGCTTGTACCCACGCATGAAGTTGAGAAGATAAGGCGACGATTTCCAATACTCGATGACGCCCGGCGCGCCGACCAGCTCTGCCACCTGCGCGACTGCTTTCGCTTCCCGCAGGTCATCCGTCTCGACCGTCAGCGGCGGCTTCAACTCTCTGACCAGCGAGTTGCGGTCGGAAGTGGAGTCTACGCGCTCCGTCCGAGCGATAACCTGGCTGAGGATGTGGTGGACGCGGTCGCGCTGGATGCGTGCGGCCAATCTTGACTGAGGCATGGCCTGCAGCGCCCGCCGGAATTGGGAGAGCTCAATCTCAAGTTCCCGGACACGCGCTTCGCCGTCTACGTCGCCGAATAGAAAGCGCATGGTTCGCAGAAAATCGCTGTAGTGATCGCCTTCTTCGGGATCGTCGCTGCTCAAACTGAGCATTCGGTAAGGCGTAGCGGACAGCAACAGCAAACGTGCCGCAGAACCGTCGGAGCCCGAGTATGAAAACAGTGCCCGAGCAAGCTCCGCAGCCGCTGCCTTTTCGGGCGAAACGTTCTCATCATGCTCATGCAGCAATTCAGCAAAACGTTGGAACTCGTCCAGAATGATGAGATCCGGGGTAAGGGCGTCGACGCAAATCCGTGCAAGGATCCGGCGAAGTTCGCCGATTATCGCGGCCGGTCGCTGGTCGGACGGGTAGTCCGGCTTCTTCTGGTTCCGCGCCAGTTCCGCTGCTTCGCGAATGCGCTCAATGAAATCATCCCCGACGGCTGCGTTGAATTTCTCGGATATCTCCTTCGAAATCGGCTGGACGCGCATCCAGTCTGTCCAGCCGGGCCAATTGTCTGGAGTCACTCCGCCGCGAAAAATGCGCTGCACGCCGCGATGCCGGATGCCAATCCTCTTTCGCAGCATCTCATAGATGAGCGCGCGCTCCTTTGCCGTCCCCAACGACGACTTGAGATCGAGTGCGGTTCCCGGCGTTAGACTGATGAGATTGATGGGCCTGGACCCGATCCCTCCCTTCAAATCCATTTCAAGCGGCAGAAGCGTGAGGCGGGTGTTCAGCGGCTTCGTCGCTGATCCGATGACATTGAGCGATTTGATATTCTGTTCGGCTATCGCCTGGTTGGAGCAGATGTAGACGACATCAATCCGGTCAACCTTCCCGGTCAGTTCTTCGATCGTCTTGGCGATAACGCCACGCGCAACCATGGTTTTTCCCAGGCCGACTTCATCGGCAACGAGAAACTGGCGCGTGGGAGAGGCATCCGTAAACAGACGCTGGAACACATAATCGACCGTGGCGCGCTGGAAAGGCTTCAAAAGCGCCAGATGATCGTCCGCCCGGTAGGTCATACCCGCGCTCCTTTGCTGCCTAAGAGCGGCGCAAAGCTTGACCAAAGTGCGAGAAACTCTGGCGGCACAAGGCTCGGACCCGCGGGATCTTCAAGACGCTTGATGAGCTGATCAATTTCGAGGAGCTCGCCGCTATCAAGGCTCAACGCGCGAACCATCGGCTCAAGCAGGGATGCTCCGCCCTGGCCAAGCCTTCGCAGCCATTGCCCCTCGCCGGCAGCCTCGCTTTCGAGGAAGCTACCTTCACCCAAACTACCGAGGAGCAGGCTGAGATACCGGAAGAAGTTCTCGACATTCGCAATATGAGCTCTGAGCACGGCAGCGTCGCGCCCATCGGGCACCCCGACGAGGCGTGCGCCAAGGGTGAAGGCGATCTCCACGCCCGTCTCATCGTCGCGAAGGCGAATGGCCAACCAACGGGTGACCTCGCTCAAAGGCACCGAACCGAGTGCCAATCGAGGCTGCGCTCTCGAGAACAGCGCAGCGGCGTCATGCCCGCGCTCGTTCGCCACTGTGATTGCGCGGATGGAACAGCTTACCCCGTCGGGCAGTTCGAGCGATGGGGCTTTCCCTGCGATCTCCGCCTCGAGCGCGACGGTATCCGTCAGCTGCGTGCAGTGAAGGTCAAGAGCGATCGACGCGATTTTGATCCGGAGTTTGTCGAGTACCTTCTCGGCTGCCGCTGCGGCATCCTGCTCAGGCGGCTCAGAGGGCGTGTAAGGGGCGAGAAGGCGCCGAAATCCCTCGGAAAAAACCGCATCCTCGATGGTTCCCATCCGCGATTTCGGGCCATCAAGCGTCGCCATTATCTCGACATTCTGCGTCCGGCCTTGGTGGGTTGGGACGAGTGCAGCGGTCGTTGCATTGGCAGAACCAAGATGAATGTGCAGGCGTGATCCGCGCTCGACCACATAGGCTTTGGCATGAAGACCTTCGAGATCGGCTGAAAAGACCTCTTCCCGGTCTTCTTCCTCGTACTCGGTCGCGCGGTCTTCGAGAGTATGTAGCTCAAATCGTTTGCGAATGTCGGGCTTGATGCAGTCAAGTTCCTCCGCGCGAGCAATGAGTTGGCAAGCCGCAGGATCATCGTAGCCCGATGCCAATTGCTGAAGCGCTTTGCCGCTTACAAACGGCGACAGAATTGCAATGCGCTCGCCCTTTTGAGGCGCCCAAGCTCCCGCTTCAACGCCATTAACGGCAAAGCGAACCTTCGTTGCGCCGGCTGGAAGATCTTCCCACCAGCAGCGGGACAGATCGCGCAGCAGAGAAGGCAAGAATTTTGGCGGTGTCGGCCGATTGGCTGCATTTGCCATGCTTGGAAGAGCGCGTAGAAGCGCAACGACTGGCTCGTTGTCTTCGCAAACCTCGTCAGCGACCGTGCCGTCGAGACAGAGCGCCAAGTCCCAGCATCGATCATTGGTCAGGTTGCGAGAAAGGATCGCCAGCCGCATGCGAACCGGCATGCCCTTACGATCTGGCTGGAAGCGAATGCACCACAATTTGGGGTGAAATGCGCCGCCTCCCGGGGCCGAAACCTCGGTGATCGTTTTCTCATAGAGGGCCATCAGGCGGGCCGCACTCGGACGCGCTTCCTTGATGCGGCCACGATCGCAGTAGATCGCCATCCGGCTCGCCATCCGTTCTACGCTCTGCAGCAGAGCCAAGGGGCTCCGCAGCATTTCGTCACGATTCTCGGCGTCGCGAAACACGATTGCGATTGGGATCGCGAGGGCAGTCTCGAAATCGAGGGAATAGGTGGTGGCTACGGCGTGATCGAACCTGTAGCCATCTGGCGAACGCATGAGCGCTGTGTAGAGTTCGCGATTTTCAGGGTCGAAGGCAGGGTCAACCGGCATCAGCAAGCTCCCCGAGGTAGCGGCTGGCGATACCCCATCTGAAATCGAGCCGCGCGTCACCTGATGCACCTGACCAACGTTCAAGCGGCGCATCGTGTAGGAGCCTCGCCTTCCTGTGTTTCAGCCCATGCTCTCGCTGCTTGATCAGCTCTATTGCCGCTTGATCGGTTTCGATGGTGCCACCGCTGTCCCGCACAATTGTCACCCATCCTCGGATGAAGTCTCGCGACGGCTTGGTGAGGTTATGGCTGGTCTTGCCGATCAGAGCGAAAAGATCATCGAGATCCCAATCGTTCAACGACAGATTGTCGAGCTCCGACTTCCAGTCTTCAATGCTCGCGCGGTAGTGTGCTGCTAAATCAGCAGCATCGGCGTGCGTTTTGGCGTTCGGCCGATCCGCAGCACGAAGGGCGAGGAGCAGATTGTAAAGAAGGCTGGCTCCGTACATCACGCCGGAAAATCGTTCGGCGTGCCGGAGGATTGCGCGATTGTAGTCTGATATGGTGTCGACGCCGACTTGCCAGGGCCAATCCTCCGTGAAGGTTTTGCCCTTGCGCGCCAGTTCGTTCAGCAAGCTGTTAGCTGCGTGACTTTCAAGCCGGTCTCGCAAGAAGTCCGCTTCGCCTTTTTCGAGCGTAAAGGAAGCCTCATCCAAGAGGTTTGCCGGCGCCTTAGGAAGGTTTGACGCCCAAAGTTTGAGATCATGATCTTTCAAGCTCTCGGGACCATATGACAGAAATGTTGACTGGCTGCCCGACAGCCCCCGAATGCCGAGCGTGCTCAAGCCTGCCCAATAAACGCTTGATGCAAGGCGCTTCAGGTTTCGCCCGGCGTCGCGCCCGATCACACCGACAGTCTCGCCGCCACGGAGCAGTGCTTCGCTCAACTGGAATTCGAGCTCGCGCGCGATCGCTGCGCGCTCCGCCTGTGTGGCCTTACGGCTCTGGGCCTCTTGGTAGATCCAAGGGATGAACAGCATGTAACGCAGCCGTGTCTGGATGGTGCTTGTCCCCGGAAAGAGGAGATCGGCAAGTCCGTCACGAACCGTGCCGAGGCCGAGCTCGTCTCGGGCCTCGGGCTGTTTGAACAGGTCGATCAGTGTTTGAGCGCGGCGACGCTCTTCGGGGTCAAAATCAATCCAGGCGAGATAGGACATCAAGGTTTCTCAACTACATATGGATGATGGTGTCAATCGAGAGGGGGTCGCAACACGCGATCCATTATCACTCAGGCAGCTTTTTGATCGGGGTTTTGGAAGCGCGAACTTGGCTCGAGGGACGGCAATTGGAATCCGACAGGTCCCCTGGTGGTTTCTCCGCGTGCTTCGATTTCCTCAAGGAGCCATCTGACCAGAACCCCCGGGTCGCGCTCACCCAGCAATCGCGCGCGATGCGCGACAACCGCAAAGTCACCGGGAGTCTGCCCCTCGTGAAGCGGAAAACGCTGCGGCCAGCTGAGTGCGAAGGTTTTCTCGAAAAACGCCTTTACCTGGCTTTGCGTCATCGCCTTGAATGACGTGCGAATGGTGAAACGGCGCTGGGTTGCAGCATCGAAGTTGTCCGCGAGGTTCGTCGTCGCGACGAAGGGCGCGCGCAAATGCTCGAGCTGGACCAGCATCTCGTTCACTTGCCTTACCTCCCAGCTGCGCTGTCCCGCCTCACGCCGGTACAGGAAGCTCTCGGCCTCATCGATCAGGAGCAGGGCACCGCGCTCTGCTGCGCTGGCAAAGGCCTCGGCAATGTTCTGCTCGGTCTCGCCCACAAATGGGCTCATCAGATCTGATGCCCGCCGCTCTTCGATCTCGATCCCCATCAGCTCGGCAAGATGCCTGGCAAAGGCTGATTTGCCTGTGCCGGATGGTCCAGAAAGCAGCAGGCTCCATGCTCGATCCGGTGAAGCGGCCAGTTGCTGGGATAAACGCTTGAGGTCCGTTTCTGCGTTCGACAATCGCGGATCATAGGTCGACCGCGTGCAGATCTCGGGCTTACATGACTGACCGAGGCCGCGCATGACACTGTGGATCGCAGTTTTTGCCACCTCCGCTCCGCCGCTCGTCAACTTGGCGGCATTGAGCCCGGCTGCGACCACCGCAGGGGGCGCCTTGATACTGGCAAGGTCGCGCAACTCCGCTGAGTTTAGCGATAGCGAAACATTCTCGGCCGACCGCCTCACAATTCGTTCGCGTACGGCAAAGCGAGGCCTGTCGAACCCAATCGCCAGTGTCATTCGCCTGAGGACTGCAGGACTCAGCTGCGACCGATCATTGACGATCCAGATGGTAGACACTTCGGGGTTCTCGACCAGTCGGTGAATCCATTGCTTCGAGGTCGGCCGGCGTTCGCTGATCCTCAGAACGTCGTCTGCCTCGTCGACAATGATGACCCGATCTCGGTGGTGACGGCACATGGCGCGCAGCACCATAAGATGGTCAAGTCGCTCCGACCGGTCAGGCTCGTTGCCGTAGTCATCCGCTAGCCCAGCGAAAGTTGCTCCGCTGCCCGCCTTAGCAGCGAGTGTCCGCGCAAATTCGGTCTTGCCTGTGCCGGGGTCGCCGAACAGAAGAATGCTGACAGGGTGTCTGGTCGCAAGAACCTTCAATGCGATGTCTCGCAGCGGGTTGAGATGTTCGAAATCGTCCCAGCCCAGCGCACCAAGTTCGGGCTCGGGCAAAAGCCAGCGCAGCATCTCCTCCCGCGTTGCGGCGTTCAAACAGATGAGGCGCTTGAGCAGAGAGCTCAGGCTGTATTCGCCATCGCGATCATCATTGATGAGCCGCGATGCGAAGAGCGGCGATCCCTGAACAAGCCTTTGCTCTGCCATATTGCTTGGAAGGCTGGCGAGGCGTCCGATCACCCTCGGGGACAAGTTGCTGCATGAGAACGGTCCGCGCCGCACCAGTTCGCGCCAGCTCTCGTATCGTCCCCAGCGCGCAAAAACGCCCAGAATGACCGTGTCGGCTGGCTCAAGGCCAAACAGATCGCTGATCCAGGACAGGAGCCGATCGAGCTCTGTCGTTTCACCGGGCGTTGATGTCAGCTGGCGAGCGATAACCTTCGTTTCGGCGATCGTAGGGCTTTCACGATTGGCGATCCTGCGCAGTCCAGGGACGGGTGTTTCCCGTTCGATAAGCTCGATCAAATCCTCGCCGGAGCGTTTCAATTGATGCGCTGTCAGGCTTTGCAGGATTTTTGCTGCAGCCTGCGCGAAGTGTGCGGCTTCGCCCTTGGTGTCGAGATCGAGATTGGTTTGATAAGGCGAGCGGCGTGCCATGATAGCGGTGGTTTCCCTCTGGTTTGGTTCCGGCCATGACCTTAAACCACCGATGTGCGACAAAATTGGTCATATAATTGCATCAACTGTTCGATCCAGCTTGCTCACTGCGAACAAATAGTTAGCAGTGCTTGTTCATGTCACAGCGCCTCAGCAACCTCGATCGCACCCTCAAACTTGTGCACGCGCTCACCCAGAGCATCGAAGGCCTTACCCTGGACGAAATGGCGGCCTTGCTCGGAGTGAACCGCCGCACGGTTGAGCGAATGCGCAATGTGATCTTGATCCACTTCGACCTTGAGGAAATGGTCGATGGCCGCATCAAGCGCTTCAGGATCAAGGATAGCCCTGGCCGAGCCTATGCCCGGCCGAGTTCAGCTGAGGTGGCTGCGCTTCAATCCGTGGTCGAAGCAGGGCGGCGAGAAGGTACGGCTAACACCGATGCCCTCGAGAAGCTGCTTTCCAAGACCAAAATTGCCTTCGACAGCGCCGAGCGGCGCCGTCTCGACAATGATCTGGAGCTCCTGACCAAGCTGCAACGATCACGCGTTGCGGCAGGGCCAGCAGTAATGGTTTCTCCGGAAGACCTCACAACAATCCAGTCGGCAATCCTTGCCAGCCATTGTGTTGATTTCGACTATCGACCGGGTTGGGCAGATGAGCCTTCTTGGCGGAGGGTCATCCCTTTTGGCCTGATCCATGGACCGATCACGTACCTTCTCGGAAAGATGCCTGACCGGGACGATCCACCCTTTACCTTCCGGCTCGACCGGATGACCAACGTGCGGGACAGCGGGGTCGTGGGTTGTCCGCCGGAGGACTGGGATCTCGATGCCTGGATGGCCCGAAGCTTCGGCATCTGGCAAGAGGCTGACCACGACATCGTTTTGAGAATTCTGCCCCATGCCACCGAGCGGGCCCGCGCCTGGCGATTTCATCCCAAACAACAGATCGAAGAAGATGGCGAAGAGCTCGTGGTTCGCTTCAGTTCCGGAGGCTTGGTCGAGCTGGCCAACCACCTGTTTGGCTGGGCAGGGGACCTGATCATCGAGCAGCCGGAGGGGCTCAAAGACGTTATGTGCGAACGACTTGCCGCCGCCCAAACTATGGTGCGACCAGATTTGTCGTAAGCGAGAGGCAGGGAACAAGCGCGTCGGCAGTCAGCAGAGCGCTGGGGGGAAATTTTTTGATGTTTGAAGACTGTTATCTCCGGATCGGGGACGCGCCCTTTACGAGCTGCATGCCGCTTAACGCGCAACTGCTCGCCAGCCTTTATGCTCTGCGCCATTCAACCGAAAAGCCTGTCCGCGAAGCCCTCGAGCAGCTTGGTGAAGCTGCACCATGGGCGGAAAGCTATGCAATCGCGCCGGAGCAAACGGCAGCAGCGGTGAGCGCGATGCTGCGTCACCTGATGATGGCGACAAGCGATCTTGATCCGGCATCTATCACAACCGAATGCTTGCCCGCCGGCACGCGGGCGCGCCTTCACCTTGAGGCTCTCTCGAACCTTTGGTCGGGCAATCAGGACCTTCTTCCTGCCGATCTTGCGGCACTGAAAGCTTTTCTGGCCTGCGATGTGGGTGATGCGCTTCAGTCCTTAGATGTCGTGTGGGATCGCAATCGGGAAGATCTGACGCGTATGGAGCGCTCCGTTCTTGAGCGCCTCGAGCGTCATCACGGCAGATTGATCGATGAGGACCCTGATTTCGGCCGGCTTATCGCTGCGCGTAAACACCACTCAGCTTCGCCATCGACATTCCTGGGTCATGCGCAGCGTCATCTGCTTGATGCTCATGCGTCTCCTGCACCCCTAGACGACAGCCTCGCCGTTCTTTCCGTCCGCGACTCTTTGACCGAATGCGAGGCGGCCGCAGCCATAATCCAGCGCTGGCTTGCCGAAGATCAAGACCTCAAGCAGAGCGACATCGGCGTCATCGTACCGCCCAATAGCGAATATGGTCTCTATCTCGCCGAAAGCCTGCAGCATGCAGGATTGAGTGCGTCGTCTTTGCCAAGCCCCTGCGCGCGCCGAAATGTCGGACCGGAAGCGCTTTTGCATTTCCTCCAATGTCGTCGGCGCCCGGCGCCCGCGATGGCGCTTGCATCGCTTTATTGTTCGCCAGTCCTGTGTTGGCCTCCCGAATTGGGCAACGCGCTCGCCACAGCTGCGATGTCAGGCGATTTTGCACCGCGCCTGACCTATGATCTGACCGGCAATCAGGCGGCATTGTTTTCGCTGATCCGCTCGCCTTCGCCTGCAACCAATGGGCAGCTCAAAGAGCAAATCCGATCCTTCGTGCGGCTCCTCAGTCAAAGCAGCGCATTTGCGCAGGATGTTTTCGAGGCCAAGCAGCATGCGGCACGCGTCATCAACGCGCTTGGCAATGGTCAGGATGCTGGTGAGGCGGAGCTCGAAAGGGCCATCAAGATCGCTGCGGCCTATCAGGCAGAAGCTGCATCAAGGGCCCCATACTTTCTTGGCGGTCTCTCTGTGATGCTCGCGCATGAGGCGCCAAAGCGAGCCTATCGCAAGCTGCTTCTGCTGGGCTTCAACGACGGACAATATCCCTCAACCCCGTCCGGCAACCCTTTCTTTCTCGATAGTGAAGTGGCCCTGATCGCCGACCGGACTGGCATTCAGCTGCCATCGCAGGCGAGGCAGCTCGGCAATGCGCTCGATCTGTTCAATCGCCAGATGGCTGCTGCGAGCGAGCAGGTGATTGTCCTTCTCTCCGAGCGCGATCGCGCCGGCAACGCGCAGTCCGTCTCATCGAGCTTGCCGCTGATCTCCCGGCTCGTTGAAGGCATCGATGATCCAGAGACGCTGATTGAACCGCTCAGCCATAGCGATGGGACGATCTGGGACCGACTGGTCAGCTGGAAACCACGTCCGGTCATCGAGCCGAAGGCCTATCCCGAGGTCCCGGCGCACTACGAATTCGAATTTGATCTCCTCAGCCTGCGCAAGAAAGACGACGGCACACCGCGCGCGCAAAGCCCGAGCCGGCTTGAGAAGCTGCTGGTCAGCCCGCTCGCCTGGGTGTTGGCCGAACTCGAGGCCGAACATGTCTCATGGCAGCCCGAGACGCTCGACGTGATGCTGCGCGGGTCGCTTGCTCACGAAGTGTTCGAACGCATCTTCCCGCCAGGGAAAGACCACCCTTCGCCTGAACAGATCGAAGCCGAGGTTCCCAAACTGCTTCTTGACCGCATCCGCGCCATCGCGCCGTTCCTGCAGACCTCTGCATGGACCGTAGAGCGCAACATGCTTGAGACGGAGATCATCAAATCCGCCAAGCATTGGTCGCTGGTTCTCAAGTCTTTGGACGCAGAGATCGTGGGCAATGAATTCTGGCTGGGCGGCAGTCTGTTCGATCACCCCATTCATGGGAAGGCCGATTGCCTGCTGCGGCTGCCCAACGGGCAACCAGTCGTTGTCGACTACAAGAAAAGCAGTTCCGGCAACCGGCGTGACCGGCTTCAAAAGGGGTGGGATCTGCAAGTCGATCTCTACCGCCGGATGGAGGTTCGGGTGGATGAGCGCAGCGGCGAAGGTGTCATTCGGATTGCGGAGACTTTGACCAGTTGGCCGACGCCGCCAGCGGTCGCTTACCACACGCTCAATGATGGCAATCTGCTGCTCAACGGTGTCGACGACCTGGACAACGCTGAGGTCGAACTTGTCGGCGGCGACATTGCCAAGAATGCCGTCTCACTCATTTCCGCAAGGTTCAAGGCGCTCAAAGCGGGCCGCTTGGAAACCAACACCACGGCTGACGCCAAGTCTTTCCAGAAATCAGCCGCCCTCAGCACCTATGCGCTCGAAGACAGTCCGCTCATCGCAGCGTTCATGCGCGACGACACAGCGCCGTCAGTAAGCTTCACGGATAATCAAAATGACTGAACTTTCGATTGTGCCGGCAGGGGCAGGGGCGGGCAAAACCCACCACATTCAGGAAACCCTTACCCAGTGGGTGAGGGAAGGAAAGGTGCGGCCCGAGCGCATATTGGCCGTTACCTTCACCGAGGCCGCTGCTGGCGAACTGCGCCAGCGGATCAGGAGTGCGCTGATCAGTGATGGCAATCTCCAGGCGGCGCTCGCTGTCGAACGGGCCTATGTCTCGACCATTCATGGTCTCGGCCGGCGCCTGCTGATCGAGCATGCCTTTGCGTCCGGGTCATCGCCGCAGCAGCGCTTGATCGCCGAAGATGAGCAGGACCTGCTGATCCGCCGCTCGATCGAGGAAAATGATGCGCTGCGCGAGCTGTCGCGTAACCTCGCGGCATTCGGCTATCGCGGCAGTTTTGTTTCGGACGAAAGTGCTGAAGACAGTTTTCGCAAACGGCTTTTGGGCGTCATCGCGCTGCTGCGAACGCTTGGCCCGCGCGGCAGTGATCCGGCTATGGCCGATTTTGTCGAAGCATCGATCCGGCAAGGCTATGGCGAGCCGCAGGGCAGGACTGATGCACTGGCAGCCGGGTTGAAGGCAGCCGTCGACGACCTGCTTCATGCCTTCCCGAGATCCTTGGCCGAGACTGCAACCAATGCGACCGCAAAGAGCGACTTCCGGGAAAATTTCCAGGCGCTCAAACAGTCTGCGCAGATGCTGGCAGGAGAGGGCAAGGACTGGCGTCTGTGGCAGAAGCTCCGCGGTCTTCGTCAGTCGAAGCGCGGCAGCCCGACCCCCGATGGATACGACGACTTGGCAGATGCAGTCATGGCGGCCGCCGACAAACTCGTCTCCCATCCGGGCCCGCTTGAAGATGCCATTCTCCACGCGCGCGCGTTGGTCGAGGGCGCTCAGGCAGCCATGTCTGACTATGAAACCCGCAAGCGAGAGCTTGGCGTTATCGACTTCAGCGATATGGTGACGAACGCCGCGAGGATCCTCGACGAAAAGCCTGAAGTCCTTGCAGCAATCATGGACGAAGTGGACTGCGTCATTGTCGACGAGTTCCAGGACACAAACCCGATCCAGTTTACCTTCCTGTGGTCATTGGCGCGCCAAGCCAAGCATGCGCTGATTGTGGGCGACACCAAACAGGCGATCATGGGTTTTCAGGGCGCTGATCCGCGGCTCACGGTCGCCCTCACGAACCAGTTCGAAACCAGCCCGCTCCATCGCAACTGGCGTTCCGATGCGCGGATCATGGATTTCGTCAATGCGCTCGGCCCGTGTCTCTTTGGCGAAGATTACACGCCGCTGACTGCACAGAATCGAGCAGGACCTGACACTGCGCTGGAGGTGATGCAGCTGGCTTGCAAACGCAATTCGAGGTCCAGCGGCAAACCTCAGCATTTCATTGCCGACAAGCTTTTGTCGCTGCTGGCCGACGAGAAGATTGTGATCATTGATCGTCACTCGAAGAAGCTGCGAGAACTCGAGCCGCGAGACATTGCCGTTCTGTGCCCAACGCATAGTCATTGTGCGAGCTATGCAGGTGCTCTGCGCTCGCTGGGATTGCCAGTACGCGTGGCTGAAGGCGGCTGGTGGCAGAGCAAGGTGGTTCAGGCCGCCTGCTTCGCTCTCCGCGTCGCCGTGGACCCCAATGACCGCCACGCGACAATATGCATGGCGACCTTGGGGCCGGGCGCAACGCCTCTTCCCGAAGCGCTCGGCGCGCTTGCGCAGCATGGTCGCATAGCTGCGCCGGAGCTCGCGGGGCTGGAAGCGCTCTGGCCCGAGTCCCTTGCCACCCCTGTTGATCACCTTGTTCATCAGGTGATCCGGGCATCAGGACTTCGGGAGTGGTGCGATCTGCTCGATGACCCGCCGCAGATGAGAGCAGACCTGCTGCGCTTTGAGGCAGAAGCGGGAGCCTTCATGGAGGCTCACCGTGACATGCGCGAGGCCTCCGGCTTTTATGGTCAAAGCGCCAACGTGTTCCTGGGATGGCTCGAGAACAAGGTTGGCTTGAAGGGTGAGGACCTGCGGCCCAATCCCGCAAGCGCTGAAGCAGACGGGATCGAGATTGTGACCTGGCACGCGTCCAAGGGACGCGAATGGCCGATCGTCGTAGTTTGCGGATTGGACCACAAGTTCGACCCCAGACCTGCGACATTCAGCACGAAGTTTCCCGGTTTTGACAATCTCGACCATGTTATTGGCGAGGCAACTCTGGCCTATGCGCCGGAGTTTGCCGCGCCCGAAGCGACCGATCGTTTTCTCGAAGAGCTCTACCCGGAGTGCGAAGAAACGGCGCGTCGGTTGCTCTACGTGGCGCTCACGCGAGCGCGCAATCGCCTCATTATTGAGTGGCCGCAGGATGACGAGAAGGTCGAGCCACCATTGCCGATCACGGCCCGCCGTCTGATGAACGATGTCTGCGGCGTCACGCTGCAGGGAAATCAGATAACTATCAATGCGGACAGCTTTTCTGCTCGCATGACGATCTGCGACAAGGAAATCCCGGCTTCCTTCGCAGCTGAAACCCGGGTTGCCTTGGATGCGTCGGCTCGCGAGCTGCGTTTCGCCATTGAACAGCGACCAGTCATGGAGCTGGAGCCGGTGGTCAGCCCGTCACTGGCGCTTTCAACTCATCGCCCGTTGCCGCGTGAGATCGAGACCAGAGCGATTGCGGATGGTGTTCGGCTCTCAGGCACGGATCTCGCCCAGGCAACGGATAAGGGAACTGCTGTTCACGAGGCTTTGCGGATCCTGCTGTGCCGACCAGATTTGAGAGATAGGGTGGGCCAGCATTGCCGGGCGTCCGAGGCCGAGGTCGAGCTTCTCGCGAAGCAGGCGCAAGCACTTGGTCAGACACTCACGGATCTCGGCTATCCCCGTCTGCATGTCGAACAGCCAATCGAGTTCGAGCTGGCCGATGGAGGACGTCAGAGCATCATCGTCGATCTGATCGCCGAGGGGACCGACGGCTTTATGATCGTCGATCACAAGAGTGGTCCCGTTGTTGACCACGCTCTGCGTTTCGAAAGCTACTGGCCGCAGCTGGTGGCGTACATCGATGCAGTCGGCACAAAGGGCGGAAGGGCGGTTGCTGGGGCAGCCATTTTTTGGACGGAGACTGGCGAGCTAACGATCGGACGAGATCCTAGGCCGAGCGTGTGACGCATCAACCGGGAACAGTTTGCTTGGGAAGCGAAGCCATGACGATGATTAGCGCAGCCGACTTTCAGAGACACTTTGACCGGTTCCAGATGCTCATAACTGCTGAGAGCAAGGGGCACCCTTTCACCGATTTCGCTGTAGGCAAAATCGCCGCGTGGGAAGGCTACAAGCCGACTTTGCGTAAGGCTGCCCTTGAGCGGCTTTCTTCCGACGCTTGGTCTCGTGATAACATCGGGTCTGGTTCGATTGTTGAGCACGCCATTGACAGCATCGAGATACAGGAGGCCAAGGCAAATCTCGTTAATAACCTTGTGTTCTGGCAAAACCGCTTTGGGCATGCCAACCGAGATCATGGCGTCCTTCTCGAAGCGCGCAATAGCCGTGGCCTGAAGGAAGCGCTGGATACATTGCTATTCGAACTCTATCGGGGAGAACGCGAGGAAGGCGTGATTTTCGAAGAGCTCGCGGAACTCACTGGGCGCAAATACCCGCTGATCGCCTATCTTCACTTCCTGAAGGACGATAGCCGCTTCATGCCGATCCAGCCAACGGGCTTTGATCGCGCTTTTGCGGCGTTGAACCTGGAGTTCTCGACGCGGCAGCAGTGCACTTGGGACAACTACCAGACGTTCAATCAGACACTGTTGCAGCTCGTCCCGCTAATTGAGGAAGCGGCCGGCATTCGTGATGTCAGGCTGATAGATGCCCATTCATTCTGTTGGATATATGCCCACCTGCTGAAGTTGGAGGCCGAAGGCGCGATTGGCCAAACTACATTAGGCAAAGACGCAGGCCGTGTGATCGGCGGACGAGAAAAGTCTGTCATCGCCATGCGCTTATCGATCGAGGACACGGTTAGGAAATCGAACGGACAAACCGTCGAACGCACGATCAAGAACAAGGAATCCGGCCATACAGCGCAAGAGCTCGAAGCTCTTCTCGCCGAAATGCTTGATCTGCAGGGAAACCGCTGCGCGCTGACCGGTATCCCTTTCCACTTTCATGGCCCTAACGCTGACAGCAATCTTTTGCCGTCTCCAGACAGGATCGACAGCGGCGGGCACTACGTCCGGGGAAATATCCAGATCGTGTGCCGCTTTGTAAATTTCTGGAAAGGGGCAAGTGACAACGAGGAGTTCAAGGAACTCTTGATGCTTGTGAGATCGGTCTGATTGCTCGCCATCCTTCCGATGGTCAGTCTCGGCTGAAAGACGCAGGGCATCTAGATGTCTTGCAAGAGAAAATGAGGGATCAAGTGGTTCATTGGCCCAAGATGCGACCGTTTTTGACGTATTGGGATAAAAGGCTTGGCACATGAGAAAACCTGATTCTGTTGTGGCGCTGACCGAATTTGGCCGTGTTCGCCTATCAAAGTCATTCTTTATGCGGGATTTTCTGTTCTCAGACATCGCCGCGATTCATGGGCTGACCAACGTGCCTGATGATCCGGACCTGGCGATCGCAGCAGGAAGTAAGCTCTGCGAAGAACTGCTTGAACCGTTGCAGGATCGGTTTGGCCGTATCGCTGTTCGATCCGCCTTTCGGTCGTGCGAAGTCAATGGGTTGGGCAATGAGATGCAAGCTGCAGGGAAGGGCGGGTACAACTGCGCGTCGAACGAGGCCAATTTTGCCGGGCATATCTGGGATCGACGCGATGCCGAAGGCCGGATGGGTGCCACGGCATGCGTCGTCGTTCCGGCATTTTGGGACACATTTCAGGCAGACGGGGATTGGCGAAAGCTGGCCTGGTGGATCCACGACCAACTTCCCTATTCGAGCCTCTATTTCTTCCCGAAGTTCTGGGCCGTCAACATCGCCTGGCGCGACGAGCCAGAGCGACGGATCGACAGCTACACCTATCCAAAAGGCTGTTTGACCAAGGCGGGCATGCCGAACAATTCTGGATCACACGAGCAGGAATGGGCTGGCATCGAAGCAGCAATGGTCCGCGGATTGGCTTAAAGGGAAAGCACGCATGTCGATCCCAGGGCAGTTGATCAGCGCCGTCGATATGGCAGTTGCGGGCGGAATAGATCCGAAACGATTTCGAGCGGCCCTTCGCGCTGCAAATCTCGATTGGCATCCACACAACGGGCGTTGGGAGGTCGTGCGAGGGAGCGATCAGCACCATGACATGGAGAGGGTCATGGCGCAGCTGGCAGCAGGGCGAGTCAGGCGCCGATCGAATTCGAAGGCCGTAAAGGGCGTTTCTACGGCTGCAAACCGCGACGAGCATTACGTGCTCGATCTCTGCGATGCTGTTCTCGGAATGAAGGCTGCCAGGCAGCATTGCTTCCCATTTCTCACTGGAGATCCGGATCGGCATGGTCGCCAAAAACCATTGCCTGTCGATGGCTTTTACCCGGATCTTGGCCTTGTTGTGGAATACCATGAGCGCCAACACCGCGAACGCGTCGGGTTCTTCGACGATAAGCCGACGGTTTCCGGCGTGTCTCGGGGCGAGCAGCGCCAACGATATGATGAGCGCCGCGCCGAAGTGCTGCCCAGATATGGCTATAGCTTAGTCGTTCTCGAGGTGCATGAATTCGCGCATGATAGAGCCAAGCGCCTACTCAGGTTACCTCAAGACGAGGCAATCGTCAGGCAGCGCCTTCAAAGCTTTATCGCCTGATTAATGGTTGTTCGGGCAATGATGCACGATGGCTATTGAACCTCGTAACCCCCGACTTGCTGTATTGATAGACGCCGACAATGCATCCTCCCGGATCGCACCGCGGCTCTTTGAAGAGATAGCCAAAATCGGTGAGGCAAGTGTCCGACGTATCTACGGCGATTTCTCAGGCACAAGACTGAAATCCTGGGCCGACGTTCTCGCCACGCATGCGATCAAGGCGCACCAGAACTTCGCGTACACCAGTGGCAAGAATGCCTCGGACATTGCTTTGGTTATCGACGCAATGGACCTTCTCCATACCGGTCGTTTCGATGGCTTTTGCCTTGTCTCGTCCGACAGTGATTTTACTGGCCTGGCCTCGCGTATCCGAGAGCAGGGCATCGACGTCTACGGCTTCGGAGAGCAGAAAACACCCGAGAGCTTTCGCCAAGCCTGTCGCCGCTTCATCTACACTGAAAACCTGCTGCCAGAGGCGCCCACGCCCGATGAGCCGGGCGGACAGGACTCCCGTCCAGCCAATGTCATGAAACCGCCCACAGCCGCGGCTCCTCTCATCCGGACCGCTATCTCACAGCTTGATGATGAAGGGGGATGGGTACCTCTCGGCCGCGTGGGCCAACGTCTTGCGGCGCTCGCTTCCGACTTTGACCCCCGAACCTATGGCCAAGGCAAGCTGAGCGACTTGGTCGAAAATGCCGGGGGTTTCGAATCTCGCCGAACTGATACGGGACACTTGCAGATCCGCGTCGTTGCCTCGGAAAATGCGGGCAAGGCTAAGGCTAAACATGCCAAGCCCTCATGATCCTCCCAGTTCGCTCCTGCGTGAGCTTGGCTCGCCTGGTGTGCTGAAGGTTTGACGAGGGATCACTGCGGATGGCTCGCCTCACTAAAGCGAATTTGAGCTACATGAGACGCCATGGGATCGAACCCGAAGAAGCTTTTGATGCCCCGGGTCTGAAACGCGCCGAATATCGACCGAGAATGAAGGCTGAGGGGAAGTTCGTCGCCTACGGTGTCACGCCGTGTCAAAACGGCCATGCTTTGCGCAATCGGTACGGAAACTGCATTGAGTGTTTCCCGGCCTCAATCGCATTCGCGCGCCGGAGTGAATTGCCAGGCTACCTTTACCTTGCCCAGTCGTCGGATTTGGGTTTGATCAAAATCGGCTTCTCAAGCGACGATCCGGACAATCGGATCTACATCGCGAATCTCGACGGCTACGGCGGAGCGTGGGACTGGCGGATTTGCATGACGGTTTGGGCAGAACATGCCGGCGCGAAAGAGATCGCCGTGCATCGCTCGCTTTTCGAATTTCGCAATGAAAGGCTCTGGATACGGAATGGGGCGGCAGTCGTTTCGAAGGAGCTTTTCGATTGTGATCTCGCTCTGGCCATCGAAACTTTGTCGGCGCATCTAACGGCCAGAGAGCACAAGGCGATCGAGTACCGCTAAGCGTCATTGAAAATGCATCTGCGTGGTCGCGTCATGAACCCACCAAGCACTGGCGCATTGTTGCGACCAATTTTGTCGTAGAGAACGTATATAAGGTCGGAATGAACTCAAACTTCCGCACAAGCTTCACCGACCCCATCCAGATTGCGGCGCTGGCAGCTGGCAGTGGCCGCATCGGCGTATCATTTTGCCCGGGCAAACAGAGTAGGTCCGTTGGTGGACTTGACTGGCGGCGTGACCTCGCTGTTGACTTGGACGCGGTCTCTGAGTGGGGCGCTGTAGCGGTGATTTCGCTCATAGAGGACCATGAGATTGATGCGCTTGGCGTTTCAAATCTGGCGTCGGAGGTGGCAGCTCGAGGGATGCAGTGGTTTCACCTGCCAATCCCCGACGTCACCGCACCTGGCGCTGATTTCGAGCATGGGTGGCGCTCTGCCGGGCCCCATGTGCGCGGCTTACTCGCCAGCGGACAAAGCGTCTTCATTCATTGCAAGGGCGGGCTCGGCCGCGCGGGGACGGTAGCCGCGAGGCTCCTCATTGAGCTGGGAGAAGCCGAGCCGAAAGATGCAATTGCACGCGTGCGCGAAGTCCGCCGCGGCGCAATCGAGACTGTGCCTCAAGAAGATCACCTGCATTCGATCTGGAATATCTACGACCGCGCTCGTGGATGCTTGCTTGGATTGGCTGTGGGCGATGCCTTGGGGACGACCCTCGAGTTCAGGCCGCGCGATTCCTATGAGCACATTACCGACATGGTCGGGGGAGGACCGTTCGGTTTGGAGCCGGGCACGTGGACCGATGATACATCGATGGCCTTGGCGCTGGCGGACGCGATACTTGCGAGCGCAGCCAAGGGCTCGATTTTCGAACCAGAGGAGGCGCAGCGGCGCTTTGTCGATTGGTGGAGGAATGGAGCATACAGCCCGACAGGTGACTGTTTCGACATCGGGATTACGACCAGCCAAGCGCTGAGCCGGTTTGAAGCGACCGGCGACCCCATTTCGGGCTCAGCTGACGCCTATTCTGCGGGAAATGGTTCGCTCATGAGGCTGGCGCCCGTCGCAATCTGGGGAATCCATGAGGATCCCGCGACCGTGGCTCGTGTTGCACGTCGGCAAAGCGCGACCACCCACGCGGCACCAGCCTGTCTTGATACCTGCGACGCTTACTCATTGATCCTTCGTGCAGCCATTCTCGGCGCTGATTTCGAGGGGGCACTGACCCAGGCTCATGGCGAGTATGGGTCTGTGATTGCGCCAATCATTGCTGGCAGCTGGCGCGGCAAACAGCGCCACCAGATTTCCAGCAGCGGTTTTGTGGCGCATAGCCTTGAGGCGGCTCTCTGGTGCGTTGCAAGCACAGACAATTTTGACCACGCCGTGCTCATGGCAGCAAACCTGGGGGACGACGCCGACACAACTGCGGCCATCACAGGTCAGCTAGCGGGAGCTCTGTATGGAGCCTCGTCCATCCGGAAGTCATGGCTCGAAAAGCTGGCTTGGCGCGGGAAGATTGAGAATCTTGCTCGGGATTTGGCTTTCCCGCAAATCACGTCGCTGGCCTAGTGGTTATTGAGGGAGGCCAACGGCGAAAGGCTTGGGACACTCCTTTTGTGTCTGAGTAGGTCGTTAGGCTGCCTCCCAAACGCGATTGAGGATCTGCGCGGCCAGCGCGGCCTTGTCTTGAGGAAGGAACCTTCCGTAGTGCTTGGCGACTGTGTCGGCGGTGTCCTGAATAGCATAGCTAGCCTGCTCGTATGACCCGGTTTGTTTCAGGATATGCGTCGCCAAAATATCCCTCACATTATGGGGACCGTGCGGCAGCAGGCCCTTGATGGCACCGCGATTGGTGTAGGGATTGTAGATCCCATAGCGCTGAATGATGAGACGCCATGCCTCGTAGAACGTATTCTGATCGTAAGCCGCATTCAGGCTTGTCGACTTCGCAGTCTTGACGAAGAACGTCCCGGGGTCTTCGGCGCCGCCAAGGAGGGCGGCCCGGTGCACATTCAGATAGGCATCAATCTGAAGGTACAGCCCGAGAAGATCAGGCAGGATCAGCCTGAAAGGCATCTTCCCAAAGAACGACGAGTGCGCGTTCTTGAAGGCAGACGCCGGGATGAAAACCTCCCAACCATTGTCACGGTCACTCCAGCGAAGTTCTCCGCGCTTGCGGGATGCGAGGTTGCGCTCTGAGGTCGGCGGCGTACCGCGAGGGCAAACAAGCAATTCTCGTAGGTTCTTTTGCCTGAGGCCCAAGTGGAGCCCAAAACGCAAAATCAGAAAAGAGCGCACTGATTCCGCCGCCGTTCGCGGATATCGCTTTGGATCGGGCATCAACCGCATGATCTCCTCGGTGATCAAGCGATAGGTGCCAACCGGACTATCAGACTCCAGGACGACCATGATCGGCTCAAACGGGTCTCGGTGAACTCTGGCGAGCCGCTGGATCTCTTTGACCCGGGCTGTTCCGTAACGATAAAATTGGTCGCAGGCTCCGTCCCAATCCGCGCGTGAAGCGGTGATTTCATCCTCAGACACCAGGCCGGGGATTGGCTTGAGCTCATCGCCTAATGCAGGACTCTGACGCAGCCACCCGGTTTCCGCGCGTGCCAAAGACAGGCCCAGCTGGAGCATGTTGACTTCCCAGGAGGTGTAGCATCCACGCCGGGCCTCACGCCATTGGATGTACCAATCCCACACTGCCGGGAAGATGAGCATGCCCATTGTTAAGTGTTTCGATGGAACACCGAAGCCCCGAACCTTGCTCTGAGGGGATGCGGCAAGTGCCCCGAAAAGTAGGCCTAGATGCTCGATTTTCTGCGAAGAGGTGTACTCGTTCCAAACGCCGTTGCGCTGATACCCGATGTCCGTCAGCGTCGAGGTCTTGAAGCGAATGAGCTCAGCGACCTCAGCGGCAAGGGCCGGAGGCGCATCAATGTTGGCATCCAGCAAATCAAGCTCAACGTCGTCCAAGAACCGGTCGTCATCTCGATCATCATCCCGAGTCTGTTTCAGCGGTTTTCTGCCGGTTAAGCTTGGGAAGCGGACTGCAAAGCGGTTCCTTGATGCTATTGCCTGGTAGCGGCGATAGTCCGTTGATCCGGAAATGATGACAGTTCGGACCCAATCGAGGATATCTCGTCTTTCAGCTGCAGGGCGACTGTCGAAGTCATCGGGCAAATGCCAAGCTAGCCGCCGCCGCTCAGCATCAGAAACGCCCTTGAGCCGTCGGTGTCCGGAAGGTGCACGGCACTGGTTCGGGAGCTTCGATTTAAAATAGCCTTCTGGAAGCCGATACCGCCGCTCAATCTGATGAAGGATCGCCAGGCTGGCTACGGCGCGCGGAAACTTCTTGCCACCTGCCCACTGCAGAAGCGTGGATCGCTCGATGATGTCGCCCTGATGGGTCAGTGCACGATGCAAGCCACAGATCGTCTCGCCATGTCGTCGTGCCTGCAAGGTCAACGCATCCTGGAAAGTTGGCGGATCGAGCCAGCCCGGTGCGATTGGTTCAGGGAATGCGACAATTGGCTTCGGCTTTCGGCCTCGCTTTCGCGTAGCATCAGAGATCATGGGAGATCCAAAGCCAGATAAGCTTTGGACCAAAGGCATATGGTGAGCATGGTTTCGCTTGAGGTTTAGAACGTCGTTAAAGGGGGGCGCCGCCTACAACAAATTGCTCAGATATCTAGGCCCCGCCAAAAACTTATGGAGTAAATCTCAACGGCCAGCGGTAACTCGCGGGGATGATGTCGTATAAGTTATTGTTTACCTGCCACAATTTGTCAATGAAATGGGGGGAGTAGCGCTTATGGGCGTTACCATTCTAACGGGGGATCAACGGACGAGGGAGGCAAAGCACTGGCCAACTTGGCTCGGCAAGGTGCCTGAGGTTCGTCGGCGTTTTCATGCGTGGTCTGACAACTTTGATCCGTTTCATTACAACGAGACACCGAGTGTCGCGGCCTTGGCAAACGCTGCGACACTTGCTGGGTTTGTTGCGCAAACAGAATATGTTTTGGATACCCCCCTTGGGCGCGTGACGTGTTCGACGGCAGGTTTTGCCAGAAGCCGTCAATCTATGTTCGCCCGAGTGGACCGACAGCGGCGGGATCGACTGATTGGCGAGCCAAGCCTGATCACCCCCGATCGGACGGCCATGGGACCGTGCACGTAAGAGCCTTTCTGCTGCGAAGAGAGGTAGATTCCCAAGACGGCTTTACGGGTTTCGCTCCCCAGGGTGCCCGCGACGACACGTAAGGGTGACCACACCCGGTGCATCCTCAAATGCCTCGCCTTCCTCAAAGCTTACTCCCGATATTCGCCTGTATGGCGTAGGAGCTCCTGGCGTGTGATCTTCGACGTAGTCTTCCTCGCGAAAGCCCCTTCGCAATACTGCCGCCTTCGCTTCATCCATGGTAGCCCGAACGCTGACTGAGATAAAATTAGGAGGCGCAGTGCCGGGGCCGCGATAAAACGGCTTCATCGCGCCATTATCGTCCATCTGCCAGCCAGTCACGCTTACAACTGGTAAGTCAAAAACCCTCATTGATGCTGTAGGCTGGAACACTACCGAGCCGTCTCCGCCTCCTTCGATCTCGCGGATGATCTTATTCTTTAACATCGCTCTTATCGCGATCGCGGCTTCGGGAAGTGTTCTGCAGCTAAGTTGATTCTCAAGAGCTTGAGCCGCTAAGCTCATTGGTGATGGGCTAGTAACATTAAGAGGCGCGGGCTTTTCGATTACTTCCTCGCCTAGAGACGGCACAGCTGCATTGCTAGCGGCATCTCCTAAAGCTGCTGCTTCGCTGTTGCAGGCCGATAAAAACATGCAAAGGCTCACGAATTGTATGCGGCTCATAGCTCACCTCTAAGCAACTAAGCATGTGCCTCTGGACAGCTATCGACCGCAGCACAAGACCATCTTTGCGTCCGGCCTCGGAGAAGGAGCTCGCCGCATCGCGGCGCCTTCGCAGTAGGCTGTGCCGGGCTAGTCGCTGTTGAAGAAGCATGGCGGAGGCTAGGTCTGCGCCTGCGGACCATCCATGCCTTCCTCGGTCCGGCCTTATAACCAGCACCGGACCTACAAGCCGCACACCCACGACGGCCCGGAATGGAAATGACTGGCCGGAAGCGGTCCAGTGCCTTTCGGGAAGTGATCTGGGAAAGCTGCCGTTCGACATCGCCACCTGACAGACTTAAGCATTTGCGGCAGAGCACAAAATCGCGCTTTAAGAACCATTTGTGGTATTTTTCGAGCGCGCGTCGTCGTCACTCTGACCATCTCTGGTGTATCTGCCGGAGCATGGTATTCGAGGGATCGAACAAGTCAACAGAGGACCCGATGCAACTCAACCCCCAGCACCTTACCGTTGCCAAGCTCATGCAAGGCCGCCTCTTCCGCATCCCGGAATATCAGCGCGCCTACTCTTGGCAAAAGCGTCAACGCGAAGATTTGTTCGAAGACATCCGAGAAGTGCATCGGTCTGGGCGCGACCATTTCATGGCCACGGTGGTCGGCCTTGCTCGCGACACCAGATCAATCGACGCAGACGAATTCGGGGTCGTAGAGTTGGTCGATGGCCAGCAGCGCATCACGACGCTGGTTATCCTGCTCAAGGCGATTGAAAGGGCTCTTGATCCGAATGACACAAAAGAGGGAAAGGTCCATGCTGATTTGGGGCGCCTTCTGGTGAAGGGCGACGATCACAATCTCGTCCTCCTGCAAACTAATCACGACAGCAGCGATGTCTTTGCGAGCTATGTTAGAACTGGCGAGATCAAGAAGGACGCGATCGTCACGGCGGCGGACAAGAATGTCATCGACGCAGCGCGTGAGTGCGAAGCATTCGTCGAGTCTTGGAAGCCGATCGGAACGCTGATCGAGCTTGTCGCCACCATTCGACACAAGCTCTCGGTGATCTATCATGAGCTGGATAACGAAGGCACGGTCTACCGGGTCTTTGAAGTGCTAAATAGCCGCGGGCTCGACGTTCGTTGGATCGATAAGACCAAGAGCCAACTGATGGCATCCATCTACGAGTATGTTGACAATGGCTCTCGGTCTGATGGTCTTCATGAGATGCAGAACCTTTGGAAGGATATCTATCGCCGGCTGGGGCTTGACGATAGCCTTGGCAACGAGGCCATGCGGTTTGCAGGAACATGGTCGGAAACAACCAGGCCCAATCGCGTGGTGAGCGAACAGGACGCTTCAGCGGCTCTGTTGAAGGCGGCAGGAACCAAGCTGGCTACGATTGTCAAAGCGGCCACATGGCTGAAATTGGTCGTCGGGAAAGTGGTCGATCTGCACAACGACCAACGAAGAGCCGCCGTAACGCGCATTGGGCAGGCCCGGTTTCTAGCGATCGCCATTATGCTTCGCGAATTCGACGATCAGACAGAACAAAAGCTGCTTGGAGCCTGGGAACGGGTCACTTTCCGCATCTTCACGCTCGCGGGCAAGGACAGCCGCACTAAGGTCGGAGAATTTGTCCGGCTTGGATACGACGTACTCAAAAGCAAAATGGCGGCGGACGATATCTTAGACGCCCTTAGAGACCTAGGCGAGGGTTTCGACATTGACGACATCATCGACTCCGAAACATGGGACGAGTGGTACGGGGGCTACAACGAGGAGGTGCGATACCTCTTGTTCCGATACGAGGAGCATCTCGCGCGCGCCGCTGGCGTCAAAATCAATGAATCACAGTGGGCGAAGGTTTGGGCAACTGACCCGGCCCGATCGATTGAACACATCATGCCGCAAAGTTCGGGTAAGAGCTATGTTCACGGGCTCGGCAATCTAACAATGCTGCCCCCGAACGTGAATTCGTCGCTCAAGGACAAGCCGCCCGAGGACAAGGCCGCGCGGTATCTGGAATGTGGCATGCAGGCGACCATGGATGTCGGTCGTGCAATTCAGAGCGGGACTAAGTGGAATAAGGAAGCCGTACGGGAGCGCGCCGCGAGCATTGAGGCCTTCGTAAGAGTGGAATGGGGAGATTGACCATCGGTGACGAGGCGGAAACGGATGGCGGGTTTCAGCAGGAGCGGCCATTCGTACGTTGGTTGGGGAACGGCTTGGATTGGTCGACAGATGTCGATGTTGATTGCCTCATTAGACTGCTGCTTTCCGGCGCTCAGCGAGCGGAACCCTCCCTACATCAAACTGCCCCGAAGCTGCCGATCGTAGTTCGCGGGGCGAACGGTTGGTTTCAGCTGAGGTCAGCGCTAAGCTGCCACCCTCCGGCGCGTCAGTCGTCCCAGCCTTGCCCGGCCAGGGCTCTGAGACGGGATAGGCTAATGCGACGCTGGCCATTCTTCGCTATCGCGCCCGCAGAGAGCCAGGCGATTTCGCCAGGACCATCGTAGACTACTTCCGCTTCGTGCGGCGAAACGATCCGCAGCACCACGAGCCGATCGCAGGTGTCGTACATCGAGATCGCCCTCCCCGCAGTGAGCTTTATCTGCACATCGCCATTTTCGTCATAGGCGTCGTGCCGCGGCTGGGACGGGGGATAAAGGCTGAGCCCGAGTGCTTCGGCAGCAATCACCTCACCAATCGAACCGACGAGATGTCCGTCAGGGGTGAACGGCCTGCCGGGATACAGGGCAGAAAGCTCCTGCACCGCTTCATAGATCTTAGCGACTGGCTCAGGCAGAAGAATACGGCGAAACGGTTCAGTCGACACAGCAGTAACTCCAAGGCATGAGCATACGATAGACACGGTTTGCACCCTGACCAGCAGAGTTCACTCCGCATCTAGGTCAAGGGCACGAGAGGCTCTGTTGATGGTAAAGGACAATGTCGTAGCCGTGATGCCGCCTCGGAGCCTCGGCGTTCTTTAACCTGATGCGGTTATCGAATGGGAACGAGGTACACATTTGCTCGTAGCGAAAGGCTTTCGGAACGGGAGGCGCCAGGTTTGGAAATGACAACGCTCACACGAGATAGACACTCGATCAGAGTGCCGATCCCTGAGATTTTTCAGGCATGGGAGCTGCTCTCGCAAGCAGCGGATGCTCATCTCCAAGATCACTTTGACGAGGCCGAGACTTTGTTGATCCATGCAAATATGCCGGCGGTGTACGAGTGGGCGTGGGTTGATTGGCAGAAGCCAAGTCTAAATATCCGCATTCCCAGACCGGAAAACGACACAAAGAAGCTACCCAAAGACCAGCTCGACCCGATCAGGGCTCCAAAAGCAGCCACTAAGCGCAACGTGTTGGCCCGTGACGGGCACCGCTGCCGCTACTGCGGAATTCCCGTGATCGATGCAGACATCAGGAAACTCTTGCACAGCCTTTATCCTGCTGCAGTGCCGTGGGTGAGCAGCGTGCCCGAGAAGCAACATGCCGCGTTCTCATGTTTCTGGCTCCAGTACGATCATGTTGTGCCCCATAGCCATGGCGGGCGATCTGATGAGGACAATGTCGTCATTTGCTGCGCGCTCTGTAACTTTGGCAAGCTCGATTATACCGTCAGGCAGCTCGACATTGCTGATCCGCGCACGAGGCCACCCCAGCCTGTCGAATGGGATGGACTGGAGCGGTTACGTCGCGCGCCGAGCGCCGGCTTGCGTTCTTAATTCGCCATGGTCGCGACCATGAGCAGAGTATCGCAGCCTCCAGGTGAGCGTGGGAGCCTTAAATGGATCCAGCGAGCCGTGAACGAAGCATGGCCATCGCTTAATGAGCCAATCCTCAATGCGGTGGGCAAAGACCAGACGATCGATTGGCGATCGCCGCTCCTCGCCGATGACTATGCCGAGTATCGCGACGGCACCTTCGTTGAACGGCTTGGTCTTGGCCATTTGCGGCCCCAACTTGCTGCCTTCTGGCCGTCTGGAGGTCCGCAGTGGGATGCCCTTGGCGTGACATCCAGCGGGACCGTGCTCCTTGTCGAAGCCAAGGCGCATATTGCGGAAATGTGCTCGCCTGGCTCAGGTGCGAGTGAAGCCTCGCTGAATCTCATAAAACGCCGCCTGTACGAGACTGCGGAGGCCCTGCGCGCCAAGCGCGAGCGTGCAGACTGGCATGTTGTCTTCTATCAGCTCGCCAACCGTCTAGCACACCTTCACTGGCTTCGTGATCAAGGTGTTGACGCGCGGCTGGTGCTGGTCAACTTTCTCAACGACAAAGAAATGGCGGGGCCTACCTCGGCGGCAGAGTGGATGGCGGCATACCATGTCGCACTTCATGCACTTGGCCTCAGTCCGCGGCATCGCTTGGCACGTTATGTTATCGAGGTGTTCCCTGACGTACGCAGCCACCTCGGCACATCAACAAGCGCGCTTCCAGACCCTGCGATTTACACCGGCAGATCCGACGATTTGGTCGAGAAGTGACAAAACTCTAGCCACGCACATCTACAGGTACCCCAAATGCTCGACGAAAATGAACGCGATTGTCTCAGCCAGTTAACCGAAAACGTAATGTGGGCATCGAGCGCATGGTGGCATGACGGCTTAACTGATGTGCTTCGTGACTTGCAGACGAGAGGGTTTGTAGGCTGTCGGAACCGCGATGGTGAGGCTGCCGATCCGTTAGACATCGACGATGGTGCATATTGGTTTATTACCGACCTAGGGCGGGCAGCACTCAGCGCCCAGAGCTGAGCCAAGGACTTTGGTATTCTGCAGGCACCCTATTCGTTAAGCTTTTCGAGCAAAATGCTGAACCGAATTGCCGTTAGATTAACGAAAATGTGGGGGAGAGTGTGGGGGAGGCTTTGATCTGATCTAAATAACAATATTGATATCATAGCGTTATTGGACTGGTTCGATTCAAGCCCTGCCACCACACGCTTATAGAGCGTTGAAAAGACTGAAAAACAACGGTTTATTCCTTCCGACTGCTACGCAAAAGTGCTACACGGAAGGCATGGAAGAGATGTTCAAACTGTCCCGTAGAGCCGGATCCGCTAAGTGGCAGGTGCGGAAGCGTTGGCTGACTGACGTCGCCTCTTTTCTCAAGGGCGAGTTCAACCGCAGCACGGGGGAAGGGGACCGCAAAGCGGCGCAAGCTCAGCTCCCGTTCCTCGCTGCTGCCCGTGAGCTTGCCGTGGAGATCGAAGCCGTGAGGGCTGCAGGTGCCACCAGTCTGAGGGAGATCGCCCAGCGGCTCAATGAGAGGCACGTGGAAGCCCCGAGGGGCGGCAGCTGGCATCCTTCGGGGGTCAAGAGGGTACTGGAGAGGCTGGGGGCCTGAGCCAACCTACTCTTCAGCAGCTAAGCGCTTCCCTGATGCCCTTCTTTCTTTTGTGGGGATATTGGGATCATCACCATGCGCCTTCGAAGTCAGTCTCTCAACGTCACCCTTTAAGTCAAGGCCCATTAGATTGGCTACTGAGTAGAGCAAGGCAAGTAGTAAACCCCCACTTGCATTCACGTATCGGACGAAATCATCCCTTGAGATTTCTAACCGTTCGCCCACGCGCTTCTTTAGCCATGGGCAAGCTTTGGCCAGTCGTGAATCAACCACTCCAAACCTATGAGACAGGCAGTTTCTAATCTGTTGGAGCTCGAAGATATCGCGCCGGATATTATCATCAATTTCTATGGTGATACCAACTGCGTTCAACAGGCTTTCGAAACGCCCTAGCCCATTGCGAAGCGGGCCAGCGAGCTCGCGGTCGATTGCATCCACTATAAACCGAGCTCGAGATGGGCCTCGCAGGCTGGCGTACATGACTAAATCAACCTTGATCTTTCTCCTGTCGCTGGCAGATTAAAATGCCCCAGAAGTGACATTTGAAAATTCCCCACTTCGTTTGTTTGACCCTGTCCGGGGCGCGCCCCGGACAGGGTCAAATTGGAAACATCGGGCATAGTCCTCCTGTTGGGAGGCGATGCTGCGATGAAGAAGCTTGGAGAATTGATGATGATCCTGGATTTGCATCGCCAAGGCGTGAAGGTCGCCGTGATAGCCCGGCAATTGGGCGTCGACCGCAAGACGGTCCGCAAATATATTGCACGCGGGGTCGAGGTGCCGACCTATGGCCCGCGGCAGCCGCGGGAGCGCCTGCTGGATCCACATATTGATTATCTGCGGGCGCGACTGGAGGCCTATCCCGGGCTCAGCGCCCAGCGCTTAGCTCGTGAGCTTGGCGACCGAGGCTATACGGGCGGATACAGCACGGTGCGCGACACGGTGCGCTCGATGCGTCCGGCCGGGGGCGGCAAGCCCTATGCCGTGCGGTTCGAGACTCCGCCGGGCCAGCAGGCTCAGGTCGACTTTGCGCAGTTCCGGGTGCGTTTTGTTGATGCGCCGGATCGTGTGCAGGTGGTCTGGCTGTTCTCCATGGTGCTGGGCTTCTCGCGGTTGATCTGGGGACGGTTCGTGCTGCGTCAGACGATGCCGAGCGTGCTTGCCTGCCAGATTGGCGCACACTTCTTGCGGACAAAGAAAAACGGCGGGGATTGCTCCCCGCCGTCTTTCATTTTCACCGTGCCGAAGCTTACGGGGTCGGCGTGTTGGCAGAATCGAGCGTACCCGAAACGTTGGTGAAGGTGTCTTCGAGGCTTTCGCCCAGTGCAGTCATCGCGGTGATGGCGGCAACAGCGATCAGAGCGGCGATAAGGCCGTATTCGATGGCGGTGGCGCCCTGTTCGTCACGGACGAGATTCTTGAAAAAGGTCATGTCTAGTCTCCTGGTTCAGTCTTCGGTACCCTAACCCCCCTGTTTCAAGGCGGGCAGATATTGTGCTAATCGACACCTATTGAGAAATTCCTAACGCGAATGCGGCAGGTAATTAATTACTCATGGCCTCGCTGCTTTTGGCTTCAACTTCATTCCACATTTCGATTGTTGAACCTGCAACGCTCGAAAGTGATGCAATCATGGCAATGACGATGAGAGCCGCGATCAGGCCATATTCGATAGCCGTCGCCCCTTGCTGGTCTTCGACAATGTCTTTCATCAATGTCGGGATCATGGGGGTAACACCTATTGTTTGCGTCCTGATGAGGATGAAAATCGCCTAGGCGGGTTAAGAAATAGTTGATGAGAGCCACCGAGATGGAAAAAAAACCGACATGATGCAGCGCTGGACTGCGGTGGTTGCTGGGGCACTGATGGGGGGCGATGGCCGCTGGTTGATGCACAAACGCCCGCCCGGCAAACACCATGCCGGCCTGTGGGAGTTCCCCGGCGGCAAGGTTGAACCCGATGAAATGCCGATAGAATCCCTGATTCGCGAACTAAGCGAGGAGCTCGGAATCCGGTGCGATTCGGCAACATGTGCGCCAGCGGGATTTGCCGAGACCAGTATCGCTCAGTCGGCAAACGCGATTGTCATTCTGCTTTACACAGTGGGTGGTTGGGACGGGGTTCCTGAGTCGCTGGAAGGCGGCGAGGTCGGTTGGTTCACCCCGCAACAGGCGCTCGCGCTGGCCAAGCCGCCGCTGGATGTCATGCTGGCTCAGCAGCTTTTTCAAAATCGCTGAGCGGCGGCCAAGGCCCCTTGCCAAGCGGTTGAGACCCCCTTATGAGCCGCCCTCCAAGGCGCACCCGTAGCTCAGCTGGATAGAGCACCAGACTACGAATCTGGGGGCCGGGCGTTCGAATCGCTCCGGGTGCACCAATAAAGCCCGCTCCTCAGCCGAGGGGCGGGCTTTATTGGTTCATGGCCTGATTGATTTATGGCTCGGCGCTGTTTGGCCGAATCACCGTCCGGCACTTTGCTCAAGCGCGTGCATATCGGCGTCAGACAGGCCGAAATGGTGTCCGGCTTCGTGGATCACGACGTGTCGGACAAGCGCCTCGAACGCGACCCCGGTCTGGGCCATTTCCTCCAGTAATGGCTTTCGGAACAAAGTGATGACCGGCGGCATCGTCTCGTGATCCCATTGCGAACGATCGGGCAGGGCGACCCCTTCGTACAGTCCGGTCAGTTCCCAGCGATCGGCAATTCCCACCAGCGCCAGCTGTTCAGCCGTGGCAAAGTCATCAACCCGCAACACGATATCCGCCACCTGATCGCGAAACATCGCTGGCAGTCGCGCCAGCACGGCGCGGGCGGCGGCTTCAAATTCGGCAATGCTGTGATCGCGCAATGGGTGCCTCCTGTCCAAATCCGGGGGATGAATTGGCAATGATCGCTCCTACATGGCGAATTGGGAACAATGTTTTTGCGCAATCAGCATCCGCGCGCGCAACGGCTTGCGTATCTCGGCCTGAACGGACACTTGGGATCGACAGACAAGGGGGCTACGACAGAGCCGATGAGTGAAGAAAGACGCCAGAAGATGGATTATAGCTCTGCCCAGTATCGCGATGATGATTTCGATGGGGACAATCCGCTGGGCAAGCCCGACGTGCCCGATCACGTGCAGGATGCTATTCGCACACTGATCGCATGGGCGGGCGATGACCCAGACCGCGAAGGGTTGCGCGATACGCCTAAGCGAGTCGGGCGCGCGTGGTTGGAATATTGCGAAGGCTACAAGCAGGATCCGGCGATCCACCTTTCGCGGATTTTCGAGGAAGTTGGCGGGTATGACGAGATTGTGCTGCTGAAAGACATCCCGTTCCAGTCGCATTGCGAACACCACTTGGCCCCGATTACAGGCAAGGCGGCGATTGCCTATCTGCCGAACAAGAAGGTCGTGGGCATTTCAAAACTGGCGCGGGTGCTGCACGGCTATGCCCAGCGGCTCCAGATTCAGGAGCGGCTGACGGCGGAAGTCGCCAAGTGCATCTGGGACAATCTTGAACCGCATGGCGTGGCCGTGGTGATCGAGGCACAGCACGGCTGCATGACCGGACGCGGGGTGAGGACGCCCGGCGTCGGCATGATTACCAGCCGGGTGCTCGGCTGTTTTCTGGAAGATCAACGCAGCCGCAAGGAAGTGATGAGCCTGATGGGCTATTGATCGGTAGATTTGCCTGAATTCAATAAAGGGCACCTGTCAAAAGGTGCCCTTTATTATGTCCGAAATGCAGCCGGTCAGAGTTGGCCGAGCATATGCTCGGCGCTCGACACTTTGAAATCGCCCGGTTCTTCGATGTTGAGCTGTTCGACAACACCATCATTGACGACCATCGAAAAACGCTGGCCGCGCTTGCCCAGGCCAAAGCCCGACCCATCCATCGTCAGGCCAATCGCCTCGACAAATTCGGCATTGCCATCAGCGAGCATGGTGATGTCGTCGCTGCCAGCGGCCTTGTTCCAGGCCCCCATGACAAAGGCATCATTGACGGCGGTGCCAACGATTTCGTCCACGCCCTTGGCTTTGAGATCGGCGGCCTTGTCGACGAAACCGGGCAGATGCTTGGCCGAACAGGTCGGGGTGAAGGCGCCGGGGACGGAGAACAGCGCAACCCGCTTGCCTGCGAAATATTCGCTCGATTTGACCGCCTGCGGGCCTTCGGCAGTAGCCTTTACCAAGGTGACTTCGGGGAGTTTGTCGCCAACAGAAATCGTCATGTCGTGTGCATCCTTTGTGCGGGGGAACCTTGCGCCGTTGTATAGTGATCGCTGCGGCAGGGGCAACAAATAGACATATAAAGATAAGTTTATATTTGCCTCACGTCGCCCGCGTCGCTAGGGGCACGGCATTGGTCAGCGCCCGCGCTAATTCCGTGTGGGCCGACACAGGAGATATATCATGGCAACCGCCCCCACCACTACCGCCCCGACGCAGGAACATGTCATCAGGGATATCACTCTGGCCCGTTTTGGCCGCGATGAAATCCGCATTGCCGAAACCGAAATGCCCGGCCTGATGGCCTTGCGCGAAGAATATGGCGCGGCGCAGCCGCTCAAGGGCGCGCGCATTACCGGTTCGCTGCACATGACGATCCAGACCGCGGTGCTGATCGAAACGCTGGTGGCGCTGGGTGCCGAAGTGCGCTGGGCGACCTGCAATATCTATTCCACGCAGGATCACGCCGCCGCCGCGATTGCCGAGAGCGGGATTCCCGTGTTTGCGATCAAGGGTGAGACGCTGGGCGAATATTGGGATTATGTCGGCCGGATCTTCGATTGGTCGACCGAGGCCGATCCTGATCTTACCTGCAATCTGATCCTCGATGATGGCGGCGATGCGACCATGTTCGTGTTGTGGGGCGCGCGGATTGAAGCGGGCGAGGAACTGCCTGCTCCTGCCAATGCCGAAGAAATCGAATTTCAGCGCGCATTAAAGGCGTTTGTCGCGGCCAAGCCCGGCTATCTCACCAAGGCGGTGAAGGCTATCAAGGGCGTGTCGGAAGAAACCACCACCGGGGTGATGCGGCTGTATCAGATTGCCAAGCAGGGCAAGCTGCCGTTCCCGGCGATCAACGTCAATGACAGCGTTACCAAGTCGAAGTTCGACAATCTCTATGGCTGCAAGGAATCGCTGGTCGACGCGATCCGCCGCGCGACTGACGTGATGCTGGCTGGCAAGGTCGCCTGCGTCGCGGGCTATGGCGACGTCGGCAAGGGTTCGGCGGCTTCGCTGCGTAATGGCGGGGCGCGTGTGCTGGTGACCGAAATCGACCCGATTTGCGCATTGCAGGCAGCGATGGACGGGTTCGAGGTTGTCAGGATGGAAGACGCGGTCAAGCACGCCGACATCTTCGTGACCGCCACAGGCAATGAAGACGTGATCACCGCTGAACACATGGAGGCGATGAAGCCGATGGCGATCGTCTGCAACATCGGCCACTTTGACAGCGAGATTCAGATTAGCGCGCTGTCGAATTACGATTGGCGTGAAGTCAAGGAAGGCACCGATCTCGTCACCTTCCCCGATGGCAAGTCGATCATTATCCTTGCCAAGGGCCGTCTGGTAAACCTCGGCTGCGCCACCGGCCACCCGAGTTTCGTGATGAGCGCGAGCTTCACCAACCAGACGCTGGCGCAGATCGAGCTGTTCACCAAGGCGGATGAATACGACAACGACGTTTATGTCCTGCCCAAACACCTCGATGAAAAGGTGGCAGCGCTGCATCTGGACAAGCTGGGCGTGAAGCTCAGCCAGCTCAGCAACAAACAGGCCGATTATATCGGTGTGCCGCAGGCTGGCCCGTTCAAGCCTGATCATTACCGCTATTGATCGCAAGAAACCGTCCGTCCCACCCTGTTTTCTCACGGGGTTGGGGGCGGATGGGGTCATCCCCGTTGCACTGACGCGCGGGCGCGCATAGCGAAGGGGCAATGGACATCTCGCCCGTCTCGCTTGTGCTTATTGCGCTGGTGCTCGCCGCTTGGGCGGTGGGCGCTGCGGTGGTCATCATCCGCGCCAATCGGGGCATGAAGCGCGCAAGGGCGCTCAAGACCAGCCTCAAGCGGATGCAGGCACTGCTCGATGTCGCGCCCGCGCTGCCTCTGCTGGTGCGAGTCGACGGGCGGATTGAAGCGCCCGACAAACTGGCTCGGCTGCTGGGCCTTGCCGCGATGCCGAAATACCTCAGCGAACTTGCGCCCGACGGCGGGACGAGCAAGGGCGGCGGGCTATCCCGCGAACAGGTGGACCAATTATGGGCGCGGGTGCAGGCGACGCAGAAAAGCGCTGCTCCGTTTCGCATGGCAATCAACCTGCCCGGTTCGCAGCGCAGCCTTGCGCTGCATGGCACGCTCGCTGATCCGCAGGTTTCGCCGGGCGGGGCGGCGCTGGTGTGGGTGTTCGACTTTACCGAAAGCCACGGCGAACTGGCCCGCCTGCGCGCCGCTGCGGCACGGGCGACCGGGGATTTTGCCGCATTGGTAGGCCTGATCGAAGCGGCGCCAATGCCGATGTGGTTCAGGGGCAGCGATCTGACCTTGCAGCTCGTCAATCAGGCCTATGTCGATGCAGTGGGCGCGGGCAGCGCTGCGGAAGTCGTGGACAGCCAGATCGAACTGCTTGAACCCGATGATGCGCGATCGCCTGCCGACATCGCGCGCAATGCGCTCCAAAATCAGGATAAATCCGAACGGATCGTCGCCGCCACGATCCATGGCGCGCGCCGCACCTTGCGTGTCAGCGATCTGCCATTGGGGCAGGAAGGCGTGGCAGGCTACGCCATCGACATTGAGGAGCAACAGCAAGTCGCGCGCGAATTCCGGGCGTTTCGCGATGCCCAGCGGGTGATGCTGGATCAGCTATCAGTCGGCGTCGCGCAGTTCGACCCGGAAGAGCGTCTGATATTTGCAAACCGCCCTTTCCGGCGGTTGTTCGCGCTGACGGACGAGGCAATTGCTGAGCGCACTGCGTTTGACCGCTTCCTTTCCGATGCGCGCGAACGCGGGAGCACGCCCGAAGTGCGCGATTTTCCCGAATGGCGGCGTGAACGCGCAGCATGGTTCGGCGCGCGAGGGACGCAGGAGGAAGCCTGGCCGCTACCCGGCGGCACGCATCTGCGGGTGGTCGCGCAACCCATGCCCGACGGCGGGCTGGTGCTGATTACCGAAGATCGCACTGAAAGCCTGGCGCTGTCCGCTGGGCGCGATACTCTGCTGCGAACCCGCACCGCGACGCTTGATAGCCTGTTCGAAGCGCTGGTGATTTTCTCGCCCGATGGGTCGGTGCAATTGTGGAACCGAAGCTTTGCGGGAACTTGGGGTCTGACGCCGGAACTGCTCGATCAGCACCCCAGCGCGGATGAATTGCTAAGCGCGATTGGACGCAATCTGGTGCGCCCGGACGAGGTGGCGCTGATCGGTGCGGCGGTGCGCGCGGCGACATTGGACCGGCGCGAAAAAGGTGGGCAGGTTGATCTTGCCGATGGGCGCAGCTTGCGCTTTGCCGGGATTCCGCTGCCCGATGGCAATGGGCTTCTGACGGTGCTCGACATCACCGCCTCGCAAAAGGCCGAGCAGGCTCTGCGCGAACGCGCCGAAGCGCTGGAAGAGGCCGACGCGGTCAAGGCGCGGTTCCTCGCCAATATGTCCTACGAATTCCGCACCCCTCTGACCACGATTGGCGGCTATGCCGAACTGCTGAAAAGCGGCGTGGCTGAAGGGCCGGAGCAGGCGGGTGAATATGTCGATGCCATCCTGAGCGCAGTCGCGCGTCTTACCGAGCAGGTCGAAAATGTGCTCGACCTGTCGCAGAGCGAAGCGGGGCTGCTGCCGATCAGCAAGGAACGGGTCGATCTGCTCGATTTCCTCACAACGCTGGTGCGCGAACGCGAACAGGTGATCATCGCTGCGGGCCTGAGCCTTGATCTCAAAGGCCGTCGGGGCCGGGTGGTCGATGCCGACCCGCGCCAGTTGGGCCGGGCGGTCGGCAATCTCCTGGACAACGCCATCACTGGCACGCCCGAAGGTGGCCGGATCGTGATCGAACTGAACAAGGCACCCGATGGATCGGATTGGGGTGTCGAAATCAGTATCGCCGACAACGGTCGGGGCATGTCGTCACGCGAACTCGCGCTGGCGCAGGGCGGGGTGCGGCCGGGCAAGGACGGCGCGCCCGAACGCCGCACGGGGCTGGGCATTCCGCTCGCGCGGCAGTTGATCGAAGCGCATGATGGCACCCTCGATATCGCCAGCCGCAAGGGCGCAGGCACCACCGCGACGATCCGCCTGCCGTGAACGAGACGCGCACGACCCTGCCTGATCTGGCGGCGATGGCGCATTACGGTGCGGCGATTGCGGCACGGCTGCGCGCGGGCGATGTGGTGGCGCTGACCGGCGGGTTGGGGGCAGGCAAGACCACGCTCGCGCGTGCAATTCTGGCGGCGCTGGGCCATGCGGGCGAGGTGCCGTCGCCGACCTTCACGATCATCGAAACCTATGATGCGCCGCCGCTGCGCCTACCTGTCGTCCATGCCGATTTTTACCGGCTCGAACATCCCAGTGAGCTCGATGAAATCGGGCTGGATGATTACCGCGAAGGCGCGGCGCTGCTGGCCGAATGGCCCGATCATGCGGGCGGGTTTGACCGTGAGGCAGGCTGTCTTTCGATCACGCTGGAATTGGTGGGGGAAAGCGGCGAAGATGGGCGCATTGCGATTGCCCGCGGCGGCTCGGATTGGGTAGGGCGGATGCCATGAGCGTGCTTCCTTCCGGTCTTGCCGAATTTGTCGCCGACGCAGGTTGGGGCGGGGCCGATATTGCGCCGCTACCCGGCGATGCATCGTTCCGTCGCTACTTTCGGCTCGTTCGAGGCGGCGAATCGGCGATGCTGATGCACGCGCCCCCGCCGCATGAAGACCCCGCGCCGTTCCTGCATGTCGCGCATTGGCTCAATGAAAACGGGATGCGCGCGCCAGCGATCCTTGCTGAAGACGCGGCCAAAGGCTGGGTGCTGACCGAGGATTTCGGCAACGACCGGATGCGCGATTGGCTCGATCTCAACCCGGCGGATGAGGCGGCGGCCTATGCTGCAGCCGTCGATGCGCTGGTGGCGCTCCACCGCCTGCCAGCGGGGCCATTTCCGGCCTACGACATGGCGACCTATGCCCGCGAGGCGGCGTTGCTGACCGAATGGTATTGCCCGGCGCAGGGGTTGGATGTGGATGGGGCCGGCTATGCTGCGGCGTGGGAGGAAGCGCTCACCCCTTTGCTGGAACGCCAGCATCCCGGCGTTACCGTGCTGCGCGATTACCATGCCGAAAATATCATGCTGCTGGGCGGGCAAGCGGGCGCGCCGCAGGGGTTGATTGATTTTCAGGACGCACTGGTCGGCCACCCGGCCTATGACCTTGTCTCTCTGTTGCAGGACGCGCGGCGCGATGTGCCAGAGGTGTTGGAGGGTGCGATGCTCGCGCATTATTGCGCTGGTGCCGGAATTAGCGATGATGATTTCCTTGCCGACTACGCGCGGCTCGGTGCGCAGCGCAATGCCAAGATTGTCGGCATTTTTACCCGGCTTGATCGGCGCGATGGCAAGCCCAAATACCTCACCATGATCCCGCGCGTCTGGGCAGCGATGGAGCGTGATCTGGCGCACCCTGCGCTGGCACCGGTGGCGCGCTGGTTCGATGCCAATATCCCGCCCGCATTGCGCGCTGCCAATGGGGCATTCGCCGCATGACCGCAGGGCCGCTCGCTTCTGATACTGCAATGATCCTTGCCGCAGGGCTGGGCAAGCGGATGCGCCCGCTCACCGCGTCGCAGCCCAAACCGCTGGTGCGGGTTGCGGGCAAGGCGTTGATTGACCACGCGCTCGATCGGCTGGCCGAGGCCGGGGTCGCGCGCGCGGTGGTGAATGTGCATTACCTCGCCGATGCGCTGGAGGCACATGTGCTTGCTTGTCGCGCGCCGCAGGTGAGTGTCTCGGATGAGCGCGCGCTGTTGCTCGAAACCGGCGGCGGGATGGCGAAGGCGCTGCCGCGTCTGCCCGACCCGTTCTTTGCGCTGAACGCTGACAATATCTGGCTCGACGGTCCGAAAAGCGCGTTTCACGATCTGTCGTCGCGCTGGGATCCGGACGCGATGGACGCGCTGCTGCTGGTGGTTCCCCACGCGCGCGCGGCGAATTTTAGCGGGCCGGGCGATTTCCACATGGATCCGCTGGGTAGGCTGTCGCGCCGCCTTGATGGCCGGATCGCGCCGTTTATCTATACTGGTATCCAACTGGTTTCGCACCGCTTGATGCGCGATGCGCCGACTGGTCCATTCGGGACAATGCAATTGTGGGAACGCGCGATCAAAGAAGGGCGGCTTTACGGCCTGTCTTTCACCGGGTTGTGGTTCGAAGTCGGCACTCCGCAAGCGATCCGTCCGACTGAAGCGGCGTTGCAGGGTGGCTGAGGCGCGCCGCACAGGGCCGCTGGTCTATTCCAGCGCCGCGCATCGCGGCTTTGCCGATGCGCTGGTGGCAGGGCTGGTGCCGCGCTACCGCGAACCGGGTTTCGGGCTGGCCCGCCTTACTGTGCTGGTGCCGAGCAGTCGCGCCGCGCGCACCCTGTCCGAAGCCTTCATCCGCCATGCCGGGGAAACGGGTGAAGGCGGACTGTTGATGCCGCGCATGATTGCGGTGGGTGATCTTGACCTTGACGAAAAACTGGGCGCGGCGCTCGATCCGCTGGGTGCGGCGGACATCCCGCCTGCCTGCGATCCTGTGCGCCGCTGGCTCGCGCTGGATCGCCTGATTGCCGAGGAGCGCGCCAGCGAGGGCATGGAACCGCTGCCGGGCCGCGCACGGCTCAATCTGGCGCGCGAAATGGCGCGGGCGATGGATCGGTTGCTGGTCGAGGAAAAGCGCGCTGATGATCTGCTGAGCGAACCGGTGCTCGACAGTGTGGCGGGTGTGGCTGATCATTGGAAACGCGCCGTCCGCCTGTTCGCGCGGGTCAACACCCGCTGGCAGGCGGAGCTGGATTCGCGCGGTGAGGTCGATGCCGCCACCCGGCGCAACCTGCTGTTTGATCGCGCCGCGCTTCGCTGGAAAGTTGCGCCGCCGCCGCACCCCATCCTTGCAGCCGGTGTCACCAGTGCTTCCCCGGCGCTGGCACGGCTGCTGCGCGTGGTGGCCGAACTGCCGTTGGGCGCGGTGGTGCTGCCCGATCTCGATCTGGCGATGGATGATGCCGCGTGGGAGGAATTGGGCCGTGCAGGTGCAGCCGACGCGCCCGGCGGGGCGGTGTTCGGCACGGATGATGTGCTGTCGCACCCGCAATATCATCTCAAGCTGCTGCTCAACCGCATGGGGGTGAACCGCGCAGAGGTGCAGCAATGGCACCGGCGCGGGATTGCTGCGGCAGAGCCAGCCCGCAGCCGGGCGATCTCGTCCTTGTTTCTGCCCCCGCGAGCGAGCCGTTCGTGGGCGGCGTTAAAGCCCGATCAGCGGCGCTTGGCAGGCGTTCGCGTGCTGACCAGCGCGACGATCGAAATCGAAGCGCAGGCGATTGCGCTGATGGTGCGCGAAGCGCTTGAACAACCCGAACAGCGGATCGCGATCGTCACCGCTGATCGCGGTCTTGCCCGGCGGGTGGTGCAGCATCTGGCGCGCTGGAATATTGCCGCCGATGATAGCGCCGGTCAGTCCTTGGCGCTGACCCCGGCGGGCCGGTTGCTGGGCTTGCTGGTGGAAATCGCCGCGCATGGGGCCGATCCCGGCAATCTGGTTGCGGCTTTCGGGCATCCCTTGGTGCGCGGCAGTGACGGCGAAGCGCGGCAGGCGTGGCTGACCGGCCTGCGCGCCTTTGACCGGCAATTGCGCGGGCCGTCCCCTGCGCCGGGGATAGAGCCGCTGCGCAAGGCGGCGGACAAGGCGGGCGTCGTTGCGTGGTGGGCCGAGGCTGCGGGGTTGATCGCACCGCTTTCCGATTGGCCGGAGCAAATTGGGCTGGCCGACGCGCTCGGAATCCTCGCCGCCGCGTGCGAAGCCTTTGCCGGGCCATCGGCATGGGAGCGCGAAGATGGGCGTGCGCTTGGCGCCATGATCGAGGAATTGCGCGGCCACGCCGAAGCGCTCGGTACCGTGATCGAAAGCGCCGATATCGCGGGCATCCTGCGCGATGCAATGGATGAAGTCGCGGTGCGCCCCGGTTATGGCGGGCACCCGCGTGTGGCGATTTACGGCTTGCTTGAAGCGCGCATGGCGCGGGCTGATATGGTCATCTGCGCAGGGCTGAATGAAGGCAGCTGGCCGCAGCCGCCCGCCGCTGATCCCTTGCTCGCACCTGCGATCCTGCGCGCGCTCGGCGTGCCGGGGGCAGAGTTCAGGATTGGGCTGTCCGCGCATGATCTGGCCGGGGCAATGGGCGCGCCGCAGGTGGTGCTAAGCCGGGCCTTGCGCGATGCCGAGGGGCCGACGCTGCCGTCGCGCTTCCTGCTAAGGGTAGAGGCGTTGCTGGGCGATGATCTGGCGCGCGAACACCGCGAAACCGCAATCCCGGCGCTGTTGCCGCATCTCGACCGTGAACGTGCGAGAAGCACGGCCTATCCGCGCCCTGCGCCCGATCCTGCGCCCGCCTTGCGCGATGTGCCGATCAAGGTGACTGCGCTCGACCGGCTGCTGGGCGATCCCTATCAGTTCTATGCGCAGGCGATCCTCAATCTCAGGCAGTTGCAGCCGCTCGCCGCTGATCCGTTCAGCGATCCGGCGCTGCGCGGGACGTTGGTGCATGATATTCTGGAAAAATGGCATCACGCCCGCGTGGTTGACCCGGCGCAGGCGATTGCGCCATTTGCCGCCGCGCAGTTCGCCGCCGAACAGGTGCACCCGTTGTTCCGGGCGCTGTGGCAGCCGCGCCTGATCGCGGCGCTCGAACGTTTCGAGGCATGGCTGGATGCTGCCGCGGCCGAGGGCCGGAAGGTGCTGGCCAGCGAATTTTCGGGCGAGATGACCTTCGATGACGTGAAGGTGAAGGGCCGTGCTGACCGCATTGATCAGCTCGCCGATGGGACACTGGCCATCGTCGATTACAAAACCGGCGCGCCGCCAAGCAAGGCACAGGTGACGGCGGGCTATGCGCTGCAACTCGGCATCCTTGGCTTGATCGCGCAGCATGGCCGGTTTGAACGCCATGGCACGGTGGTGACCGGCACGCCGACGCGGTTTGAATATTGGTCGCTGGGGAAGCCGCAAAAGGGCGATGGATTCGGTTATCAGCAAACCCCGATGAAAGAAGGGAACGCAAGAACCGGGCTTGAACCCGGCGAATACCTGCCCTTCCATGCCGAGCGACTGGGCCACGCCATTCGCGAATATATCAAGGGCAGCGCACCGTTTACCGCGCGCGAGAACCCTGATTACAAAGGCTATAATGAATATGATCAGCTAATGCGGCTGGAAGAATGGATCGTGGGCCTCACCGATCAGGATGATGCAGCATGAGCGGCGGCGGGTTGGTATTCCCGCTGGCGGGCAATCAACGGCTCGCGGCGAACCCTGCTGACAACGTCTGGCTGTCGGCATCGGCCGGGACGGGCAAGACGCAGGTATTGTCCGCGCGCGTGCTGCGCCTGCTGCTGCGCGAAGATGTTGCACCGTCGCAGATCCTGTGCCTGACCTTTACCAAGGCGGGCGCGGCGGAAATGGCCAACCGCATCAACGCGGTGCTGGCACGCTGGGTGCGATTGCCCGAGGCGACGCTGGCGCGGGAACTTGGCCATCTTGGCGCGGATATCGACCCGGCCACCCTGGAACGCGCGCGCAGCCTGTTTGCCAGCGTGCTCGATTGCCCCGGTGGCGGCCTCAGGATTGATACGATCCACGCCTTTGCGCAGTTTCTGATTGGCAATTTCCCCGATGAGGCGGGCCTTGCCCCCGGCACGCGGGTGATGGACGATCGCAGCCGCGACCTGTTGGCGCGCGATGTTCTCACCGATCTGATTGAGGGGGCTGAGCGCGCGGGCGATGCCCGGTTGCTGGATGCGACCACCCTGTTCACCACCCGCAAGGAACCGGGCGCGTTACAGAAATGGCTGATGCGCGCCGCCGATGCACATGAGCTGTGGGCAGGGCAGGGCGCGTGGCAATCCCCGATGGATGCGCGGGTGCGGCAGACCTTGGGGATGCCAGCCGATGCGGGCGCAGATTGGGCGAACGAGCCGCTGCACCCTGATATTTTCCCCGATGATCATCTGCTGGCGATGATCCCCCCGCTTGAAGCGTGGGGCACGGCGACGGCGGCCAAGTGCCTTAGCTTCATGCGGGAATGGCTGGAACTGGACTGGCCCGCGCGGATTTCTGCCGCTGCGGGGTTCCGTGGAACGCTGCTCAGGGCGGATGGCATGCCGAGCCTAACCCTCAAGAAGCCGCGGGAGACTGACCCTGATTTCATCGACAATCAGGAGACGATTGCCGTCGCGATTGAGGAAGTCGAAATTCGCCGTGCGCTGCTCGCCACCGCCGAAATCGTCACCGCCGCGCTCGAAATCGGGCGGGCGTTTGCGCTGAGGTGGGAAGCGCGCAAGGCCCGCGAAGGGCTGCTCGATTTTTCCGACCTGATCCGTAAGGCCGCCGACCTGCTCGGCAATTCTGCGGCGGCAGACTGGATCCGCTACAAGCTTGACCGGCATTTCGACCACATCCTGATCGACGAGGCGCAGGATACCAACCAGAGCCAGTGGGACATCGTGTTCGCGCTGATCGATGATTTCTTCAGCGGCGAAGGCGCGCGCGGGGATAAATTGCGCACCATCTTCTCCGTGGGCGATTACAAGCAGGCGATTTTCGGGTTTCAGGGCACCAGTCCGGAAAACTTCGCCCGCGCCAAACAAAAGGTTGAGGCGCGCATCATGCAGGCGCGTGACGGCATCCGCGCCAGCCGCATCAATCGGCGCGAGCCGGGCTGGCAGGATCTCGACCTCGGCCAATCGTTCCGCACAGCCAATGTGGTGCTCGATTTCGTCAATCGCACGATTGCGCTTTTGGGCTTTCCCGCCTTCGGGCTTGATCGCGAACCTGCGCCGCATGAAGGTGCCGAGCGCCCCGGACTTGTCACGCTGTGGCCGCCCGTTTTTCCCCACGCGGGCGAGGGTGAGGGCGACGGCGATGATGAAGGTGACGATGGCGGCGACTGGCTGCCGGCGCATGATACCTTGCTCGCCGATCGCATCGCGCAGCAGGTGCAGCGCTGGGTGAACCTGACCGATCCGTTCGTGCTGGAAAAAGGCTCGCGCCGCCATGCGCAGGCGGGCGACATCATGGTGCTGGTGCGCCAACGAAAAGCGCTCGCTGCGCAGATTGTGGCTAAGCTGCACGCGCGCGGCGTGCCGGTGGCCGGGGTTGACCGGCTGCGATTGGGCGCGCCGCTGGCGGTTAAGGATGTGCTGGCGGCCCTGCGCTTTGCGTCGCAACCCCTCGATGATCTGAGCCTCGCCAACCTGCTCGCCTCGCCGCTGGCGGGGTGGACGCAGGATGATATCCTCGCCCACGTTCCCCGGTCGGACAAGGTGCGGCTGTGGGATCATTTGCGCCGCGCGGATGCGCCGCCGTTGGTGCGGGACGCGGCTGAACGATTGCGCGAACTCCTGCGCCGCGCCGATTACCAGACCCCGCAGGCGCTGATAACCTGGCTGCTGACCGGCCCGTGGCAAGGCCGTGCGCGGCTGGTTGAACGCTTGGGGAGCGAGGCGAACGACCCGCTTGATGAGCTGGTCAACGCAGCCTTCGCATTTGAAGCGGAGCATTGGCCGAGCCTTGCCGGGTTCTTGCAGTGGTTCGATGCCGGAACCGGTGATCTGAAACGCGATTCGGACAGCGCCACCGGGCAGGTGCGGGTGATGACGGTGCATGGTTCGAAGGGTTTGCAGGCGCCGATCGTCATCCTTGCCGACGCCACGGGCGAACCGGGCAAGCCAGGCGATCTGGCACTGGATGATGATGCCTTTGGATTAGCGAACGATCCTGAACGGGTGCGCGCGGTGCTATTGCCTCCGCTGAACAAGGAGGAACGCAAGGGGCGGGTCAGCGCGGCTGAGGAAGCGGCCAAGACGGCGGCGATGCAGGAGCATTGGCGGCTGCTTTATGTCGCCATGACCCGCGCCGAAGAAGCGCTGTTCATCGGCGGATCGCTCAACAAGAACGAAGCAAGGAACCGCGTCCCGCATGATGACAGCTGGTATGCGCGGCTTGCGCCCTTGTTCGACGGCGAGGAACTCGCTGATCCGGTGTGGCGATGGCGTAAGGAGTGGGGTCATCACGCTGAACCGTTGATGCCCGGCGACAATGCGCAATCGGACGCGGCAACGCCGCCTGAGCTTCCGCCATGGATGACAACGCCGATCGGCCCCGAGCCGCGCCCACCGCGCCCGCTTGCTCCATCAAGCGCGGGTGAGGAAAAGGGCGGCGAACCGCCGCTGCCGCCCGATGTCGCGCGGATTGCGGCCCGTCGCGGGAGCCTGATCCATCGTCTGCTCGAACGTCTGCCCGATGTGCCCGAGGCCGAACGGGCGCTGACCGCGCACCGCTGGCTGGAACGGCAGGCAGGCGATCTGCCCGATGCGGAACGTGCGGAAATGCTTGGCTCTGCGACGGCCGTGCTCGCCCACCCTGATTTTGCCGCGCTGTTTTCACCGCGTGCGCTGGCTGAGGTGCCGCTGGCCGCGACGGTGGGCGGGGTGGTGGTGGCAGGCACGGCGGATCGACTGCTGATCGAGGATACGCGGATCACCGTGGTGGATTTCAAGACCACCCGCCGCCCGCCCGCCAGCGCCGATGCGATTCCGCTGGCGACGTTGCGGCAGATGGCCGCCTATGTCGCCGCGTTGGAGGCAATCTATCCGGGGCGCGAAGTGCGAGCGGGCGTGCTTTATACTCATGCGCCTGCGCTGTTCGACCTCGCACCGGAACGGCTGGCACCGCACAAGTCAGGGTTGGACGCCGCGCAGCAAAGCTATTTGCCGCTGGCTATTGAGTGAAAAGCCGCGCGCACTAGATTGCATTATAAGCCCGCGCGCTTCTATGCTGCCCGGTAAACAGGAGAATGCAGTTATGGCTACCGTCAACGTTACCGATGCCAGCTTTCAGGCCGATGTGCTGGACAGCGACACCCCCGTGTTGGTCGATTTTTGGGCTGACTGGTGCGGCCCGTGCAAGATGATTGCACCGGCGCTGGAAGAAATCAGTGAGGAACTGGCCGGTCAGGTTCGGATCGCCAAGATCGACATCACCGAAAACACCGATGTCGCCGCGCAGATTGGCGTGCAGTCAATCCCGTTGATGGTGCTGTTCAAGAATGGCGAAGCGGTCGCGCGTAAACTGGGCGCGGCACCCAAGGGCCAGCTGAAAGCGTGGCTTGAAAGCGAGCTTTGATCGGATATTCGCGCTTTACCCCGCCATCCGGCCGATAAATTCGTCCCAGATCGCCGGGCTGGATGCACCGATCAGGCCGGGCTTGTCCGCCTCGTCCACCCGGTAATCGCTGCCATCGTGCCGGGCGGCCTTGCCGCCAGATTCGTTAAGCCACAGCACACCGGCCGCATGATCCCATGCTAACGTGCGTTTGAAGCTGGAGACGTCGTTCTCGCCCAGCGCAAGGCGCGGATATTGTTCGGCGGCGCAGCGCGGGATGTCGACCAGCGTGTAATGCGGGGCGATCTTCGCATCGACCATGGCCGATTGTTCCGGGGTGAGGAACATGCGGCTGACCGCAGCGACCGGCCGATCCCGCCCGGTCGAGCGGGCCGCGATGCGCTCCCCATCCACAAACGCCCCTTCGCCGCGGCGCGCATGGCAGAAACGGTCGGTGTTCGGATCATAGATCCACCCCGCCACCGCCCGTCCCGCATCGGCAAGCGCGATGATGATGCCGAACGGTTCCTTGCCCTCGGCAAAATTGGCGGTGCCATCGAGCGGGTCGATGATCCAGCACTGGCCTGACAAGTGATTGAGCACCGCCGCGTCGGCATGGACGGCTTCTTCGCCGACCACCGCGACACCGGGCGCAAGTTTGGTCAGCGCCTCGGTCAGAAATGCTTCGACTTCGCGGTCGACGATGGTGACAGGATCGTCATTGCCCTTCATTTCGACTTCGTGCGCGGCCAGCTGGCGGAAGCGTGGCAGCATCGATCGTTGCGCAGCGAAGCGCATCAGATCGCGGATTTCTTCGTCAAGGGCCGACAATTGGCCCGCTTTCATGAACGGTAATCCGCGTTGATGGCAATGTAGCCGTGGGTGAGATCGCAGGTCCACACCGTCGCGCGGCCTTCGCCAAGGCCGATATCGACGGCGATATCGATTTCTTCGCCTTTGAGATGCGCTGAAACCGGGGCTTCGTCATAATCTTCGACCGGCAGACCGTTCCTCGCGGCCCACACGCCGCCGAATGCGATGGAAAGCCTGTCACGATCTGCCGGTTCGCCAGCCTTGCCCACCGCCATGACCACGCGGCCCCAGTTGGCGTCCTCGCCCGCGATGGCGGTCTTGACCAGCGGCGAATTGGCGATGGTGAGGCCAATCCGCCGCGCGCTGTCGTCGCTCACCGCGCCCGACACCCGGATCGTGACGAATTTTTGCGCACCCTCGCCATCGCGCACTACCAACTGCGCAAGATTGCGGCACACATCGGCCAGCGCAGCTGCAAAGGCATCCGCTCCCGGGCTGTCCCAGCTTTCGATCCGCGCGTTGCCAGCCTTGCCCGTGGCGAACACCAGCACGGTATCGCTGGTCGAAGTATCGCCATCAACCGTGATGCACGAAAAAGTCGCCGCGTTGGCGCGTTCCAGCGCGTCTTGCAGGAAGGCAGGAGCGATGTCTGCATCGGTGAACACATAGCCGAGCATGGTCGCCATGTCGGGTGCGATCATGCCCGAACCCTTGATGATCCCGGCGAGTTCAACCCGCGTGTTGCCCACCATTGCGCTCGCGCTTGCGCCTTTCGCAAAGGTGTCTGTGGTGCCGATAGCGTTTGCGGCATCTTCCCAGGTGCAGGGCTGCGCCGCCAGAGCAGCAGCGATCCCGGCACGCGCCTTGTCGATCGGCAAGGGCACGCCGATGACGCCGGTGGAGGAGACGAATACATCATCTGCCGCACAGCTCAGCGCCGCGCTGACCTGCGACTGGATCTGCTCCACCGCCTCGCGCCCGCGATAGCCGGTGAAGGCATTGGAATTGCCTGCATTGACGATCAGTGCCCGCGCACGGCCCAGCTTCACCGCCTTGCGTCCCAGTTCCACTTCTGACGAGGCGCAGGCGCTTTTGGTGAAGACGCCTGCCACGCTGGTGCCTTCCGCCAACTCCGCGAAGGTCAGATCGCAGCGGTTCCATTCCTTGTAACGCGCCCGCGCCACGCGCAACGTCACGCCCGCGATTGCAGGCAATTGGGGGAAGGGGCGGGCGAGCGGCGAGCGTTCAATTTCCATGGGGGAGAGCCTCTAGGCGTGAGTTGCGATGCAGTAAATCAGCAAAGCTGGTGGACGAAACGCTCAGGATTCCCTATTTGGTCGCCACTATGACCCGTCATATCCTCGCCCTTCTGGCTCTGCTTACCGGCCTGGCTGCGATTGGTAGCCCGGCGCAGGCGTCGCTGGCTGAGGCGCTGGCGTGCGATTCCAGCATCGCTGCGACCACTGGCGACGATGCATCGGGCGGCGAAAGCGTTGCAGCGCAACCCGCGCCTGCGACCTTGCGGGAAAGCCGTGAGGTTGAAGCCCCCGCCAGCCGTCCGGCCACGCCCCACGCGCTGCGTCTGCCGGTGCTGATGGGGATCGAACGCGCCTACGAATAGGCCACGTTCGCCCTTCGTCTTAGTTTTAGCGCTGCGCCCGGTGGCCAAGCGCGCTCTCTCCCAAACCCGATTCAGGCCCGCATTGCAGGGCCGCACCCGATCAAAGGTCTGTTTTTCATGTTCAATTCCATCGTTAAATCCGTGTTCGGTTCTACCAACGACCGATACGTCAAATCGCTTGGCAAGATCGTCAATCAGATCAATGCTCTGGAACCGCAGATGCAGGCGCTGACTGATGCTGAATTGCAGGGACAGACCGCCAAACTGCGCGGGCTGATCGATGATGGCGCCAAGCTTGATGACATTCTGCCCGAAGCATTTGCCACTGTGCGCGAGGCATCGGTGCGAGTGTTCGGGATGCGGCATTTTGATGTGCAGCTGATCGGCGGGATCGTGCTCCACCGCGGTGAAATCGCGGAAATGCGCACCGGTGAAGGCAAGACCCTGATGGCGACGCTGGCGGTGTATCTCAACGCGATCGAAGGCAAGGGCGTACACGTGGTGACGGTGAACGATTACCTTGCCCGGCGCGACGCGGCAGAGATGGGGCGGCTTTACAACTGGCTCGGCCTCAGTGTCGGGGTGATTGTCCCCGGAATGCCCGAAGAAACCAAGCGTGACGCCTACGGCGCCGATATCACCTACGGCACCAACAACGAATTCGGTTTCGATTACCTGCGCGACAACATGAAGCATGAACGCAGCCAGATGGCGCAGCGCCCGTTCAATTTCGCCATCGTCGACGAAGTCGATTCGATCCTGATCGACGAAGCGCGCACGCCGTTGATCATCTCCGGCCCAACCGAGGACAAGTCCGATCTTTACGTCGCGCTCGACCAAGTGGCGCGCGAAATCCCGGTCGAATGGCTCGACATCGATGAAAAGGTCAAACGTGTCCAGTTGACCGAAGACGGGTTGGAGGAAGTCGAAAAGCTCCTGATCGAAAAGGGCCTGCTCGCCACCGACAATCTGTATGATGTCGAGAACACCCAGGTCGTCCATCACCTTGATCAGGCGCTGGTCGCCAATTTCGCGCGCAAGCGGGATACTGATTACATCATCAAGGACGGCAAGATCGTCATCATCGATGAATTCACCGGTCGCATGATGGATGGCCGTCGCTGGTCGAACGGTCTGCATCAGGCGGTTGAGGCCAAGGAGGGCGTGCGGATCGAGCCGGAAAACCAGACGATGGCCTCGATCACGTTCCAGAACTATTTCCGCATGTACCCCAAACTGTCGGGCATGACCGGCACTGCCGCCACCGAAGCGGCGGAATTCTGGGATATCTACAAGGTCGGGGTGGTCGAAATTCCGACCAACCTGCCCGTCGCGCGGATCGATGAGGAAGACGAATTCTACAAGAGCACAATCGACAAATTTGGCGCGATTGCCAAGGCGATCAAGGACAAGAACGAGATCGGTCAGCCTGTGCTGGTCGGCACGGTTTCGATTGAAAAGTCCGAATTGCTCAGCCAGTTCCTCGACAAGGAGGGGGTGAAGCACGCGGTGCTCAACGCCCGCTTCCACGAACAGGAAGCGCGCATCGTCGCGCAGGCAGGCAGGCTTGGTGCGGTGACTATCGCCACCAACATGGCCGGTCGCGGTACCGATATTCAGCTAGGCGGCAATGTCGAATACCGCATTCAGGATGAGCTGGCAGACCTGCCCGAAGGGCCGGATCGCGATGCCGCCATCGCCCGCATCCGCGACGAAGTGGCTGAGGAAAAGCAGCAGGTGATCGCGGCCGGCGGGCTCTTCGTACTTGGCACCGAACGCCACGAATCGCGCCGCATCGATAACCAGCTGCGCGGTCGTTCGGGCCGTCAGGGCGATCCGGGCCTGTCGCGCTTTTACCTCTGCCTCGAAGATGACCTGCTGCGCATCTTTGGCCCCGACACGCTGTTTTCCAAGATGATGAAATCGAACCTTGCCGATGGTGAGGCGATCGGTTCCAAGTGGCTGTCAAAGGCGATCGAGACTGCGCAGAAGAAGGTCGAAGCGCGCAATTACGACACCCGCAAACAGGTCGTGCAATACGATGACGTGATGAATGATCAGCGTAAGGTTGTTTACGAACAACGCGCCGAGATCATGGATTCCGAGGCGGTCGATGATGTCGTGGTGGATATGCGTCACGACACCATCAACACGATTGTTGGCACCGCGTGCCCGCCGGGTTCCTATCCCGAACAGTGGGACATTGCCGGATTGCGCACCAAGGTTGAGGAGATCTTCGGGTTCCAACCGCCATTCGATGAGTGGCTGGCAGAAGACCAGGTCGAACCTGAGATCCTGGAAGAACGGCTGCGCACTCTTACCGACGAAATGACCGAGGCCAAGATGACCGCAGACCCGGCAGTCTGGCGGATAGTCGAAAAGGACGTGCTGCTGCGCCAGCTCGATCATCACTGGAAGGAACACCTCGCTACGCTCGATGCGCTGCGGCAGGTGATCTGGATGCGCGGCATTGCGCAAAAACAGCCCATCAACGAATACAAGCAGGAAGCGTTCAGCCTGTTTGAATCGATGCTCGACACGCTGCGTGAGGAAGTGACCAGGATCCTGTTCCGGGCCGAACTCAGGGTTGAACAGCCGCAGCCGCAATCACTGCCCGATCTGCCTGCCTTCCTCACCGGCCATATTGATCCTTTGACCGGGCTTGATAATTCGGGCGACGGGGATGGTTCGGAACTTCGGCCTGAATTGTTCGGATCGCTCGCCGGAAGCCCGCGCGCTGCGACCGGGCCGGGCGGGGCGAATACAGACAATCCCTTCGCCAATCTCGACATTAGCCGCAATGCACAGTGTCCGTGCGGCAGTGGCAACAAATACAAGCATTGCCACGGCGCGATAAGCGGGCGTCAAAACGCCTGAGCGGGAGCGTAATGCGTAACAAGGGGCGGTAATGATCGGCGCGGTTCCGATACTGCTGGCGGTGGCGTTCTTCGTCACCGCTTTGCTCTATGCCAGCGTGGGGTTTGGTGGCGGATCGACTTATGCGGCGCTGCTGGCGCTGTCAGGGCTTGATTACCGCTTGCTGCCGCTGATCTCGCTGGCCTGCAACATCGTGGTTGTGGCCGGATCGAGCGTGCGGTTTGCGCGCGCGCGGATTACCCCGTGGCGTGGCGCGCTGCTACTGGTGGCGCTGGCTGCTCCGGCGAGCTTTGTCGGCGGGCTGATCCCGATCGGGCGAGAGGCGTTTCTCACGCTTCTGGGTGTCAGTCTGGTGCTGACCAGCTTGACCATGTTGATCCCGATTGCCGAACAACACGCGGGTGAGCCGACGCGTTATGCCCGCTGTATACCCGTTGCAGCCCCGCTGCTGGGTTTCCTTGCCGGGTTAGTCGGTATCGGCGGGGGGATCTTCCTCGCGCCCTTGCTGCACCTTACGCGCTGGCAGGGCGCGCGTGCCATTGCGGCGACGGCCAGCCTGTTCATTCTGGTGAACTCGCTGTTTGGCCTCGCCGGGCAATTGCTCAAGAACGGCCCCGACCTGTTCGGGCAAGCTCTTGGCACAGCGCTGCCGCTCCTGATCGCGGTGGTGATCGGCGGCCAGATCGGCGGTCTGTTTGCCGCGCGCTTGCTGCCGCCGAAATGGATCCGCTGGTTGACTGCAATACTGGTGCTGGTGGTGGGAGTTCGACTGCTGGCGGGGGCGTGAGAAGAACGGGAAGCGCGCCGCCTCGATCAGAATCAGACATCGGCGGAAATGTGCTGCCCGTCCTTCGGCCTGCCGACATATAATGCGAGGTAAAGGGTCACAACAAAGGCAGCATAGGCGACCAGCAGGTTGGGCAACAGCAACGGAATGCCAGTAAACAGCATCGTGTCATTGCCGCCCGGAACCAAGGTTGCGCCGATGCCCATCAGCAGGCCGCCAAAGGCCGCTCTGGCCCACTCGCGGATGCCACCTGTTTGCAACCGAAACATACCGCCGATCACCACTGCGACCACCATGCCGACGATCAACGCAATCGGCACAGCAATCGCGCGAAACGTAAAGGGCGTGTCTCCATATGCGATTTTCGCAATGCTGCTGGTGTAGAGCCATTGCTGGTCGAGCGCGAACAGCGCTCCCGACGCCGCGCCGATCAAGGCCATCGCCAATAACGGCGACCAACCTCCGCCAGGGCGTCGCAATTTAAGGCGGCGGTACAAATAATAACCAGCCATCGCAGCCAGTGTTCCGCCAACTGCCAATGCGAGCGGCGCATTACCCGCAAGCGGTGAAACAACCTGTTCGCGCATCGGTAACAACAATGCCGCCTGTAACATATTGGGCCCGAGACATATGGCCGCGACGAGCATCGCGGCGATGGAGGCGCTGCGGGACATTTGGCCGGACGTAAGCGCCGCCGCCGTGCCAATCGCACAATGACCGTTGATCCGTGAACCAAGCCCGTAAAGCACGCCGCCTGCGATAGCGATCCAGTCCATCCGCGCGCCAAGGATGGTGGTAAAGGGCCGCGCACCCAAATATTCGGCAGCGGCCATCACCATCATCGCGGTTGCTGCTGCCAGCAAGAACCCTGCAAGACGGTGCCCACGCCGCCGCTCAATCACCTCGTTCATCGCACGAACCATGCACACTCCGGTGCGTTGGCTGGAATATCCGATGAGGAAAATCAGCGCGATGATTATGATGAGAAGCACTGGCAACGAACTAACGCATAAGCGAGTGAACGCAATACAAGGCTATGATTTCAAGGGTGGAGCAGGGTGGGGCTGACGCAGCGCCGTGACAGCGCTGCATATCCAATCAGCGGAAATCAGTTGAGAAATTGGCTCCCCGAGTAGGATTCGAACCTACGGCCAAGTGATTAACAGTCACCTACTCTACCGCTGAGCTATCGGGGAGCAACTCTTCCAAGCGGTCTAAGGAAGAGCGGAAGCGCGCCTATATGGGGCAGGGCACAGGATTGCAAGGGGGTTTTGAGCCTGCCTACGCTGCAATCATCCCGTGACAAATTGTTCGGCCACTATGCGTTCTTCGAGCGATTGGCCGGGATCGAACAGCAGCGTCAACTGGGTGTCCTGCGCAATCTGGAGACGCACCTCGGCAATGTCGCGCAGTTCCTTTTGATCGGCGACGACAGACACCGGGCGCTTGGCCGGTTCGAGCACCTTGAGCACGATCTTCATCCGGTCAGGCAAAATTGCCCCGCGCCAGCGCCTCGGGCGAAACGGGCTGATCGGGGTGAGGGCGAGCAGCTTGCTGTCCAATGGCAGGATCGGGCCATTGGCGGACAGGTTATACGCCGTCGATCCCGCAGGGGTTGCTACCAATACCCCGTCGCACACCAATTCCTGTATCCGCACCCGGTCGCCCACGGTCACTTCAATCTTGGCGGTCTGGCGCGTTTCGCGCAGCAGCGATATTTCGTTGATCGCACACATTGCGTGGCTTTTGCCGTCTTGCGTGATCGCCTCGACCCGCAAGGGCGCAATCGTCCAGCGCCGCGCTTTGGCGACCCGCGCGGCAATGGCTGCACGCTTGTCAAAGCGGTTCATCAGGAACCCGACCGAGCCAAGGTTCATGCCATAGGCCGGGATCACGCGGCCCTCATCGATCATCGCGTGCAGCGTTTGCAGCATGAACCCGTCGCCGCCCAGCACTACCACCGCGTCGGCCTGTTCCAGCGGCACCCAATCGTGCTGCGGCAGCAAAGCCGCGAAGGCTTCTTGCGCGCGCGGGACATCCGAAACCACCAGCGCGAGGCGCTCAAAGGGTGCTGCGTTGCTCGCCATCTATCGCTCTCCTCCGGGTTGAACGTGATCCCGGCTGACTTATCCCCGGTGCATTGTCGGCAGAATGGCCTGATGTGCCAGTTTTGGGCGGATTGCAATTGAAGCAAGCATTGCGCAGATTCCATGATTAAGAACGCTGATCCATAAGGGAGCGGAATGGAACAAGGCCGGACATCGTTGCGCGGCAGCACGCGCGGGCGCTTTCCCGGCGTCAGCACCGGTGTGCTCGAAGCCGACTTGCTCAGCGCGCTCGACCGGCGTGAGATTGAGGTATTGTTCCAGCCGCAATTTTCCTGCGTTACCGGGGCAGTGGTCGGGGCCGAAGCGCTGGCACGCTGGCAGCACCCCTCGCTGGGCGAAATCGGCGCGCGCGATCTGTTCGCGGTGGCAGAGCGTGCTGCGCTGGTCGCCCCGCTGTCGCGCCATGTGGTCGCCCGCGCGCTGGAGGATGCGGCGACCTGGCCGGATAATCTGTCGCTGTCGCTCAACATCACACCCGAAGAACTGGGCGATCCGCGCTTTGCTGCCGATTTTGCCGCGTTGATCGGCCGTTCGGACATTGCACCGCAGCGGCTGATGCTGGAGATTACCGAGGATTTGTTGCTGCGCAATCTGCCGCAGGCGGCCAGCGCGCTGAAGGCGTTGCGCGGGCTGGGGTTCCGCACCGCGCTCGATGATTTCGGCGCGGGGTTCTGCAATTTTCGCTACCTGCGCGAATTGCCGCTGGATGCGCTGAAGCTTGACAAGGCGATGGTCGATAGCGTGCCGGGCGATGCCACCGCGCTGGCGGTGCTGCGGGCGATCATGCAGCTGGGCAAAGCGCTTGGCCTGGCGGTCTATGCCGAGGGGATCGAAAGCGAAATCCAGCGCGCGGCGATCACCGCCGAAGGCTGCGACTACTGGCAAGGCTTCCTGCGCGCCCAGCCGATGCCGAGCGAAAGCGTGCTGGCACTGGCGCGAACGGCGCGCGGGATAGGGCACGGGTAAGGGGGCAGCTGTCAACTTTCGGATGGTGCGAGTTGAGTTGTTGATGGCTGCAAGTGGATGAAGAGTTTCCGTAAAGAACGCCCATCTTTATTGACGATAACAGGTTATCTTGCGATCAAACCGCGCTGTTGCCTAGGGCTGAAAAAATACCTTCTCCTGCTCCTAAGCCGAGCAAGATCCGGCCTGCCATCATCGCCATCAGCAATCCCAGCAAAAGTACCCAAACCAGCATAATCCCCGTAGTCATACGCCAGCTTTTGGGCGGCAGTCCCTGAAACAAGAAGGTAACTATTCCCGCGACGTTCACGCACACGAGATTGACGGTAAACAGGAACATTGCATTGGCCCCTGCAGCAGGTAATCCTGCTCCGGTGTAGATGCCCGCAGCGGTGAGCGGCGGAACCAGCGCTACCGCAATCATTACGCCCACTAGCGCGAGTGACGCCCCGCGGCTAAAGGCCAGCACCCCGGCTGCGCCGCACGCTAGGGCAAGCGCAATGTCAGCCGGCTGAACCAGCGTCCGGTTGCGCAGTTCAGCGGTCAATGGATCTATTGCCACAATCATTCCAATTACTGAGCCCGTCAGCGCCGCGAGCGCGCAGCCCAGTGCCAAGGCCGCAATCGCTTTCCGGCCTAGCGTCCAGTCGCCAACCGTTGCCGCAAGCGCCAGTCCCATCGCGGGGCCAAGCAAGGGCGCAATAATCATTGCGCCGATGACGACAGCGACCTGCCCGCTGAGCATTCCGAGGCCTGCGATGATCGCCGACAGCGTTACCGTCAGCACGAACGAAGGTCGGATCCTCAGGCTTTCTTCGATGTCATCGTAGATTTCATCCGTGCTAAGGCGGTCGCGGCTGAAAAAGCGCTCGAGCCACGTTGGCGGTGGAAGATTGGACGCGAGCAGCAGTTCGGTCGATGGGTTTTCCTCCAGCGTTGGTAGCACGGCTTCTAGATGCGCGACGTGGGCCGCGAAGGACGGCACAGTTCGAAAGGCATCGTCCAGATCGGTTAGTAGGCGTTCGGTATAACGTTGCTGGACGATACAAGTGTATTTCTCTTGTTCTCCCGGCAAGCTCTCGCGCCAAAAACGCCGGGTGTGGCGGGCAAGAATGGTTTCCAGCAAAGGGATCTGATTCTCGGGCAGGTAGATCTGGACATTTCTTGCTGACATGGAGGCCTCTACCGCGCGCGATGAAGCGTTGTGTCGCGCTCAGCATCACTTTGATCTGGAGAGTTGGTTAAGGCAACTCCAACTCTGCAACATTCTCAAAGCGAAGAGTTCTATGGCAACTACAAGGTTGCTAGAAGAAATCCCGCAACTGGGGCCATACCTCCTATGTGGCCATCAGGCCGCGCGCTTCGCCTTCGCTGCCTTCTTCACAACCCCGCTTAACCCCTTGGTCAGCTGGAACAATCCGTTCAGCCGGTTTTGCGGGTCGCCCCATGCGCGGTTGATGACCAGTTTCATGTCGGGGCGCAGTTTGGCGGTGTCTTTGGCACCCTGATTGATCCGTTCGACATAGGCGATCAAGCCCATCGGATCGGGGAAATCATCATTGTGGAAGGTGACAAGCGTGCCGCGTGCGCCGACATCGATCTTGGCAATGTTGGCACCGATTGCCTGATGCTTGATTTCGATCAGGCGGATCAGGTTCTTGGTCGGCTGCGGCAGGTCGCCGAAACGGTCGATCATTTCGGCGGCCAGACTTTCGATCTCGTACTGCCCCTCGGCCTGATTGAGCCTGCGATAGAGCGCCATGCGCACCGCCAGATCGGGCACGTAATCCTCAGGGATCATGATTGGCGCATCGACGGTGATCTGCGGCGAAACCTTGTCGCGCGCCGGGGCGAGGCCCATTTCGCCCGCCTTGGCCGCCAGAATCGCCTCCTCCAGCATCGCCTGATACAGTTCGAACCCGACCTCGCGGATATGGCCTGATTGTTCATCGCCCAACAGATTGCCCGCGCCGCGAATGTCGAGATCGTGGCTGGCAAGCTGGAACCCTGCACCCAGCGAATCAAGATCGCCAAGCACCTTCAGCCGTTTCTGCGCGACTTCGGATAGGGCAACGTCTTTTTCATGCGTCAGATAGGCATAGGCGCGCAGTTTGGCCCGGCCCACGCGCCCGCGCAGCTGATAGAGCTGGGCGAGGCCGAAAATGTCGGCGCGGTGGATGATGATGGTGTTGGCGTTGGGCAGGTCCAGCCCGCTCTCGACGATGGTGGTCGAAAGCAGCACCTCGTACTTGCCTTCGTAGAAAGCGCTCATCCGGCTTTCGATTTCTCCTGCACCCATCTGGCCATGAGCAGAGATCGCCTTGATCTCGGGCACGTGTTCGTGCAGCCATTCTTCGACACCCGCCATGTCCGAAATGCGCGGCACGACGATGAAGCTCTGCCCGCCGCGGTGGTGTTCGCGCAGCAGCGCCTCGCGCATCACCATGTCGTCCCATTCCATTACATAGGTGCGCACGGCGAGCCGGTCGACCGGCGGGGTCTGGATGGTGGAAAGTTCGCGCAGGCCGCTCATCGCCATTTGCAGCGTGCGCGGGATGGGCGTGGCGGTGAGCGTGAGGACGTGAACGTCGGCGCGCAGCTGTTTCAGCTTTTCCTTGTGGGTGACGCCGAAGCGCTGTTCTTCATCCACGATCACAAGGCCGAGGTTCTTGAATTGCGTCGATTTTGACAGGATCGCGTGGGTGCCGATCACCAGATCGACCTGGCCATTTTTCAACCCTTCGCGGGTCGCGGTCGCTTCCTTGGCGGAGACGAGGCGTGAGAGTCGCCCGATCTGGAGCGGGAAGCCTGCGAATCGTTCGACAAAGTTCTGATAGTGCTGGCGCGCGAGCAGGGTAGTGGGGGCCACGATGGCCACCTGCTGCCCCGCCATTGCCGCGACAAATGCGGCGCGCAAGGCGACCTCGGTCTTGCCGAAGCCGACATCGCCGCAGACGAGACGATCCATCGGACGCCCGCTTTCCAGATCGCCCAGCACATCGGCGATGGCGCGTTCCTGATCCTCGGTCTCCGACCATGGGAAGCGGTCGACGAACTGGTTAAGCGTGGCGTGATCGGTCGCCAGCACCGTGGCTTTCCGCAGCGCGCGTGCGGCGGCGACCTGCATCAACTCGCCCGCGATGGCGGTGATGCGTTCTTTCAGCTTGGCACGGCGGCGCTGCCATGCCTCACCGCCCAGCCGGTCAAGCGGCACCGCCTGTTCGGACGAGCCGTAGCGGCTAAGAACATCGATGTTTTCGACCGGGATGAACAGCTTGTCCCCGCCCGCATATTCCAGCGCGACGCAATCATGCTGGCTTTTGCCGACCGTGATCGGGTCAAGCCCGAGATAGCGCCCGATCCCGTGTTCGATATGCACCACCAGATCGCCGCGCGACAAGGCCTGAAGCTCGGCAAGGAAGGCATCGGAATCCCGCCGCTTTTTCTTGCGGCGCACCAGCCGGTCGCCCAGCACATCGGCTTCGGTGAGGAGTTCGAGCGTGTCGCTGGCAAACCCGGTTTCCAGCGGCAGGACAACCACCGCGCATTTGCCTTTGGCGGCCAGCCCCAGCGCCTGTTGCCAATTGTCCGCCAGCATAGTTGGCGCGCCGGCTTCTTCAAGGATTAACGCGATCCGCCGGGCGCTGCCGGTGGAATAGGCGGCGAACAGCGGCTTGCGCCCGACCTTGGCAACGGATTTGAGATACCCTGCGGCGGCTTCGTAAACATTTTCACCGCGCCCGCGCTCAGGCGCAAAATCGCGCGCCGAACGGAAGCCGAAATCGAGCACATTGGCGCTGCCCTCGGCAGCAAAACCGCTGGCCCGGTGGGCGGGGGCGGCGGCCAGTGCAGCGTCAAATTCAGCCCGCGTCAGATACAGCGCATCGGGACCGAGCGGGCGATAACTGCCTTTCTTCTCGCTTGCGATCCGGCCGCGTTGTTCGTGGTAATCGGCAATGTCACCAAGCCGTTCCTCGGCCGCGCCAATCGCGCCCTGATCGATGACCACGACATCATCCGTGCCGAGGTGATCGAACAGCGTCGCCAGCCGTTCCTCAAACAACGGCAGCCAATGTTCCATGCCCGCCAGTCGCCGCCCGTCAGACACCGCTTCGTACAGCGGATCCTGCGTGGCGTTCGCGCCGAACAGTTCGCGGTAACGGCTGCGAAAGCGCTTGATGCTGTTGTCGTCGAGCAGCGCTTCGGACGCAGGCAGCAGCAGGTGCTGATCGACCCGTTCCACCGTCATCTGCGTGGCCGGATCGAACAATCGCAGGCTTTCCAGTTCATCACCGAAGAAATCGAGCCGCAGACCTGCATCAAGGCTGGAGGGGAAGATATCGACAATCGATCCGCGCACTGCAAATTCGCCGTGGTCGATCACCGTGTCGGTGCGCGCATAGCCCTGCCGGGTCAGCAGCGCGGCAAGGCTGGCATGGCCGATATTGGTGCCAACGCGGAATTCACGCACGCTTTCGCGCACGCGGAACGGGGTGAGCACGCGTTGCAAAACGGCGTTGACTGTCGTGACCAGCAATTGCTGCGCGCTGCCGGGTTGCTGCAAGCGGTGGAGCGCGGCCAGCCGTTCGGCACTGATCGTCAGCGCGGGGCTGGCCCGGTCATAGGGCAGGCAATCCCACGCGGGGAAGGCGAAGACATCAATCTCGGGCGCGAAGAACTGCGCCGCGTCCACTGCCGCGCGCATCGCCGCATCGTCGGGCGCGATGAACACCGCCCGGCGTTTGGCAGCGCGGGCGAGATCGACCAGCACCAGCGGCAGGCTCCCGCGCGGGAGCGAGGCGAGGGTCAGCGGATCATTGGCCGCAAGGATGCGCGAGAGATCGGGCATAGGTTTCCAGTAAAGCGGCGCGCGCGATCAGCGCGGAATATCAACGTAATCGAGTTTCTGCATGGAGGTGAGCAGGTCGCCCGCCAGATGCTCCGGCGGCGCGGCGGTGCCAAGCGCGAAAGCCATCACATCGACGTCATCTTCATCGAGCAAGGCTTCGAACCACGCCAGTTCCGGTTCGCCCCAAACGGCGTGGTAGCGATCAAAGTAACCGCCGATCATGTAATCGGCCTCACGCGTGCCGCGATGCCACGCGCGGAACTTCGCGCGGGCCAGGCGATCGGCAAAGCTATGCGGTTCCGGCATGGAAAAAGGGGCACCTTCGGTTGGAAAGGCGCCCCTAATCCCAGATCAATCATTCAGGTTCAAGTGAGTATCGCGGTTATGGGTGGGTGTGGCTGTAAGTGACCAGAGAATCCGTTACCAACCCACCCAATTCATCGCGAATTTTCCGCGCAGCTTCCTCGCCGCCAGCAACTTCGACAAATGCCTTGTTATATGCTGCCTGCGCCGGAGGATTATGAGTGTCGAGCGCGGAAAGACCATCCGGCATTTGGATGAGAAGCATCAAATCCCAATTTCCGGTCATCAACCAATGCACCGTGACCGGTTTCAAGCCAGCCTTTTCGGCTGCGCGCGCATTATAAGTCTCTTGGATTTCCGTCCATCGCGGGCCTGCGCCATCGGCAAGCTTGAGATAGACAACCCGGTAAGTGGTCCGCGCCTCTTCAGCTTCTTGCGCCATGGCTGGCGCGGCTGGAATGGCAACCAACGCCGCTGAGCTAGCGGCGATTCCGAACATAAGTTTCCGTATCATAGTCAGGTCTTCCCCCCGTGAAAAACACGTTTGCGAGCGACCCTACTGGTTTGACTGTTACAAGGACGAAGCAATGCAATCATTGCGTGTCGTAACGTCAAGGGCAGATTAGACCACATATTAACCATGCAAACAAGCGCCGTCGTAAGGCTTCGCAGAACGGATGATTGGGGTTAGAGCCCCCTTATGCGGCCCGAAATCCTCAATCCCCTGTTCGCCGAAACCGAAGCGCTCGAAGGCGTCGGGCCAAAGCTGATGAAGCCGCTGGAGAAGCTCGGCCTCACGCGGATCAAGGATGTCGTCTATCACCTGCCCGAACGCTTCGTCAGTCGCCATGCGATTGCCGATCTGGATGAAGGGGGTGAGGGCGAACAGGTGGTGATCGCGCTGACCCCGATTGAACACCGCAGCCCCCGCCCCGGAAGCCGCGGGCCGTATCGGGTGCTGGCACAGGATGCCAAGGGCAATGTCTGCGCGCTGACGTGGTTCGGCAAGGCCGCCTATACCGCCAAAAAGCTGCTGCCTGTGGGGGAGACGCGCTGGATCGCCGGACGGCTTGATCGCTATGGCGATATGCTCCAGATCGTCCACCCCGATCATGTCGAGGAAGCCAGCGCGGCGCATCTGGGGCGGCTGTGTGAACCGGTCTATCGCCTGTCCGAAGGGCTGACCCAGCCGCGCGTGGCGAGCATGGTGGAACAGGCGCTGACCCGCCTGCCAGACCTGCCCGAATGGATTGATCCGGGCCAATTCGCCAAGGCTGGCTGGCCCGCGTGGCGTGATGCGTTGCACCTGGCGCACAAGCAGGACCATCCCAAGGCGCGTGACCGGCTCGCCTATGATGAATTGCTGGCCAACAGCCTCGCGCTGCTGCTGGTCAAGGCCGAAGGCCGCCGCCGCTGGGGGCAGGCGCTCGCAGGGGACGGCGCCTTGCGCGCCAAGCTGCAATTGCCCTTCGCGCTGACGGGCGCGCAGACGCGCTCGATTGCCGAGATCGCGGGTGATTTGGCGCAGGAAGCGCCGATGCTGCGGCTGCTGCAAGGTGATGTCGGTGCGGGCAAAACCGTGGTCGCTCTCAATGCCATGCTGATCGCGGTGGAGGCGGGCAAGCAGGCGGCTTTGCTCGCGCCCACTGAAATTCTCGCCCGCCAGCATTTTGAAACGTTGCGCACCATGCTGCGCCCGACAGGGGTGGAAATCGCTTTGCTGACGGGCCGCGCCAAGGGGCGCGAGCGCGAGAGCATACTGATGGGCCTGATGGATGGGTCGATCCAGCTGCTGGTTGGTACCCATGCGATCTTTCAGGACACCGTCAATTACCGCGATCTGGGGTTGGTGGTGATTGATGAACAGCACCGCTTTGGCGTGGCGCAGCGGCTCGCGCTGGCGGGGAAGGGACGGCGCGCTCCGCATACCCTTGCGATGACCGCGACCCCGATTCCGCGATCGCTGACGCTGGCGCAATATGGCGAGATGGATGTCAGCCGCCTCGATGAACTGCCCCCCGGACGGCAGGCGATTGATACCCGCGTAGTGCCGCAGGAACGGATGGATGAGGTGGTCGCGGGCGTCGAACGGCATCTCGCCAGCGGGCAACAGGCCTATTGGGTGTGCCCGATGGTGCGCGAAATCGACGGGGTGCCTGACCTTGCCGATATTGCCGCCGCCGAGGCCCGCTATGCCGCGCTGAAAGAGCGGTTTGGCAAGGCGGTGGTGCTGGTGCATGGGCAGTTGCGGCCAGAGGTAAAGGACGCCGCGATGGAGCGGTTTGCCAGCGGGCAGGCGCGGCTGTTGGTGGCGACCACGGTGATCGAGGTGGGGGTGGATGTCCCGGCGGCCACGCTGATGGTGATCGAACAGGCCGAACGCTTTGGCCTTGCCCAGTTGCACCAACTGCGCGGGCGGGTGGGGCGCGGGGCGGAGAAATCCACCTGCCTGCTGCTGCGCGGCGGGGCACTGTCTGAAACCGCGCGCGCGCGGCTTGCCCTGATGCGCGAAACGCAGGACGGGTTCCGCATCGCCGAGGAGGATCTGGAATTGCGCGGTGGGGGCGAATTGCTCGGCACAAGGCAATCGGGCGAAGCGGCGTTCCGGATTGCCAATCTGGAACAGATGCAGCGGCTGCTGCCGACCGCCCATGCCGATGCGCGGCTGCTGATCGAGCGGGACGAAGGGGCGCCGGGTGGCGGGCTGGCTTCCCCGCGCGGAGAGGCGGCGCGGTTGCTGTTATACCTGTTCGAACGCGATTGGGGCGTGCAGTTGTTGCGCGGGGGTTAGGCGAGCGGGTCAGACCCTGCGCTGGCCAGACGCTCCACCAGCGCCTGGGCCCCTTCGGTGATGATCTGCCACGCCGCTTCGAAGGCGGCGCTATCGCCGTAATAGGGATCGGGCACGGGCTCACCCTCGCGGCCATTGACCGCATCCAGCAGCAGCGCGACCGTGGCTGTCCCGTCGCGCGGGGCGTGGGCCTTGATCCCTTCAAGATTGGCGCGGTCGAGCGCGATCACGTGGGTGAAGCGGTAGAAGTCATCGGACTTCAACTGACGCGCGGTTAGTCCGGCAATGTCCACGCCGTTGGAGCGGGCAACTGCAATGGCGCGCGGATCGGGCGGATCGCCAATGTGATAGGATGCGGTTCCGGCGGAATCGACGTGGCAATCGAGGCCGCTCTGCGCAGCGGCAGCGCGAAACGCGCCTTCGGCCATGGGTGATCGGCAGATATTGCCGAGGCACACGAACAGTACCGATGTTATGTGATCACCCCCCGCGTGCATCGCGACCAACTATGACAAACTGGCTGCCATGTCCACTGCCAGCAACCAATGTTTCACGTGAAACATCATGAAAACAGGCACTAAAACGGGTCTAGGAGGGGTCTAAGAGGGGTCTAGCAGGGGTCAAGCAACCGCCTGCGGGCCGAGTGGTGGCCGGTAGTACCCCGCCATCGCATCGCGATCAGCGTTTGCGATGAATTAACCAACGCGACCTAAGGTTAACCGCAGTTCCCGTTCGGATTTGCGCGCTTCATGATCAGATCAATGCAATCAACAGTAGACTACCTGCGGCGCGCCCTTGGCTTTGCTGGCGATGAGGTTGCTGTGCTGAACGGCGGAATCATCCGCAATTCGGGCGCGGCGCTGCTCCGGCGAAAGCGTGCCAAGGTGGCGGGCTTTGCGATCCTGTTCGGGCTGGTGTCAGCTGCGATTGAGCTGCCGTTGCCTGCCGAAGACTTCTACCGCGCGATGCGGGCCGAGGTGCGATCCAAGCCTGCGCCGCAGGACGTGGTGATGATTGCCATCGATGACAAAACATACAATGCGTTCAATCGGACGCTGCCGTCGCGCGTGGATGATAGCCAATTGATTGACACGCTGATTGCATCGGGGGTGGCAAAGGTCACATTCGACCGCGCACACGCTGATCCGGAAAACCCGAAAGCCGACGCGATATTCGCCCAGACGCTTGCCCGGCACAAGGGCAAAGTCTGGCTCGGCTTCGCGCCCAAGCACGAGGTTGGATTCCAGATCGTGGAGGAGATTGTTCCACGCCCCGCGTTTCGCGAGCATGCACAACTTGCCGCAATGAACGGGCTTGGAGCCCCTTTCGGCTTTTCGGTTACCTTTCCAACCAGTGTTAATCTCAACGGATCGAGGCATCCTTCGCTTTCAGCGGCACTGGCGAATTACACTGGCCCTGACCGGAGTTACCGCCCGGATTATGCGTTCAATCCCGGCACAATACCGGCCTTCAGTTACATTGATGTCCTTAACGGCGATATTTCAGCTTCCGCGCTAGATGGCAAAAGCGTAATTATAGGCGAGAGCTTTTATGAATCAGCCGACTATTATCGCCTGCCCTTGCGCGACGGTCGCTTGCCCGGCGCCTATTTCCACATCATGGGCGCGCATACGCTCAAGCGCGGGGTGCCGGTTGATCTGATGTGGGTTCCGGCGCTGCTGGTTGCCGGGCTGGCGATCATGGCGCAGGTTCTGGCGAATTCGAAATCGTCGCGCGCGCTGGTGGTTTCGGCTGGCGGATTGCTCACCGTGCCACTGGTGCTCGACGAATTCGGCGTCAATATTGATGTGATGTCAGCGCTGCTGGCCATGCTGGCAGCGGGTATCGGGTTTCAGCGCATCGCCCGCAAATATTATAGTCAGGATGTCGATGCGATGAGCACTTCGGCGTTGAGTTCCGATCAGGTCAGCGCCGGACGCGATGTCTATGCTTTGAAAATCGCAAGCCTGGCCGAAATGTCGGAAGAATGGACCGCGCGCGAACTGGGCGAGTTTGTCAGCACGTTGATCGCCTATATCAAAGGGCCGGGAGAGACGGGCGATGTCGCGTTTGATCGTGACGTTCTGGTGTGGCTGGCCCCGCGGATGGACACCGCCAGTCTCGAACGGCATGCCGATGGCCTTGCGCTGATTCTCAAGACCGCGATCAGCCATGATTGGCAATCGGCCAGCAGTGCACCGGCGCTGGGGATCGATACCAATTATGATCTGCCGCTTGACCAGCGCATCAAGAAGGCGATGCAGGCGGCTGAGGAAGCCGCATCGCGCGGAGCGCGGTTTATCATCAATGATCCCGCCTATCTCGAAGCCCGCAACCAGCGGGTTGGATTGCTGCGGGTGCTGGAAAAAGGGCTGCGTGATCGCAGTATCGGGGTGGCTTACCAACCCAAGGTCGATCTGCTCACCGGCCGGATTGTCGGCGCGGAAACGCTAATCCGCTGGAAGCCTGATGGCAAGGAGTGGGTCAATCCGCAAGAATTGGTGCTCGCCGCCGAAGCGGGGGATCGCATCAACGAATTGACGCTGGTGGTGATGGAAGCCGCGCTGGTTGAAGGCAAGAAAGCGATTGCGCTTGATCCGGCCTTCAAGCTGGCAGTCAATATGTCAGCCAAAAGCCTGAGCGACGCGCATCTGATGTTCGACATCATGACAATGCTGGGCCGCCATGCCTTCCCGCCGGGCAACCTCACGCTGGAACTGACCGAGACGGCCAAGTTGGAAGATGAACGAATCGCGCCGCAAATCGCTGCGCTCAAACAGCGCGGGATCAGTCTTTCGATCGATGATTTCGGCACCGGGCAATCAAATCTCGAATATATCGAGAAGTTGCCCAGTTCCGAACTCAAGATCGACAAGCGCTTCGTGCAGAACATGGCGACATCGGAAGAAAGCCGCGCCGTGGTGCGCGCCACGATCGAAATCGCCCACTCGCTGGGTAAGGTCGTGGTGGCCGAAGGTGTCGAGGATCAGGCAGTCGCAGCCACTTTGCGCGCGATGGGCTGCGACCATGCGCAAGGCTACCTGTTTGCACGGGCAATTACGATGCCAGAGCTGCTATCGATGATGGGCGGCGGGAGAATCGTAGTTAACGGTTGATTATGGTTAATTTTGTGTTAAAACGCTCCTACAGCAATTGACGCTGATAGGAGAAATATTATGTGGGGCTGGATTTCCATTCTCTTCGGCACCAGTTAAGTCGGCGTCGTAAGAGCTAGCAAAAAGCCTCGGGAAACCGGGGCTTTTTTCGTTTTGGGGCCGAATTTCAGCGCAAATGGATGGTCTTGCGCCGCCAACGACGAATCGGTGCGGGGCCGAATCGGTCAGGCGATTCGCAACCATAAAATTTCAGCAGGGCGTGGGTTTTCAAAGTCCTGAAACCCGGCGCATGGGCTTGGGGATTGCCTCTCGCTTGAAGCGTGACGGCGGCAGCGGCCTGCGCTATCCCTTGCACCGCCCATGCTGACCCGTCTTTCGATCCGCAATATCGTCCTCATCGAAGCGCTCGATCTCACCTTCGCGCGTGGGCTGGGCGTGCTGACGGGGGAGACGGGGGCGGGCAAGTCGATCCTGCTCGATGCGCTGGGGCTGATCCTGGGCGACCGGGCGGAGACATCGCTGGTGCGCGCCGGAGAGGACAAGGCGAGCGTCACCGCCAGTTTTGAATTCGCCGCGCTGCCCGCGCCCATCGCCGCCGCGCTGGATGAGGCGGAGATCGCCATTGAACCGGGAGAGCCGCTGCTGATCCGGCGGCAGGTGAAGGCCGATGGCGGCTCCAAAGCCTTCATCAACGATCAACCCGCCAGCGTCGCACTGCTGCGCGAACTCGCGCCTGCGCTGGTCGAACTCCACGGCCAGCATGATGATCGCGGGCTGGTCAATCCGCGCGGCCACCGGATGCTGCTGGATCGCTATGCGGGCACCGATGCGGCGGGGCTGGAACGCGCCTTTGCCGTCTGGGCGAGGGCTGAAGCGCAGCTCGCCGAGGCGCGCGGCGCGGTGGAACAGGCCAAGGCCGATCAGGATCTGCTGATCGCACATCTGGCGGAGCTGGCCGCGCTGGAACCGGTGGCAGGCGAAGAAGCACGCCTTGCCGCGACTCGCGCCGATATGCAGAAGGGTGAGCGGCTGGCGGGCGATCTGGAGGCGCTGCGCCATGTGTGGGAGGGTTCGGATTCGCCGCTCGCTGCGCTGCGCGTGGCCGCGCGCAAGCTTGACCGGATCGCGGGCGAACACGCATTGCTGACCGAGGCGCTGGCTGCGCTCGACCGCGCGGTGATCGAAGCGGGAGAGGCGGAGGACAAGCTGCAAGCCGCTGCCGAGGCGCTGCTGCACGATCCCAACGCCTTGGAAAACGCCGAAACCCGGCTGTTCGAACTTCGCGCCGCCGCCCGCAAGCACCGCTGCGAGGTGGACGACCTACCCGAATTGATGCGCACGATGCGTGGCCGACTCGACGCGATTGAGGGCGGGGAGGCGCAGTTGGACGCGCTTGAAGCCGCCGCCAAGGAAGCGCGCACTGCCTACGTGGCAACGGCGCAGAAGGCGCACGCGGCGCGGGTGGCGGGCGCGGCGAAGCTGGACGCGGCGGTGGCGGCGGAGCTTGCGCCGCTCAAGCTCGACGCCGCGCGATTCCTGACGCAGATCACCGCGCTGCCCGAAGACCGCTGGGGCGCAAGCGGGATGGACGCGGTCGAGTTCCTCATCTCGACCAACCCCGGCGCGGATTTTGCAGCCCTCGGCAAGATCGCGAGCGGCGGGGAATTGTCGCGCTTTATCCTCGCATTGAAGGTCGCGTTGGCCGAACAGGGCGGGGCGGCGACGATCATCTTCGACGAAATTGACCGCGGCGTGGGCGGGGCGGTGGCGAGCGCCATCGGAGAACGCCTCGCTCGGCTGGCGGCGCAGGAAGGCCAATTGCTCGCGGTAACGCACAGCCCGCAAGTCGCCGCGCGGGGCGGGCAGCACTACCTGATCGCCAAGGCATCCAGAGGCACGGTGACACGCACCAGCGTGGTGCTGCTGGATGCTGACGGGCGGCAAGAGGAAATCGCCCGGATGCTGTCTGGCGCGGAAGTGACGCCCGAAGCGCGCGCGCAGGCAGATCGGCTGCTGGAGGGGGTGTGATGGATCGGATCCTTGATCGGCAGGTGTGGCATATGCTGCAAGGGCGGCTTGCCCATCTCGCGCAAGGGTCGGGCTCTGCCGTTCGGGTCGATCCACGCTACGGGCCATTTGCGGCCGCGCGTGATGGCGGGCAGGAGGCGCAGGCGGGTTTGGCCTCACTGCTCGCAAGCCGGGATGACGAATTGTGGCTGATCGAGCCGGAAGTTTGGCGCGCGCCGCCCGGTACACGCATCGAACGAACGATGGAACTGCTCCAGATGATCGCCGATGGCGATGTGCCTGCGGATGAAGCGCCTGATCCTGAAATTCACCGGCTTGGTGAGGATGATGCAGCCGAGATGGCCGAGATCGCACTGGCGACTGAGCCGGGGCCGTGGCGCGCGCTGACTCATCGTTTTGGCCAGTTCTACGGTATCCGTATCGACGGGCGCTTGGCAGCGATGGCGGGAGAGCGGATGCTGCCTGCGTCAGGGCTGGCGGAAATCAGCGGGGTCTGCACCTGGCCCGAATATCGCGGGCAGGGTCTTGCCCGGCGGCTGATCAAACAGGTTATGGCCGGACAGCGCGCGCGCGGTGATGTGCCCTATCTCCATTCATACGCCCACAACGAAGGCGCGATCGGGCTTTATAGATCGCTTGGATTTAGACCTCGCGGGACGATGTGCGGCCTGACGATGTGGGCGACGGTGTTGGTGCCCGATCACGACTGACACCGCGAATACGCGCGGTGGGCAGGCACGAAATCCGATCGGTTGCCGGGGCGGGAGATGAAAATCGATCCGCGCCCCGGTCAACCTATCGGGTTTTGCGTTACTGGCTAGCGTACCACTGGCCGGTTCCGCGTGCCTGGGTTTCGGAATACCATTCCATCGTCAGCGAACCACGCCGTCCGGTTGCTTCACCGGTTTTACCCTGAATGCCGCCAACACATCCAAGCGGAGTTTCCGGCCCGGGCTTGCCCAGATAGTTACAGCCATAGACCAGCGAAGCCACGCCGCTGGGATCGTTGGTGGTGCATGAGAAATGCAGGGCAAACAGCCCGTTGTCGGGTTGATCCATGCCGATGCAGCGGGCCTTGCCCTTTTCCACTGATCCGTCGGCATATGTCGTGGTGTAAGACCCGTTCACTATTCCTGCGCCGCCCTGCGGCCTATCAGGAGTATCCATTCCACCAACAAATTCAACAGGTTCCCAAACAACTTCATAAGTGAAGTTCTGTGCAACCGCTGCCCCGCTAAATAAAAGAGACGCCGCAGCAAAGCCGATAAGCTTAGGATATATCATGGTTTTATACCTCCCCCCAAATATGCAGCTGCCATAGACATCTGCATCGACTCGATAGTCGTCATGCTCCCCTACGATTCAAATAACATGATATTACTTCATTTACAAAGTGGTCTGATGGGATGACTGACTTATCATTTACGGGGGCAATGCGATTACATCAGTTCCGCAAACGAACCGGCTTGCACGGTTCAGCGAACGATATGTGACGTCTTGGCGCCGCACTTTTCGGCGCTTTGCTATTCGGGCATAGGAGAGCCAAAGGACGTCGAAACCAATGCCAATGAGCCAGCGCGCCAACCTCTCCGAAGCCGATGCCGCCAATGAATTGATGCGGCTGGCGCGTGCGATTGCGCATCATGACCGGCTGTATCACGCCGAGGATTCGCCCGAGATTTCCGACGCGGAATATGATGCGCTCGTCCGCCGTAATGCCGAATTGGAGGCGGCCTTTCCGCATCTGATCCGCGACGATTCGCCCACGCGCAAAGTGGGCCATGCCATCGCCGCTTCGCCATTGGGCAAGGTCGCCCATGAAGTTCGGATGATGAGCCTCGACAATGCGTTCTCGCCAGAGGAAGTCGCGGAGTGGCTGGCGCGGATGCGGCGGTTTTTGAACCTGCCGGAAGACGCGCCGTTGGCCTGCACCGCCGAGGACAAGATTGACGGGCTATCGTGCTCGCTGCGCTATGAAAACGGCGTGTTGCTGCGCGCCGCGACGCGCGGCGATGGGCAGGTGGGTGAGGATGTGACGGCGAATGTCGCGCATATTCCCGACATCCCGCAAAAACTGCCCGCCGATGTTCCCGCCATCTTCGAGGTGCGCGGGGAGGTCTATATGGAAAAACAGGCCTTTACCGCAATCAATGCTGCGCAGCATGAGGCGGGGGGGAAGCTGTTTGCCAACCCTCGCAATGCGGCGGCAGGATCGCTGCGGCAGAAAGATGCGAATGTCACCGCCAAGCGTACCTTGCGGTTCTGGGCGCATGGCTGGGGCGCGGCGACGCAGGTTCCGGGCACGACCCAGACCGAGGTGGTGGAATGCTTGCGCGCGTGGGGCTTTCCGATCTCACCGCTGTTCACCCGGATCGAAGGTGGGGCGGATGATCTGGTTGCGCATTTCGATGCGATCGGCGCGGCGCGGCCTGATCTGCCCTATGATATTGACGGGGTGGTTTACAAGCTCGACCGGATCGATTGGCAGGAACGGCTGGGTTTTGTCGCCAAGGCCCCGCGCTGGGCGCTGGCGCACAAGTTCCCGGCGGAGCGCGCGGAAACCACTGTCGAAGCCATCGACATTCAGGTCGGGCGCACGGGCAAGCTGACCCCGGTGGGCAGGCTCGCCCCGGTGCTGGTCGGCGGGGTGACGGTGACCAATGTGACGCTCCACAATCGTGATGAGATCGCGCGGTTGGGGCTGCGCGTGGGCGACCGGGTGGTGATCCAGCGTGCGGGCGATGTGATCCCGCAGGTGGTCGATAACCTAACGCGTGACGAGGTGCGCGCCGCGTTCGCGTTCCCCGATCACTGCCCCGAATGCGGCAGCGAGGCGGTGGCCGAAGAAGGCGAGGTCGATGTGCGTTGCACCGCCGGGCTAATCTGCCCGGCGCAGCGCACCCAGCGGCTCGAACATTTCGTCAGTCGCAAAGCATTGGATATCGAGGGGCTGGGCGAAAAGACCATCGCGCAGTTCTTTGCGTTGGGGTGGCTGGAAAGCCCGGCGGATATTTTCCGACTGCGGCAGCGGCGCAGCGATATTCTGGCGCTGGAGGGGTGGCAGGAGAAGTCGGTCGACAACCTGCTGGCAGCTATCGAGGCCAAACGCACGCCCGATGCCGCGCGGCTATTGTTCGGGCTTGGTATCCGCCACGTCGGCGAGGTGACGGCGCGGGATTTGATGAAGCATTTTCACGATCTACCGAGGATCAAAGAGGCAGTAGACCACCTGAACGCGAACTTCATGGCTGAGAGCGGTGCTCGGTTAAAGCCCGAAACAGACTATGATTGGTATCTTGCCTTTACCTCGATCGACGGCGTGGGCGACGCAGTTGTGGAGTCGCTCCGAGACTTCTTCCACGAACCGCACAACGTCGCGGTGTGGGAAGATCTGCTCAGCCAAGTCACCCCGCCGCGCTACGAGGTCAAAACCATCGCCAGCCGGGTTGCTGGCAAGACCGTGGTGTTCACCGGCAAGCTGGGAACCATGAGCCGCGACGAAGCCAAGGCGCAGGCTGAACGGCTGGGCGCGAAGGCGGCTGGCAGCGTCAGCGCGAAAACCGATCTGGTGGTGGCCGGGCCGGGGGCGGGATCGAAGATGAAGAAAGCCGCTGAACTCGGCATCGAAGTGGTGGACGAGGCGGGCTGGGCAGCGATTGTCGCTGAGGCGCTGGGAAACTGATGGACTTGCTGCACGAACTCCATCCGCGAGCCTTGCACATCGCAGGCCTGCTGCGGGCGCGAGGCGAGACAGTCGCGGTGGCCGACGGGGCGACCGGAGGCTTGATCGCCGCCACCTTGCTGACGGTGCCCGGCGCGCTCGATTACTTTGTGGGGGGCGGCGTGGTCTATTCCTTCCGCGCCCGCGACGTGCTGTTCGATCTGCCGCGCGAGGCATACAAGGGGATGCGCGGGGCCAGCGAAGAATACGCACTGTTGCAAGCCCGCGCGATCCGCGACAATTTCGGCGCAGACTGGGGTCTGGCCGAAAGCGGGTCGGTCGGCGGCTCCAATCACCCCAGCGGCGCGCCTGCCGGACGCAGTGTTGCCGCTTTGGCAGGGCCGGGGGGCGAGTTCACCCGCCTAATTGAAACAACTTCGGATGACCGCATCGCCAACATGGCCGCCTTCACCCGCTACGCGCTGGCGCTGTTGGAAACCAACCTTGTCGCCGCCTAGCGCATCCGTCTCCGCCGCAGCCACAATATCGCCCAATCGCCGCGTTGCAACCGTGCTGCCATGCGGAAGCCTGCGCGGTGCATCGCGCGCCTGACCGCCGCTTCCTGTTCGCCCGCGAGCAATCCGGCCAGTAGCAAGCTGCCCCCCGGCACAACTGCGCGGGCAAAATCGGGCGCGAGTTCCACCAGCGGCCCGGCGAGTATGTTGGCGATCAGCAGGTCATAGGCCCCGCGCACCTTGATCAGCGGATCGTCCATCCCGTCGGCCACCACCATCACCGCCTCACCCGCGCGCGGGCCGAGCGGGATGCCGTTCAATGCGGCGTTCTCCTCGACCACCGGCACGCACACCGCGTCGATATCGGTAAGGGTGATGCGCGCACGCGCCCACAGCGCCAGCGCCGCAAAGCCGAGCAAGCCGGTGCCGGTGCCGATATCGGCAATATTGCGCGCGACCATGCCGCTCGCCTTGATCGCGTCGAGCATTTCGAGGCAACCGGCGGTGGTGCGGTGCTGCCCGGTGCCGAACGCCTGACTGGCGGGGATCACAAAGTCGATGGCTCGCGGGTCGGCGGGGTAATCGGGGGTGTGAACGTGGAACCGCCCGGCACGGATCGGGGTGACATTGTGCTGGCTCAGCGTCACCCAATCCTGCGGGGGAAGTTCCTCGATGGTGAGTTTGGGTGCCCCACCTTCTAAAACGCCCGCGAACAAGCCCGTCAGCGCGGCTTTCTGCGCCTTGCCCGGTTTGCGCGGAAACCAGCCTTCGAGCACCCAGTCGTCAGGCTGGTCCTCCGCCACTTCGCGCCCCGCGATGACGAGTTCAAAGTCCCAATCGTCGATGAGATCATGCGCGAGCAGCGCCGCCTGCACCACCGTCTTGGGCGCGTGGAGGCTCAATTTCCAGGTGGTCATTTGCTGGCAGCTTCCTTGGCGAGCCGATCATCCAGCGCCTTGGTCTTGCTGGCGGCGTAGGCGAGGCAGGTCATGCCGCCTTCGAATGAACCGGTGCGGGCGCGGGCAAGCATTTGGCTCGCCGAAGGATGCGGGGTGATCAGCATATCGCATTCCAGCCCTGCCAGCCGAGCGATCCCGCGCCGGAACATCGCGACATATTCAGGGTGATCGGTGAAACGGTATTCGTCGGCGCTGACGGGCGAGAGGCTGTCACCATAAACAATGGTCACGCATCCGCCCGCAGTGCAGCTCTCCCACTGCCAGCTCATCGCGCCGATGGTGTGGCCGGGGGTGGCGATCGCGGTTAGGGTGACGCCGGTTGTTTCAAGCACCTCTCCGTCTGCGACTGCGCGGATCGTGCCAGTGACCGGTGCCATGGCTGCGTGCAGCCCCGCTTGCGGATCGCGCGGATCGTCCTTGCCGGTGCGCATCACCTCGGCCGCGCCTTCGCCGACCCATAGCGGCGTGCCGCTCAGCCCCTGAAACCGGGCCATCCCGCCGACATGGTCGTAATGTTCATGGCTGACGAGCAATGCCTTCACATCGCGCATTGTGTAGCCGAGTGCCGCGATATTGGCCTCAATCGCTTCGGAGCCTGTGTTGGTGCCGCTGTCGATCAGCACCGCGCCATCATCGCCCTTGATCAGGATCGCGGCGATCCCGCAGGTGCCGACATACCAGGTGTTGCCGTGGATCTGGAACGGCTCTGTCGGCTTGTCCCAATCGTCCCAATCTTCGCACACCGAGGCAAAGCGCACGATGTCGCTCGAATGCTGCGCGTCCGCGACCCGTGCGGTTATGTCCGAGGCGGGGATGCTGGCGCCGCACCCGGCGAGTGCCAGCGCGGTCAGAGCGAAGAGGGATTTATCGAACAAAGCTGGCTCCATTGGCGTCGATCACCGCGCCGGTCATGCTTGGCGGTGCGTCCAGTGCGCAAAAGGCGATGATCGCGGCGATTTCGTCCGGTGTCGCCACCCGGCCCAGCGGAATGTCCGCCAGCAGCCCCGGCCCGCCGCGACTGGCGAGGTAATCATCGGCCATGCTGGTATCGGTGAACCCTGGCGTGATTGCGAAGCTGAGGATGCCGTCCTTGGCATAGGCGCGCGCAATCGTCTTGTGCATCGCCACCATCCCCCCCTTGGCCGCAGCATAGTGCCAATGCGCCGGCGAATCCCCGCGATAGGCCGCGCGGCTCGCCACATGAACCAGCCGCCCTGCAAAACTGCGCGCCTGCCAGTGCAGCACCGCCAGCCGCGAAAGCTGAGCGGCGGCGGTGAGGTTGACCCGCAAGGTATCCTCCCACGCATCCAGCCATTCGATGTCCGATCGGTCGAGCCGGTTGGCCTCGAACCGCCCGGCATTATTGACCACCGCGTCAATTTGCCCGCCCGCCAGTTCCAGCGCCGCTTCCCATAGCGATTGGACGGCCAGCGGATCGCCGAAATCGGCGGCGATGATCGGCGGAGCGCCCGGCGCGGCGGGTTGCGGGCGTGAGGCATGGCCGATCACCGCCACCCCCCGCGCGCTGAGAGTTTCGAGCGCCGCCTTGCCAATTCCGCGGCTTGATCCGGTTACAAGAATGTGTCCCATGCAAGTGTCTATCCGAAACTTTGCAAGCTGTGTCCACCGCTCGCCGCTTGCCTCAAGCGATAGCGATGCTTAGTGGGATGACAAAATCCAGCGACCAGACGGGATCATCATGAACCAAAGACCGCTTTCTCCCCATTTGCAGGTGTGGCGCTGGGGCCCGCACATGCTGGTATCAATCCTCCACCGCGCCACCGGTGATGGCTTGGCGCTGGTTGGCCTTGGCGTGCTGGTGTGGTGGCTGGGCGCGCTGGCGAGCGGGCCTGCGGCCTATGCCAGTTTCCAGTCGATCATGGGTTCGCCTGTCGGCATGGTGGTGCTGGTCGGCCTGTCATGGGCGTTCTTCAATCACATGATGAGCGGGCTGCGCCACTTCGTGCTCGATATCGGCGCTGGCTATGAACTGGATACCAATCGCCTATGGTCAATCGCCGCGCCGGTGATCGCCATCCTTCTCACCGCGGGCTTCTGGGCCCTGATCCTGCTGCGCTGAGGAGACAGGCATATGGGTAACGGAACTTCCATCGGGCGCGTTCGCGGGCTGGGCGCATCGCACCACGGCGCGCATCACTGGCTGGTGCAGCGCTTCACCGCGATCGGCAATGTGGTGTTGATGAGCTGGCTGCTGGTCAGCCTCGTGATGCTCGGCGATTTTGACTATGCCAGCGTTGCCAAGTGGCTTTCGCAGCCGGTGGCGGCGGTGCCGATGATCCTGCTGGTGATCAGTCTGTTCTGGCACGCGCGGCTCGGCCTGCAGGTGCTGATCGAGGATTATGTCCACAACGCCGGCACCAAGTTCGGGGCGCTTGTCGCGCTCAATCTCGCAATTTTCGGCGGCGGCGCCTTTGCCATTTTCAGCGTTGCCGCGCTCGCATTCGGAGGTCAGGCCTGATGGCTACGACAGCAGCAAACGCAGCCGACTCGGCTTCGCATCTGAAGGGCGCATACAAGATTATCGACCACACCTATGATGTGGTGGTGGTGGGCGCGGGCGGTTCTGGCCTGCGCGCGACGATGGGCGCGGCGGAAAGCGGCCTGCGCACCGCCAATATCTCCAAGGTGTTCCCCACCCGCAGCCATACCGTGGCAGCGCAAGGCGGGATCGCGGCGAGCCTTGGCAACAACAGCCCCGATCACTGGACCTGGCATATGTACGACACCGTCAAGGGGTCAGACTGGCTGGGCGATCAGGACGCGATCGAATATCTCGCGCGCGAAGCCCCGGCAGCGGTTTACGAGCTGGAACACGCGGGCGTGCCGTTTAGCCGCAACGCCGATGGCACGATCTATCAGCGCCCGTTTGGTGGGCACATGCAGAACATGGGCGCCGGCCCGCCGGTGCAGCGCACCTGCGCCGCGGCTGACCGCACCGGCCATGCGATGCTCCACGCATTGTATCAGCAGAGCCTGAAGTATGACGCGGATTTCTTCATCGAATACTTCGCGCTCGATCTGATCATGTCCGAAGTGGGCGGCGAGAAGGTCTGCGTCGGCGTGATCGCGATGTGTCTGGATGACGGCACGATCCACCGTTTCCGCGCGCAATCGGTCGTGCTGGCGACGGGCGGTTATGGCCGCTGCTATTACACCGCCACATCGGCGCACACCTGCACTGGCGACGGCGGCGGCATGGTGTTGCGCGCTGGCCTGCCATTGCAGGACATGGAGTTCGTGCAGTTCCACCCGACCGGCATCTATGGCGCGGGCGTGCTGATTACCGAAGGTGCGCGGGGCGAGGGCGGGTATCTCACCAACTCCGAAGGCGAACGCTTCATGGAGCGTTACGCGCCTTCCGCGAAAGACTTGGCGAGCCGCGATGTCGTGTCGCGTTCGATGGCGCTGGAAATGCGCGAAGGGCGCGGTGTCGGGCCGGAGGGCGATCATATTTACCTCCACCTCGATCACATCGATCCCAAGGTGCTGGCGCAGCGCCTGCCGGGGATTACCGAAAGCGGCAAGATTTTTGCAGGGGTCGATCTGACCCGCCAGCCGCTGCCCGTGACCCCGACGGTGCATTACAATATGGGCGGCATCCCCTGTAACTATCACGGCCAGGTCGTCACCCTCGGCCCGGATGGCAACCCCGATCACGCGGTCCCCGGCCTTTATGCGGTGGGTGAGGCGGCGTGCGTTTCGGTGCATGGGGCGAACCGCCTCGGATCGAACTCGCTGATCGATCTTGTGGTGTTTGGCCGGGCGACCGGGCATCACCTGCGCGATAGCCTGAAAGCGAACGCCAAACAGCCCGAACTGCCCGCCGACAGCGCCGATTTCGCGCTGACCCGGCTGGATCACTTCCGCTATGCGCAAGGCGGATCCCCCACCGCGCAAATCCGCAGTGATATGCAAAAGGCGATGCAGAAACATTGCGCCGTGTTCCGCGATCAGAAACTGATGGACGAAGGCGTGGCCAAGCTGGCCGAACAAAGCAAGCGGATGGCGGATATCCACGTCAGTGACAAATCGCTGATCTGGAATTCTGATCTGATCGAAACGCTCGAACTCGATAACCTCATGTCGCAGGCCAATGTGACGATTGCCAGCGCCGCCAACCGCAAGGAAAGCCGCGGCGCCCACGCGCATGAGGATTTCCCTGATCGCAACGATGCTGAATGGATGAAGCATACCGTGGCGTGGTTTGACGGTTGGGGCGGTTCGGGCGGAACAGTGCGGATCGATTACCGCCCGGTGCACGAATACACGCTGACGGACGATATTGCTTACATCGAGCCGAAGGCGCGGGTGTATTGATATGGAATGGAGCACTATTCCTCCGGCGGAATATCATGGTCTCTTTTCAACTGACGTTGCAGTTCGGGTGCTTGGTCGCGCCCCGGATGGTCGCTGGGATTTGCAACTCAATGTGAAAGCGCCTGCGACCGACGACGGTCATGTTGTGTCGTCCAAACAGCTTGAATCGATCCACAACGTTTTTCCACACATACCAGGCACAATCACTCATGATCAGGGTCATGCTCTCATTTCGTATTGCGAGTTTGCAAGGATCCTGATCGCTGGCAAATTTTCGCACTTTTGTCAGAATGATAAACAGTTGTGGGCTTCAATCTTCGCAACTCTGGTTTCGCATGATGAGGAGGTCGGGAAAGAGGTTGTTGCGTGGCTTGATGACCGACGCTCCTACGGTTCGGAAAGATATCCAATTGAAGGCGTCAGTTTTTTTGACGAATTGATTGAAGCAGGCTGTCAGATCGAAAACGGTATGCAGAACTAGGTGGCTAAGGGTGCCAGCGAGCAGAAAAATTCCAATCCCATCGCTCAAAATCACTCGCCACGTGCAACACCCGGACAATCTCGATCCGGCCTTCCGCCACCTCATAAAACACCGCGTGGCGCCCGCTATTCATGCGCCGAAGGCCGGGGCGAGTTTCTAACTCTGGAAAGCGTAGCGGGAATTCGCGCAGGGATTTTATATCGGTTCGCAACTTCCCAACATAATAGACCGCTTGAGTGTCACCCCATGCGCTGCGGGTTTCGCGACCGATGCGCCGCATGTCGGCGGATGCCGCCGTGCGGAATATGATACGCATCACTTGGCAAGAAATTCTTCGTCAAACCAACAATCAATATCGAACGTCTCGTCAATCGGGCTTGCCAAACCTTCGTCGATCGCTTCCAGCAGTTTCGATTTGAAGGTTGAGCGTTCCTCGTGCAACCGCAGCGCCTCGCGAATGACCTCACTGGTCGAGCTATACTCCCCCGATTCAACCTTTCGGCGAGTATAATTTTCAAAGTGGTCGCCGAGCGAGATTGAGGTGTTTTTGCCCATGCGAGCTTAGTTACCAGATATTGGTAATTCTGGCAACTTGGGACCACGTACACGCTCACGCTTGACCGAACTCCTGCTTGCAGGCAGCTTGCACTGCGATGAACAAGGGCGCGATCATCGCAGGGGCCTTGGCGGCGTTGCTGGCAGTGCCGGTTTTGTCGCAATCTGCGGCGCAACCCTCCGCCACCAACCCCAACCAGCCGCCACCCCACACCGCACCCTTTCCCGATCTTGCCAGCGGAGAGGGCCGGGCCGAGCGGCGCAAGTCATATGAACTCAGCCCCGAATTACAGCGCGGGGTTTCCGCCGCCGCGATCCGCGAACAGCAGCGGCGGCTTGATACGGCGCTCGGCGCGCTTGCTCCGCAGCGGCCCGGCGTGGCTGATGCCTATGTGCTCACCATCGCGCTGGATAGCGATCCGGTGTTCGCGCGTGAGGCGCGGGAGGCCGCGCGGGTGCTGGGCGCGCGGTATGATGCACAGGGCCGCACGCTGACGCTGGCCGGGCCGGACGGTGCGCGCGATGACAGGCCCCACGGCTCGATCACCGCGCTGCTGCTGGCGCTGTCGCACGTTGGATCAGTGATGGACTCGTCCGAGGATGTGCTGGTGCTCTATACCACCAGCCACGGGTCGGACATTGGCCTTGCCTATCACTACGGCGATAGCGGCTATGGCATTCTGTCCCCCGCCAAGCTAAAATCGGCGCTGGAGGAGGCCGGGATTCGCCGCCGGGTGCTGATTATCAGCGCGTGTTATTCAGGCGTGTTCGTCCCCGCGCTTGCCAGCCCGGACACCGCGATCCTCACTGCGGCGGCGGCCACGCGCAATTCGTTTGGCTGCGTGGCGGAGAATGATTGGACCTATTTTGGCGATGCGCTGATCAACCGCGCGCTGCGTCAGCCGGTGGCGCTCGATGAGGCCGCGCGGATGGCCGGGCGTTCGGTGGCGGAGTGGGAGACTGAGGCGCGTTTCCTTGCCTCGCTGCCGCAGGTCAGCATCGGGGCGGGGGTGAACCAATGGCTGACTGCAATCGAAGCAGGCAAACCGCAGGTGGCGAGCGCGCCGGTCGGCCGCCCGGCATTTGACAAGGCCGCACTTATGGCGCGGGCGGCGAAGCCTCAGCCCGCCGCGCAGAAATGATTGTGATTGGCGCGGCCAGCATCTCACCCCGCATTACCCCTTCGCCTGCCTGATCGTCACGCGGGGCAGCGTGGATCGCGGCGACCACTTCCATGCCATCGGTGACATATCCGAACACCGGAAAGCCCGCGCGCCACGCCGGTTCGCTCGCCGTGGGGTCGGCATCGAACCCGGTCTGATCCTCGATCATGATGAAGAAATCACCGTCGGCGGTGCCGGGCGCGTTCATCGCCATCGAGACCGATCCGTGGGTATGGGTCAGGCCGGTCTGGCTGGTGGGTTCGTGGGTGATGGGGGGCAGAATACGCTTCGGATCGCCGCGTGTGCCGCCTTGCACCAGGCCGCTGGGCTGCGGATCGCTCTCAAGGCGCACCGCGCGGTAAAACGTGGTGCCATCCAGCCGCCGCTGATCGACATAGCGCAGGAAATTGCCCGCCGTGATCGGTGCGCGCTCGGTCTCCAGCGCGATGGTGATCGGGCCGAGGGTGGTTTTGATCACCACACTGACGCTGGCGGCATCGGGGAAGGGGCGGGTGCCGGGGCGCGATGTGGGCGCGGCGGCGAAGGCTTCGGGCGTGGCGGGCACAGTCTCGGCAGGCTCACCCTTGATCTCGAACTTCATCAGCAGTGTGCGCTGGCACCCATCGCCGGGCTTGGTCTCGCAATTGCGGAAGTTGTCGTCCGATACGAGATACAGAAACGTGCGCCCCTGAGCTTCACGTACCGCCAGCCCTTCGAAATTGTCGAGCATCAGTGGCGGTGCTAGCACGGCGAGGGTTTGCGGGTCGGCATCCGGGGTGAGCGCGACAATCGCCGCGCGGTTGCCGTATCCGGGGGTGAAGCTGCGAAACAGCACATAGCAGGTGCCATCGCCCTTGCATGCGGCGTCGGTCGGCGTGCCGCCCACCTCGGCCAACCCGGCGGGGGCGGGAAGGTGGAAGGTTTGCGCACCCGCAGCCGTGATCCGCAGGCAATTGGGGCGCGCAGGATCGGCCCACTCGCCGCATACCAGCAGCCCGCCATCATAGGCGGCGAGGGCTTCGATCCCACCATTGGCATCCGTGATCGCGGCGATCAGGCTATCCGCGCCGCTTTCGCTGCCGGTGGCCGCGCCGCCGTGTTCGGCGTAGCGCCAGATGCGGTGATCCTGTTCAAACGCGATCAGCCATTCGCCAGAGGCCAGCCGGGTGATTGCCTCGGCGTCGCCGCGCTGCTTGCTGCCAAGCTTGCCGCCCTTGGCATCGCGCAAATCACCGATGGTCACCGATGAGACATCGACGAGGCGGCCTGCCACGTCCTCAGGCGTCATCACCAGCCAGCGGCCGTCATCGGCGACCGCATAAAGCTGATCCTCGTGCCATTCGATGGACGAAATGCCGCCAATCCTCGCCTTATCCGGCGCGATTTCCACTCCCCCGCGAAAGATCAGTTCACCAACTTCCGCTTCGCTTTCACCCTCCGCCAATTCAACCGGGGTGGTAAGCGGTAAAAACTCGTCTTGCGGCTGTGCTTGCGCCGGGAGAGCGCCGAGCAAAATCCCGACCGCGGCGATCAGCAGCGTGCGCATCATTGGTCAGCAGCACCGCCCGCGCGCTTTGGCCGCGCCGGATAGTCACAGCCGCGCCCCAGCCCCCAGCCTTTGAGGAAAGCGCGCCGCACCATGCCTGCGGTATAGGCAGCACGCAGCGCACGTTCAGCGTCAGCGGCACCGGTCGCTTCGCGCAGAAGGCCGCGGAACGGAATGATCGATCCCACGATTTTTTGGCCGATGCGCCCTTGGTTAAGGCCGCCATTGCCGTCATCCACGGCAATGTCATAATCCGCGCCGAGCACTTGATCCAGGGAGGCGATATCGGTGACGATCGCATCGCAACGCCTGAGTCCGGCAGTGGCATAGGGATCGCGTTCGGCAATCAGCAACACTTCAGGAATGTCCTGAGCGTCGATGTTGAAATCGCGCAAGGGCGTCTTGGCAACTTCGGTGCTATCGGGCTCGGGCACCACTTGCGCCGCCGCCGGGGTGGCCATCAGCGCAATCCCGGCCAGCAGCGCGAACGGCCTAACCCGCTTCGAAGAACACATCACAGGCATCATCATTGCGACTTTCCAATCCTAGTTTGAGCTCTTGCATCCGCTGGCGGCTGGTGCCGTGGGTGAAGCTTTCGGGGTATATGCGCTGCCCCGCATTGCGCATCAAGGTATCATCGCCGATCGCGCTGGCGGCTGTCAGCCCTTCTTCAAGATCGCCGGGTTCGATCAGGTTGCGATTGCGGCCTGCCCACATCCCGGCATAGCAATCGGCCTGCAATTCCATCGCCACCTGCAATTGATTGGCCTGCGACGGGTTGCGTTGCTGCGCGGATCGCACCTGCGGGGAAAGCCCGGTGATGGTCTGGATGTGGTGGCCATATTCATGCGCGATCACATAGAGCCGAGCAAAATCACCCCCGGTGCCCGACATCTGCGCGAGCTGATCGTAAAAGCTGGTGTCGATATAGATGCCCTTGTCCGCCGGGCAGTAGAACGGCCCTGCGGCAGAGGTGGCGCTGCCGCAGCCATCGGTTGCCACCCGGCCATCGCGGTAAAGATCGAGGAATGGTTGTTCGAACGGGATCCCGGCGCGGTCAAACGCCGCTTGCCATGTGATGTTGAGGCTGGTGAGCGCGTTGCAGGCTTCGGTGGCATAGGCGCTGGTGGCGCAGACTTCCGCTTCGGTCAGATCGTCGCTGCTGCTGCTGCCGCTTTGCGCCGGGCTGGCCTGCTGCTGCACGCCTTCAACCAGGCCGATGGTGTCCATCGGATCAAGCCCGAATACCACCGCGCCGATCAGCGCAATCGCCAATGTGCCGCAGCCGATCCCGCCAGCGCGCCGCGCGCCGCCACCTCCGCCTGCGCTGCTGGATCGAACATTGATCCGTGAAGTGTCAAAAGGGCCCAACCGCATCCAGAATCCTCCCCCATCGCGCGCCGCTTTAAGCAATTTGCTGGACAGCCGCTTTTCGGGCGGCAAAAGCGAACGTGAATAGCCCGAACGTGCAGGAGATGCGGCGAATGCTCAAGGAAAAGCGTGCACTGGTTACCGGCTCAACCTCTGGCATCGGTCTGGCGATTGCCCGTGCGTTGGCGGCGGATGGGGCCGAAGTGATCCTCAACGGGCTGGGCGATGCCGATGAAATCGCGCGCCTGTGCGAAGAACTGGGCGCGACCTATAATGGCGCGAACCTGCTTGATCCGGCGGCTATCGCGCAGATGATGGCAGATATCGGCCCGGTTGATATTCTGGTCAACAATGCCGGGATGCAGCACGTCGCCCCGGTTGAGGAATTTCCGCCGGAAAAGTGGGATGCGATACTGGCACTGAACCTTTCGGCGGCGTTCCACACTACGCGGCTTGCCGTGCCTGGAATGAAGGCCAAAGGTTGGGGCCGGATCATCGCCACCGCCAGCGCGCATTCGCTCACCGCTTCGCCGTTCAAAAGCGCTTATGTCGCGGCGAAACACGCGATGGCGGGCTTTACCAAAAGCATCGCGCTGGAACTCGCCACGCACGGCGTCACCGCCAATTGCATCAGCCCCGGCTATGTCTGGACGCCGCTGGTCGAAGGCCAGATCCCCGACACAATGGCCGCGCGCGGAATGACCCGCGACCAGGTGATCAATGATGTCTTGCTGGCGAAGCAGCCGACCAAAAGCTTCGTCCAGCCCGAAGATGTCGCCGCGCTGGCGTTGTTCCTGTGCGGCGATGCCGCGCGCAACATTACCGGTGCCAATTACAGCATCGACGGGGGTTGGACCGCCGGATGATTGGCGCGCCCGCCCGGCTTTTTCTGGCGGTTCTGGTCAGCCTGCCGCTGGCCGCCTGCGCGCGTGCGCCAATTACCAGTGCTCCGCTGGCCGAACGCGCCGCTATCGAACAGCGGTTGATGGCTGATATCGCCGTGCTGGCGAGCGACGATTTCGGCGGGCGCAAGCCGGGCACACCGGGTGAGGACAAGACGCTCACTTTTCTTGAACGACGCATGGGTGAGATTGGGCTTGTATCGGGCACCAATGATCCGGGCTCATACTGGCGGATGCCGGTCGATCTGGTGTCCACCCGCCCGCTGACTGGCAGCCTGACCCTGACACAGGGGCGCAGCAGCGTAACCGTGCCGGAAACGGACGCCGCCGTGTTCACGCCGCGCCGCCGTGCGCTTGCCGCCAGCGGGCCGGGCACGGGGGTGCCGGTGGTGTTTGTCGGTTACGGCGATGGATCAGTGCTGGGCGATGCGATGGCGGGCGCGGTGGCGGTGATGCTTGCCGATCCGGGCCGCGATGCCGCACGGCGCGCGGCCTTGTTCGCGCAGCGGGCGACCGCAGTCGTCACCGTGCTGCCCGATGCCGGTGCGCTCACCCGCGTGCGCATGGCCGGAACGCGCGAAAGGCTGCAACTCGCCAGCGAGGATCAGGACACATTGTCAGCCTATGTCACCGATGCCGCACTGGCAGAGGCGGTAGGGGCACATCGCTGGGATAGCTACAAGGCGGATGCTCAAGCGCCGGATTTCGCCCCGCTGGAGATCAATCTGGCAATCACGTTGCAGGCGAGTGCAGAGCGCCGCGAATTCACCTCCAGCAATCTGGTGGGCAGGATTCCGGGTAGCGCGCCGGGGGCGGGGGCGATCCTGCTGCTGGCGCATTGGGATCATCTGGGCGAATGCCGTCCACCCGAAGAGGTCGACCATATCTGCAACGGCGCGGCGGATAATGCCAGCGGGCTTGCCGCAATGCTCGAACTGGCGCGGCGGTTGAAGGCTGGCGGGCCGCTGGGCCGTGATATTTACGTGTTGGCGACCACCGCCGAAGAAGGGGGCCTGCTGGGCGCGCGGGCATTTGCCAAGGCCGCGCCGTTGCCGCTCGGCTCTATCATCGCCGCGTTCAATTTCGACATGGTAGCCATCGCACCAGAAGCCAGCCCGGTGGGTTTTATCGGGCGCGGGCAGACGCCGCTGGATCAGGTGATCCTCGATTATCTGGCGCGCAGTGGGCGCGAACTTGGCGAACAGGACTTGGCTGACAGCTTTATTCAGCGCCACGATGGCTGGGCATTGCAGCAAAATGGCGTGCCGGCGGTGCTGCTGTCGAGCAGTTATGGTAGCGCTGCGATCCTGCGTCCGTTCCTTGACAGCCGATACCATCGCCCGTCGGACCATACGGCGGAAATCGAGGTGGGCGGCGCGATTGATGACCTGTTGCTGCACGAAGGATTGATCCGCCTGCTGGCCGATCCGGCGCGCTATCAGCCAGTGGCAGATGAGCAGCCCTAGCCTATTGCGCCAAGTGCGGTTACATGGGCCGCCACGATTCCCCCTCTCCCGCTGACCCCCGCGATCCTGAAGAAAGTGGCGCATATGGATATCCCGCTCGGCCTGACCTTTGATGACGTGCTGCTCCGCCCGGCGCAAAGCAGCATCTTGCCCAGCATGGCCGACACCTCGACCCGGCTGACGCGCGACATCGCGCTCAATATTCCGGTGCTGTCATCGGCGATGGACACCGTGACCGAGGCGGATATGGCGATTGCAATGGCGCAGCTGGGCGGGATTGGCGTGCTGCACCGCAATCTTGAGATCGCAGAACAGTGCGCGGCAGTGCGCGCGGTCAAGCGGTTTGAAAGCGGGATGGTGGTCAACCCGATCACCATCGGCCCCGATGCGACGCTGGGCGATGCGCAGGCGTTGATGCAGCAACACCGGATCAGCGGCATTCCGGTGACGGACCGCGATGGCAAGCTGGTTGGCATCCTCACCAACCGCGACGTGCGCTTTGCCGAAAATCCGGCGCAGCCGGTGCGTGAGTTGATGACCACCGAAAACCTCGCCACCGTGCCGCTCGGAACCGGGCAGGAGGAAGCGCGGCGGTTGCTCCACGCACGGCGGATTGAAAAGCTGCTGGTGGTGGATGATGCGTTCCGTTGCATCGGCCTCATCACGGTCAAGGATATCGAAAAGGCGGTGAATTACCCCAACGCGACCAAGGACGCCGCCGGGCGCCTGCGGGTGGCGGCGGCGACCACGGTGGGCGATGCCGGGTTCGCCCGCACCGAAGCGCTGGTCGATGCCGAGGTTGACGTGATCGTGATCGACACTGCGCACGGCCACAATGTCGAAGTCGCGCGCGCGGTTGAACGCGTGAAGAAGCTGTCGAACGCGGTGCAGGTGATCGCGGGCAATGTCGCCACCGCCGAAGCCACGCGTTCGCTGGTCGATGCAGGCGCCGATGCGGTCAAGGTCGGGATCGGGCCGGGGTCGATCTGCACCACCCGCGTGGTCGCCGGAGTTGGCGTGCCGCAGCTGACCGCGATTCTGGAAAGCGCTGCCGAAGCCGCCAAGTCAGGCGTGCCGGTGATAGCCGATGGCGGTCTGCGCACCAGCGGCGATGCGGCCAAGGCGTTGGCGGCGGGCGCTTCCAGCGTGATGATCGGTTCGATGCTGGCCGGAACCGCCGAAAGCCCCGGCGAAACCTTCCTGTTTCAGGGTCGCAGCTACAAGAGCTATCGCGGGATGGGCAGCGTCGGCGCGATGGCGCGCGGCAGTGCCGACCGTTATTTTCAGCAGGATGTTTCGGCATTGAAGCTGGTGCCCGAAGGGATCGAAGGTCAGGTGCCGTTCAAAGGCTCTGCTGCCAATGTCGTCCACCAGCTGGTTGGCGGGATCAAGGCGGCGATGGGCTATACCGGCTCTGCCACGATTGCCGATTTGCAGAAGCGCGCGCAATTTGTGCGGATCACCAATGCCGGGCTGTCTGAAAGCCATGTGCACGATGTCGCCATTACCCGAGAGGCACCCAATTATCCCACACGTTAAATCAGCGCGCAGCGAGCTGGGGGCATGACCCCCGCCGCAAGGGTGCAGGCAGCCATCGATCTGCTCGATACGGTCATCACCGCTGCGCGCGGCAAGGGCGCGCCGGCTGACCGCATTATCGCCGAATATTTCCGCACCCGCCGCTATGCCGGATCGAAAGACCGGCGCGCGGTGCGCGACCTGGTGTATCAGGCGATCCGCCTGTGCGGCCCGGTGCCCGAAAACGGGCGCGCGGCGATGCTGGCGGTCGCGGGGCAGGACGCTGCGATTGCGGCGCTGTTCGATGGATCGCCCCACGGCCCCGCGCCGAAAGCCGAGGGCGAGCCGGTGGCCAAGACTGGCCTCGCGCCCAAATGGTTGGTGGCTGCACTCAGGGCATCGGGGCTGGGCGGGCCAGAGATTGCCGCGCTGCTCGACCGTGCACCGCTTGATATCCGGGTCAACGCGCTCAAGGCGGATCGTGCCACGATCGTATTGCCCGAAGCAGGCGAGCCACTCGCCGCCGCGCAGGCGCTGCGGTTCCCGTCTGGCACGCAGGTCGAACAGTGGGATGCCTATGCCGCAGGGCTGATCGAGGTGCAGGATCACGGCAGTCAGCTGATCATCGATGCGCTGCCGGTGCAGCCGGGCGACACCATCATCGATCTGTGCGCTGGCGGCGGCGGCAAGACTCTGGCGCTGGCAGCAAGGCTGGGCAATGCGGCGAGCATTATTGCCGCCGATACCGACAAGCGGCGGCTGGGCAACCTTGCCCCGCGCGCCGAGCGGGCGGGTGCGGCAATCGATCACATCGTACTGCTCGATCCCACCCGCGAAATGCGCGCGCTGGGCGATTGGGCGGGCAAGGCCGATCATGTGCTGGTGGATGCCCCGTGTTCGGGCAGCGGAACGTGGCGGCGCAGCCCCGAAGGGCGCTGGCGGCTCGATCAGGCGGAACTGAAACGGCTCAATGCCTTGCAGGATCATGTGCTGGATGTCGGCTCCTATCTGGTGCGTCCCGGCGGTTCGCTGGTGTTCGTCACCTGCTCGGTGCTCGATGCCGAGGGGGTAGACCGGATCGCTGCGTTTCTGGCGCGTCATCCCGGTTGGCAGGCCGAACCATTGCCGCTACCATTGGGCCGCGCGCACGGGGCGGGCCACCGGCTCGATCCGCTCCATGATGGCACGGATGGATTTTTCATCGCCTGCTTGCGTTCACCGTGATAGTCTCCAATGCTATGACCCAACCTTCCGGTTCCCGGTCCAAAGCATTGAAGGAGCTTTTGATGCGTTTTGCGCCTACTGCTGCCGCCCTTTCGCTGTGTCTGGCCATGACGGCGAGCGTAACTTTCGCTGGATCGGGCACTCCCGATGCGCGCGCAGCGGCGCTGGTGGCGCAGGGACAGGCGGCGTTGCAGGCGGGCGAAACGCAGGCCGCGATTGACGCATTCGAAGCCGCGCTGGCGGTTGATCCTGGCTACACCCCGATCTTCATTGATCTGGCCGAAGCCGCGCGCCAAAGCGGGCTGCAGGGCAAGGCGATCCACTACTACCGCGAAGCGCTCGAACGTGATCCGGGCAATTTCGCGGCGATTTCAGGCGAAGGCGCGGCCTTGGTGGAAAAGGGCGCGTTGGAAAAGGCCAAGCGCAATCTTGCCACGCTGCAAAGCCTGTGCGGCGATAATTGCCCCGAAACCGTGGCGCTGCAAGGCTCCATCGCGCGCGGGGTTCCGGCAGCGCGGCTGGCAGCCGATAGCGCGGCCGATGGCGCAGCGGTCAGCAACTGACAACTTAGATCAGCGGCAGAAACTCTGCCACCAGCGCGGCGTAAACATCGCGTTTGAACGGGATGATCAGATCGGGCAGCGTTTCGATCTCTACCCAGCGATAGGCGTTGAATTCGGGCGAATCGTGCGCTTCCAGATCGATATCGGCATCGGTGCCGAGGAATCGGCCAAGGAACCAGTATTGTTCCTGCCCGCGATATTTGCCCTTCCACACCTTGCCCAGCAATTCGGGCGGCAGGTCGTAGAACAGCGGGCGTGAGGCCGGAGCGATCACTTCGACCAAGTGCGGCCCGATCCCGGTTTCCTCCACCAATTCGCGCAAGGCGGCATCGCGCGTGTCTTCGCCCGGATCGATCCCGCCTTGCGGCATCTGCCAGAACCCGTGCGCCGATGCGTCGATGCGCTCACCCACGAACACCAACCCTTCGGCGTTGACCAGCATGAAGCCCGCGCAGGGGCGATAGGGCAGGTCTTTGTGGCTCATGCCGGGTTTGCCAGCATGAACTGCATCGCAGCGATGATGCGTTCCAGATCGGCTTGGGTGCTCGGCACTGCGCCGCGCAGGTTGGTGAAGGAATGCGTCACCCCGCGCATTTCGAGGAACACCACGTCGCGCCCCGCATCGACTAGCGCTTTCGCATATGCGCGGCCCGAATCGCGGATCGGATCAAGGCTGGCGGTGGCGACGATGGTCGGCGGGGCATCGCTGTGATCGGACAGGATCGGGAAGCCGCGCGGGTCGCTGCGGTCGGCACCGTAGGCGGCATCAAAAAAGCCCATCGTGTCGGCGGTTAGCAGGAAGCCTTCGGAAAAAGCCGCCATGCTGGCCGAACCATTGGCATCAGCAACCAGCGGAAATAGCGGCACTTGCAGCACCACCGGCACGGCGGCGGGGTTCGCGCCCAGCATTTGGCTGACGACCACGGCGGCATTGCCCCCGGCACTGTCCCCGATGGTGATGATGCCAGAGGCGGCGCGGCCCAATTCGGCAGGACTGCCAGCCACCCAGCGCGCCGCCGCCTCGCAATCGAGGATCGCGGCGGGGAAGGGGGCTTCGGGTGCGAGGGCATAATCCACCGCCACCAGCGGCAGATCGATCAGCGCCGCGATTTCGGTGCAGAGCGCGTGGTGCGTGTCCAAATCACCGATCACGAACCCGCCGCCGTGAAAGAACACCACCACCGGTGAGGCCGCGTCGCGGCTCTCGCGGGCATCGTAGAGCCGCAGCGGGATGTCGCCAGCCGGGCCGGGGCAGGAAAGATCGCGGATCACCGCCAGATCGCGCGCCGGGCGGTCGGCGATATTGTGCATCGCCTGATAGGACGCGCGCGCCTCCTCCAGCGACAAATCGGCAAGCTTTGGCCCGTTCACTGCCGCCATCATGTCGAGGAAGCCCTTCATGTCGGGGCGGATGAATGGGCCAGAACTATTAGAGTGATCGGTCATTGCGGTTCTCTCCTGGAATTGCTTTGGCGCTGCGATAGGCGAGGGCGCACCAGTTTTCCAAGCGCATTTGCAGTTCCCTTGCCGTCCGCGCGTCGCTAGCCAGCGAAGTCATGGACAATCTGACACATAGCCTTGTCGGCGCAGTGCTGGGGCAGGCGGGGCTGAAGCGCACCACCGGCCTTGCCATGCCTGCGCTGATCATCGGCGCGAACCTGCCCGATGTGGACGCGGCGTGTTTTTTCTGGCTGGAAGGCACCGAACACCTCGCCTTCCGGCGCGGGATCACCCACGGCCCGCCCGCGCTGCTACTGTTGCCGTTGATATTGGCGGGGCTGCTGTGGGGGTTTGACCGCTGGCAGACCAAGCGCGGGACGCGGCCCGACGGGCGGCTGCCGGTGCGGATTGGCTGGCTTTATGGACTCGCCTTCATCGGTTGCCTTGCCCACCCGGCGCTGGACTGGCTCAACGTTTACGGAATCCGGCTGCTGGAGCCGTTTTCGTCGCAATGGTTCTACGGCGATACGCTGTTTATTATCGACGTATGGCTGTGGGCGGTGTTGATTGGAAGCATCTGGTGGTCGCGGCGGCGGGAGAAACGGGGCGAGGCGTGGATGCGGCCTGCGCGGGTGGGGATTGCGGTGGGGTTGGCGTATATCGCGATGAACTGGGGGATTAGTCAGCAGGCCAGCGCGGCAGGCGAGCATGCGCTGGAGGTCGGTGTAAGGCCCATCGCCTCGCCTGTGCCGCTAGCTTTCTGGGAGCGCGAACTGATCTTCTACGTGAAGCAAAATTCGCCCATTCCCGATGCTGTACTAGGACGCTGGTCGCTCCTTCGCGGTACGGATCAGCAATCGTGGCAAGGTGTCGGAGGCCATTTCCCGCTCGTCGTGAACGAAGGGGAAAAACTTCCCGTATCTCTCGACACATTCAAGTTCGATCCTCAAGTCGCTGCATTCCTTTTCTGGTCGCGGGCCACCGTAGCGGAGTGCGAGAAAGGTTCGGTGATCCTCTACGACGCCCGCTTCTACGATCCGCGCGCGCGGGGGCGGTTCTCGGTTGCGTTGCCTGACGTGGAGTGTGAGGAACTTACAACGAATTAATTGCCTTAAGTCCCAAAACCCGTTCGTGCTGAGCTTGTCGAAGCACTGTCCTTCTTTCTGGGGCTGGGGACAGAAGAAAGTGCAGCCCTTCGACAGGCTCAGGGCGAACGGAGTTTGATGTTGTCCGATACCCAACTCGTATGGCTGCGGCGCGATTTGCGCCTTGCCGATAACCCAGCGCTCTATCACGCCGCCAAGGCCGGGCCGGTGGTGTGCGTCTATGTGCTCGATGATGCGGCGCCCAAACATCACGGCTATGGCGGTGCGTCACGCTGGTGGTTGCATCATTCGCTGGCGAGCCTTGCCCGCAGCCTTGAAGCACGCGGGAGCAAGCTGATCCTGCGGCGCGGCGATGCGGTGGAGGAACTCGCCAAGCTGGCCGAGGAAATCGGCGCGGCCACCATCCACGCCAATCGCCATTACGAACCGTGGTGGAGGAAAGCACAAGGGCGGCTGGCCGAACGCCTCACCCTGCAACTTTACGATGGCAATTATCTGATGCCGCCGGGCAGTATCGCCACCGGGACGGGCGGGCAGTACAAGATCTACACCCCGTTCAGCCGAGCGGTGCGCGCAGAGTTCCCCCCGCGCGATGAATTGCCAGCACCCGAAAGGCTAAGCGCGCCGGATAACTGGCCCGCGTCCGACGACCTCGCATCATGGAACCTGCTCCCGACCAAGCCCGACTGGGCGGGGGGGATGCGCGATTTCTGGCAGGTGGGAGAGGCCGCCGCGCAAGAACGCCTCAACTGGTGGGAAACCCACGTCGACGATTACGATGAAAAGCGCAATTTCCCCAGCGTCGACAAAGTCTCGCGCCTCTCCCCCCACCTGCATTTCGGCGAGATTTCGCCCGTTCAGGTGTGGCACCGCTTTCAACACAAGCGCTCGGATGGCTGGCGCACCTTTGAAGGCGAACTGATCTGGCGCGACTATGCACAGAACGCGATCCTGCAATTCCCCGCCTATGCCACCCAGAACTACCGCGAGGATTTTGACCGCTTCCCGTGGCGCGACCCCTCGACGGACGACGCTGCTGCCCGCGACCTCAAAGCGTGGAAGGAAGGCCGCACCGGATACCCGATCGTCGATGCCGGGATGCGCCAATTGTGGCAGACCGGGTGGATGCACAACCGCGTCCGCATGATCACGGCGAGCTTCCTGATCAAGCACCTGCTGATCGACTGGCGCGCAGGCGAAAAATGGTTCTGGGATACGCTGGTCGATGCCGATTATGCCTCGAACGCCACCAACTGGCAGTGGACGGCGGGGACGGGCGTGGATTCCAATATGTTCAGCCGGATCATGGCCCCGCTCAGCCAGTCTGAGAAGTTCGACGCGGCCCGTTATATCCGCGAATATGTGCCCGAACTTGCCGCGCTGGATGCGCCCTATATCCACGATCCCGAAGAGTTTGGAAGGCGACCGGCGGGCTATCCGCGCAAGATCATCGCGCACCGCGCCGCGCGCGAACGTGCGCTGACGGCGTTGCAGGCGATGAAGGGCGGGTGAGGGGAGGAAGCCCCACAGGGCTTGCCCACGCCGACTTCCCCCGCCTATGCACTGCGTATAAATGCATGAAAGGGATATGATGATGGGCGGCGCACAGCGGATTTCGCGTTTGGTTTCAGGCAGCGCGCTCGCTGCTTTGCTGGCGGGATGCACCGGCACAATTGGCGGCGAATCGGCTGTTGTCCCGCCGCCTCCGCTCACCGCGCCGATCACCCAACCGCCGCCGCGCGACCAAGCCGATTTGCAGATATTGTTCTGGAACGATGACCAGCGCAGCAAACGCTTCCGCGCGATGGAACAGTGGTTTGCCGGCCACGAAGTGCCTGCCGCGCGTACGCCGCGCATCTTGCCGAAAGGCGCACCGCTTAGCCAAGCGTTGCAAGCCGATCTGAAGGCGCTGATGAAGGACACCAATGCTTCCGGGATCATGGTGCTGGTTGATGGCAAGGTGCGGTATGAAAGCTATGCTCTCGGCCTTGGCCCCAAGGATCGCTGGACCAGTTTTTCGGTCGCCAAAAGCTTTACCTCGACCTTGCTTGGCGCGGCGATCAAGGATGGGTTTATCACCAGCCTTGATGATCCGGTGACGCAGTATATCCCTGACCTCGCCGGTTCAGCCTATGAAGGCGTAAGCGTGCGTCAGCTCGCCACCATGACCAGCGGGGTCGCATGGAACGAGAATTACACCGATCCCAATTCCGATGTCGCGCAGATGGCGCGGTTTGTGGTCGACCATGGCCCCGATGCGGTGGTCGCCCAGATGAAGGCACTCCCGCGCGAGGCACCGGCAGGCGAAAAGTGGGTTTATAAAACCGGCGAGACCAACCTGATCGGGGTGCTGGTTGAAAACGCGGTCGGGATGCCGTTGGCCGAATATGCGCGGGCCAAGATTGTCGAACCGGCGGGCTTTGCCGGGGGCATGTTCTGGATGGTTGATCCGCGCGGCGGTAATATCGGCGGGTGTTGCCTGTCGCTCCGGCTGTCGGATTATGCGCGGATGGGCCAGTTCGCGCTTGAAGGCGGCAAAGGCACAGTTCCCGAAGGCTGGTTTGCCGAAGCAGGCAAGCCGCAGGTCGATTTCGGCCCTGATGCGCCGGGCTTTGGCTATGGCTACCAGTGGTGGACCTATCCCGGCGGCAATTACGGCGCTCAGGGGATTTTTGGACAGGCGATCACGCTGGTGCCGGACAAAAAACTGGTGATGGCAGTGGTCAGCAATTGGCCGACGGCGACCTCCAGCGAAGCGCGCAGCCAAGCGCGCGCGGTGGTGGCCAAGATTGCCGAGAGCCTGGAATAACCTCCAGACCCGGCCCGATCAGATCACCTGACGGTACACGCCGATATTGCTGTAACGTTGCAGGATATTGTCGTGCACGATCGGGCTAAGCAGTTCCGAAAAGGCACATCCGACGATGCAGTTATCCCACCACACCACCTCGGCCTGCAGCGATTCGAGCCCCGGCAATGTCAGCCAGCACATCTGGCCTTCGTGCATCCGGTTGATCGACGCGGCGGAAAAGCCGGAAATCGACAGGTCATGCACCACGCTCTGAAAAGCGCGCCCGCCCGATGCGCGCAAGGTCGCCGGGATCGTCAACCGTGTTCGCGGCGCGCAGCGATCTTCCTGTGCGGCCGTAAGGTAGGGATCAGAAGTAAGCGCCATCACTGGGAACCTTGTATACTTAGCCTGTGGTCTCGAGAGTCGGATGGTCCAGCGGCTGCTATGCCAGCGCATCCCCTAAGACGCATTTGCCGAAAAGGGTTAACGACCAGGTAGGTATTTGCGGGGAGTGGCGCCCGAACCGGGGCCGAGCCCTATCCGATGCGTTCGCGGTGGAGCGTGTCAAACCCTTGGGTAAGCAGCGCAACCAGACGGTTGGCGACCACTTCTGGGGCCTTGACCGTTTGCGGGTCTTCACCCGGATAGGCGCGGGCGCGCATTTCGGTGCGGGTCGCGCCCGGATCAATGATGGCGACGCGCAAGGGGCTGAGCCGCTCGACTTCGGCAGCATAGGTTTCAAGCAGGTTTTCAAACGCCGCCTTGGTCGATCCATAGGCACCCCAATAGGGGCGGGGGGTAGCGCCGACGCTGCTGGTCAGCCCGATGATGCGGCCTGCCTCGGCCCGGCGCAGCAACGGATCGAACCCGGCGATCAGCGCCTGCGTGGCGACCACGTTGGTGAGCAAGGCCTGATTGAACTGCTTCGGTTCAACCTGCGACAGCGGGGTCAGTTCGGGCAGGTAGGCTGCGGCCAGCACCATGATGTCGAGCGTGTTCCAGCGTCCGGCAATCGCACCCGCCAGCCGCGTGACTGCATCGGGCTCCATCAGATCGAGCGGCGCAATGGTCGAGGTGCCGCCGAAAGCGTGAATCTCATCCTCGACCGCTTCCAGTGCCTTTACCTTACGCGCCACCAGAATCACGTGCGCGCCAGCCTCGGCCAGCGCTTTGGCAGTGGCGGCCCCGATCCCGCGGCTTGCGCCTGTGACAAGCGCGGTGCGCCCGGATAGCGGTTTCGTCGTCTCGGTCATGGAATCAGGCGGCTTTCGGATCGGCAAAAGGAAGTTCAGCAGCCTTGTTTTCGGCCTGCGATAGGTCAGTCAGCGCGGTGGGGTAATCGCCCGAGAAGCAAGCGTCGCAGAATTGCGGGCAGGCGGCATTGCGATTTTGCGAACCGACGGCGCGGTACAATCCGTCAATCGACACAAAGGCGAGGCTGTCAGCCTTGATGAATTCGCGCATCGGTTCCAGATCCATCCGCGCGGCGAGCAGTTTGGAACGTTCCGGCGTATCGACTCCGTAGAAACAGGAATACGCAGTCGGCGGGCTGGCGACGCGGAAATGCACTTCGGTGGCGCCAGCTTCGCGCATCATCTCGACGATTTTCATGCTGGTGGTGCCGCGCACAATCGAATCGTCGATCAACACGATCCGCTTGCCCGCCACCAGCGCGCGGTTGGCGTTGTGCTTGCGCTTGACCCCCGAATGGCGCGCACCGTCAGACGGTTGAATGAAGGTGCGCCCGACATAGTGCGAACGGATGATGCCGAGTTCAAACGGCAGGCCCGAAGCTTGCGCGAACCCGATTGCGGCAGGCACGCCGCTATCGGGCACCGGCACCACCAGATCGGCATCGCACGGGGCTTCCAATGCCAGCTGGGTGCCGATCGCCTTGCGCGCTTCGTAAACGCTGCGCCCGGCAAATACGCTGTCGGGGCGGCTGAAATAGACGTGTTCAAAGATGCACGGGCGGGGCTGTGGTCTGCCAAACGGGCGCACACTGGTAATTTCGCCGGAGAAATCGACCAGCACCAACTCGCCCGGTTCAACTTCTCGAATGAATTCGCCGCCAACCACATCGAAGGCGACGGTTTCGCTGGCAAACAGGATCGTCTCTCCCATCCGGCCCATCACCAGCGGACGAATGCCCAGCGGGTCGCGGCAGGCGATCATGCCTTCGGGGGTCATCACGATCAGCGCATAGGCGCCTTCGACCAGCCGCAGCGCGTCAACCAGCCGATCAGCGATAGTGGGATAACGGCTGGTTGCAACGAGGTGGATGATCACTTCGGTATCGGAGGTCGATTGAAAGATCGAACCCTTGTTCACCAGATCGGTGCGCAGCATCATCGCGTTGGAGATATTGCCGTTGTGCGCCACCGCGAACCCGCCGCTGGCGAGTTCGGCATAAAGCGGCTGAACGTTGCGCAGGCCCGATCCGCCGGTGGTGGAATAACGCACGTGACCTGCCGCCATGTGGCCGGGCAATTCGGCGATGGCCTCGGGTGAGGAGAAATTTTCGGCAACATGGCCAAGCCCCCGGCGCGAGTAAAACTCGTGACCGTCAAAGCTGGTGATCCCGGCGGCTTCCTGCCCGCGATGCTGCAACGCGTGGAGGCCCAAAGCCGTTGCTGCGGCCGCATCGGAGGCATTGATCGCGCCAAATACCCCACATTCTTCGCGCAGCTTGTCTCCATCCGCATCAAGGAAGGGGTGGGTCATATTCAGGGGTGTCATCGGTATCACCAGACCTGTCGGCAAGATTGCTTCCGGGGCGCTCCGCCCCAATGGCGATGTGACGGATCAATTACAAGCGAAAGCGGGATGGCGATGCCCGGCTTTTTGCTGACCACGTTGTGACAAGTCTGGATTGCTTTGGTGGTGCCGGGGACAGGTTTCAACGCGGGATTGCGGCCTTTGCCCCGGCGCACTACAGGCAATGTTCACCTTACAGGCAGCACTGACCTTCCCATGCTCTCCCCATTCGAATGGATGATCGCCAAACGGTACCTCTGGCCCGGCAAGGGGGAGGCGTTCATTGCGCTGGTCGCCGGGATTTCGGTGGGCGTGGTGATGTTGTCGGTCGCGATGCTGGTGATCGTGATGAGCGTGATGAACGGCTTTCGCGCTGAATTGATGGACAAGATCGTCGGGCTGAACGGCCATGCGATTGTGCAGGCCTATGGCGGCAGGCTGGATGATTGGGAAAGCGTGCTCGCCAATGTCGAGCGCACGCCCGGCGTCGTCGATGCCTCTCCGCTGATCGAACAGCCGCTGTTGACCAGCTTCAATGGCCGGGCAGAAGCAGTGTTCGTGCGCGGCCAGACTGACAAGGATATTGCCGAACTGGGTGAAAAGGTCGTGCTGGGCGACATGGCAAGCTTGCGCGATGGATCGGGCCGGATCGCTATCGGCACGCGGCTGGCGCAGAATATCGGCGCGCGGGTGGGGGATACCATCACCATCATCAACCCGCAGGGCCGCGCGACGCCATTCGGCACCTCGATCCGGCAGGTCGGGTATGAAGTCGGCGCGATCTTTGAAGTCGGCATCTATGACTATGACGAGAAATTCGTCGTCCTGCCGATCAAGGATGCGCAGAAATTGCTATTGATGGGCGATTCCATCGGGATGATCGAAGTGACCGTGGATAACCCTGACCGGGTCGGCCAAATCCTTGAACCGCTGGCCACGCAACTGGCGGGCAAGGCGGTGATTGCCGACTGGAAAACGATCAATTCGGCGCTGTTCGAAGCCTTGCAGGTTGAACGCGTGGCGATGGCATTTGCGCTGAGTTTCATGGTGCTGGTGGCCGCGTTCAACATCCTTTCCAGCCTGGTGATGCTGGTGCGCGCCAAGACCCGCGACATTGCGATCATGCGGACAATGGGGGCAACGCGCAGGAGCTTGCTCAAGATTTTCGTCACCACCGGCACCACCGTCGGTGCGATTGGCACCTTTGCCGGTCTGGTGCTGGGCGCGATCGTGCTGTTCTTCCGCGAGCCGATTGTCGATTTCATCGCGTTCACCACCGGGCAGGAAATCTGGGATCCGCAGGTGCGGTTCCTTACGACCCTGCCATCGCGCACCGATCCGTGGGAGATCGCCGGGATTGTTACGCTCGCGTTGGTGATGAGCTTTCTGGCCACGCTCTATCCGGCGCTGAAGGCGGCCAATACCGATCCGGTGCAGGTGCTGCGTTATGAATAGCCCCTTGAACCCTGACGCTCTGATCGTTTCGTTGAAGGGCTTGAAGCGCACCTTTGAACAGGGCGGCCAGCGTATCGAAGTGCTGCGCGGGGTCGATCTCGACATCATGCCGGGGGAAATTGTCGCGCTGCTCGGCCCTTCGGGTTCGGGCAAATCAACGATGCTGCAAGCGGTCGGCCTGCTTGAAGGCGGGTTCGAAGGATCGATCAGCGTGGCGGGGGAACGCGCGGAGGAGCTTGCCAGCGATCAGCGCACCCGGCTGCGGCGTGAACATCTGGGGTTCGTTTACCAGTTCCACCACCTGCTGCCCGATTTCGATGCGCGCGAGAATGTGGTGATGCCGCAGATGATCCTCGGCACACCGCGCGCTGATTGCGAAGAACGCGCCGATAGTCTGCTCACCAGCCTCGGCCTCGGCGAGCGCCTGACCCACCGCCCCAGCCAGCTTTCGGGCGGTGAACAGCAGCGCGTTGCGGTTGCCCGCGCGCTGGCCAACCGCCCGATGCTGGTGCTGGCAGACGAACCGACCGGCAATCTTGATGAACACACGGCGGACAAGGTGCTAGAACAATTCCTCGCGCTGGTGCGCGGTGAAGGCAGCGCGGCGCTGGTCGCGACGCATAATGAACGGCTTGCCCGGCGGATGGACCGCGTGGTGCGACTCCACGACGGCGTGCTGACCCACGGGCTTTGAAAAGGATGGGCGCATGACCACGATTGCCGATTTCACTGTCACCACCAACCGCAGCGAAACACTCGACCTCAAGGACAAGCTCGGCACCGTGCTGCTGGTGGTCAACACCGCGAGCAAATGCGGTTTTACCCCGCAATATGACGGGCTGGAAAAGCTGCATCAGCGCTATCAGGATCGCGGGTTTGAAGTGCTGGGCTTTCCCTGCAACCAGTTCGGCGGGCAGGAACCGGGCAATGCCGATGAAATTGCGGAGTTCTGCAAGGTCAATTTCGGCGTCACTTTCCCGCTGATGGCCAAGGTGGATGTCAACGGCGCGGGCGCATCGCCGCTGTATGACTGGATGAAAACTTCGGCGAAGGGCCTGATGGGATCGACCGCGATCAAGTGGAACTTCACCAAGTTTCTGGTGGGCCGCGATGGCAAGGTGGTCAAACGCTACGGTCCGACCGACGCGCCCGAACGGATCGCCAAGGATATCGAAAAGCTGCTGTAGGCATATCTTCGTCATTGCGAGCGCCGCGTTTGCAACATGAGATGCCAGCTTTCGCTGGCACGACGACCATGAGTTTCCTGTGGAAGTCGCCCTTGGCGCTGGCAGCCTGTTTGCGCATAGTCGCATCATGGCTTTTGCTCCATTTGTCCCCTTGCGCGTGCTCTCGTCCTTCTCGATGCTCGAAGGGGCAATCGATCCCAAGGACATTGCCAAGCTGGCAAAGGAACGCGGCTTTCCCGCCATCGCCATCTGCGACCGCAACGGGCTTTACGGGGTCATGCCCTTCGCCGCCGCGTGCAAGGCCGAAGGTGTGCAGCCGATCATCGGCGCATTGCTGGGGGTGGCGCGCGAAGGGGTGGCAGGATCGGACGCGCGCAGCATCGATTACCTCGCACTGCTGGCGCAGGATGACGAAGGCTATGGCAACCTGTGCCACCTGGTATCGCAGGCCCACCTTGATCGCCCGCTGGAGCTTGACCCGCACGTTACGCTTGCCGATCTTGAAGGGCATACGGGCGGGCTGATAGCGCTGACCGGCGCGGGAGAGGGCGGGCTGACCCGGTTGCTCGCCGATGGGCAAGCCGAAGCGGCGGCGCGGCTGGCCACGCAGTTGGAGGCATTGTTTCCGCAGCGGCTCTACATCGAACTGGCGCGGCACGGTGATCCGGTGTGCGAACGGGCAGAAAGCGCGCTGATCGATCTTGCCTATGCGCGCGATCTGCCGCTGGTTGCCACCAACCCCGCCAACTTCGCCGAACCGCACATGCACAAGGCGCATGACGCGATGCTGTGCATTGCCCATTCGACCCAGATCGAGGCCGAGGATCGCCCGCGTTCCAACCCGCAGGCTTTCGTCAAATCGGCCAGCATGATGGACGAGGCCTTCGCCGACCTGCCCGAAGCGACCGCCAACACGCTGGTGATTGCGCAACGCTGTGCCTTCGCGCCGCCGTATCGCAAGCCGATCCTGCCGAGCCTTGCAGGCGACCTGTCGGGCGAAGCGCGGGCGCTGGCGGAGGATTCGCGAAAGGGGTTGGAGGCGCGATTGGCTGCCTATCCAGACCTGCCGGCCGAAGATCGGCAGGTCTATTTCAACCGCCTCGAATTCGAAATCGACGTGATCGTGAAAATGGGCTTTCCCGGCTACTTCCTGATCGTGGCCGATTTCATCAAATGGGCCAAGGAACAGGGCATTCCGGTGGGGCCGGGGCGCGGGTCTGGCGCGGGTTCGGTAGTCGCCTGGGCGCTGACTATCACCGATCTCGATCCGATCCGGCTGGGGCTGCTGTTCGAACGTTTCCTCAACCCCGAACGCGTGTCGATGCCCGACTTTGATATCGACTTTTGCGAAACCCGGCGCGGCGAGGTGATCCGCTATGTGCAGGCCAAATATGGCAGCGATCACGTCGCGCAAATCATCACATTCGGCAAGCTGAAGGCGCGCGCGGTGCTGCGCGATTGCGGGCGTATTTTGCAGATGAGCTATGGTCAGGTCGACCGCCTGTGCAAGATGATCCCCAACCACCCGACCGACCCGTGGCCGCTACCGCGTGCGCTGAACGGGGTGGCGGAGTTCAAGCGCGAATATGATAACGACAAGGAGGTGAAACGCCTCGTTGACCTCGCCATGCAATTGGAAGGGATGCCGCGCAATTCATCGACCCACGCGGCGGGCGTGGTGATCGGGGATCGTCCGCTGGCGCAACTGGTTCCGCTCTACCGCGATCCGCGATCCGATATGCCGGTGACGCAGTTCGACATGAAATATGTCGAATCCAGCGGGCTGGTGAAGTTCGACTTCCTCGGTCTCAAAACCCTGTCGGTGCTGCGCAAGGCGGTTGATCTGCTGGGGGAGCGCGGGATCAGCATTGATCTGGGGGCGCTGCCGCTGGACGATCCGGCGGTCTATAGCCTGATGCAGACGGGCAATACCGTGGGCGTGTTCCAGCTGGAATCCGAAGGGATGCGGCGTACGCTGAAAGCGGTGAAGCCGACCAATTTCGGCGACATCATCGCGCTCGTCTCGCTCTATCGCCCCGGCCCGATGGACAACATTCCGCTGTTCGGTCAGCGCAAAGCGGGCGCGGTGCCGATCGAATATCCGCACCCCAAGCTGGAAGGCATTCTGGCCGAAACCTACGGGATTTTCGTCTATCAGGAACAGGTGATGCAGGCCGCACAGGTGCTGGCGGGCTACTCGCTCGGCGATGCCGACCTGCTGCGCCGCGCGATGGGCAAGAAGAATCAGGCCGAAATGGACGTCCAGCGCCAACGCTTCATCGAAGGCTGCCGCGAGGTGTCCGGCATTGAGGCCAGACACGCCAACGAGCTGTTCGATTTGATCGACAAGTTTGCCGGCTACGGCTTCAACAAATCCCACGCCGCCGCCTATGCGCTGCTGGCCTATCAGACGGGTTGGCTCAAAGCGCACTACCCGGAAGAATTCTACGCCGCGTCGATGTGTTTCGACCTGCACCAGTCGGACAAACTGAGCGTGTTTGTCGATGATGCGCGACGCTACCCGAACGGCAATGGCGGGGTTGAGGTGTTGCCGCCCGATATCAACGCCAGTCAGGCGCGCTTTACCGTTGAACAGACCGATCACGGTTACGCGGTGCGCTATGCGCTCGCGGGCATTCGCAATGTCGGTGAAAAGGCGATGGAAGCGATCGCGGCGCAGCGGCAGGCGGGCGGGGCCTTTGCCAGCATCAAAGACCTGTTCGAACGCTTGCCGCAGGGCAGCATGAACCGGCGGCAGCTGGAAGGCCTGATTTGCGCGGGCGCGTTTGACGGCCTCGAACCGGATCGCGGACTGCTTTATGCCAATGCCGATCTGCTGGTGGCGGTGGCTGATGCCGCTTTGCGCGAACGATCAAGCGGGCAGGCGGCTTTGTTCGGCGGCGAGACGGCGGCGGAGGAGGATTTGCGCCTGCAATCCGCCCCCGCGTGGAGCCGGGCAGAGCGCATGGCGAAGGAGCGTGAGAATTTCGGCTTTTATTTCTCCGCCCATCCGGTGCAGCAATATCGCGATGTCGCCTCGGCCAATGGCGCGCGCACTTATCAGAGCCTGATGGAAGCAGGCGCGCCGCCGGGCGGGCGCGGCACAGCGGTGATGGCGGCGCTGGTCGAAGGCATCACCAAGGCGCGCACCCGCAAGGGCGGCACCTTTGTGCGCGCGGATTTTTCGGATTCGTCGGGCCAGTTTTCCGCCGCCTGTTTTGAAGAGGCGCTGGTGCCGCAGTTTGAACGCTGGGGACAGGAAGGCGAATGCCTGCTGCTGACGGTCGAGCTGGATGCGCCCAACCCTGATGAGCCGCCGCGCCTGACCGTGCGCGGCGCGCGGCCCCTTGCGGCGGTCAGCGGGGCGACGGCGATGCAATTGACCGCCGATATCGCCAGCATTGAGGCGCTGCTTGAACTGCGGATCGAACTCGATCTTGCGCAGGAACACCAGCGCAGCGGCAGCGGCAGCGGCGAAGTGGTGGTGCGCCTTGCGCTGGCGGCGGACGGCCATGCGCAGGTGCGGCTGGGCGGCGGGTTCTGGCTGAATGGTGAACTGGCGGAGCGGCTGGCGGCGGTTGAGGGGATCGACAATGTCGCGCTGGTGCCATTGAAGGGCAAAGCGCGGCTGCGGCTGGTGGCGTGAATTCCACGCACATCGCACGGCCGGGGGCGCAAACCGCTCGTCACCGGCGCGATGGCTACGTTGGATGATTGCCAAGCAGCCCAGTGATGGGCATTGAATGGCCATGATTCACCAAATTTGACGCAATTAATTGCGCTATTGAGGGAGAGAGACAGCGATGGCCGGATCAAGGCTTGGGGCAATGCAGGACTGGACGATGCGGGTGACGGCGGTGATCGATCACGCTGCCCGTGAAGCGCCAACGCGCGAAATCGTTACCCGCTGGGCCGACGGCAGCGTCACCCGCACCGATTGGGCCGGTATCCGCCGCGATGCGTTGATGATGGCCCAAGCGTTGCAGGCGCTTGGCCTCAAACCGGGCGACAAGGTCGCGAGCCTCGCAATGAACCACGCGCGCCATCTGGTCAGCTGGTATGGCGTCGCAGGCATGGGCGGGGTGCTGCACACGGTGAACCCGCGGCTGTTTGACGATCAGCTCGACTATATAGTCAACCACGCCGAAGACCGGGTGATGTGTTACGATGCGGCGTTCCAGCCGATTGTCGACCGTATGAAATCGCGCTGGCCGATGGTTGAACATTACATATGCTACGATAGCGGCGATCACGCCCCGGCGTTTGAGGATTGGATCGGGGCGCACGATGGCGTCTTCGAATGGGTCAGCGGGGCAGAAAGCGATCCTTGCATGATCTGCTATACCTCCGGCACCACCGGCAATCCCAAGGGCGTGCAATACGAACACCGCTCCACCGTGATGCACGCCATGGCCGGGCTGCAACCATCGGCGTTCAATTTCTCCAGCGCTTCGGTGATGCTGCCCGTGGTGCCGATGTTCCACGCGGCGAGCTGGGGCTTGCCCTATGCGGGCGCGATGGCGGGGATAAAGTTCGTGTTTTCGGCGGTCAATGATCCCGCCGTGCTGCACGATCTGATGCTGCGCGAAGGTGTGACCGATTCTGCGGGTGTGCCGACGGTGTGGCTGGCGCACTTTCAGTATTGCGATGCCAATGGCCTCGACCTGCCGCCGTTGAAGGCCGCCACCATCGGCGGATCAGCCGCGCCCAAGTTCATGATCGAACGGCTTTTGAAGTGCGGCATCCGCGTGCAGCACGCCTGGGGGATGACCGAAACCAGCCCGATCGGCACGGTTGGCGGGCCGACCTGGGATTGGGACAGCCTGACCCTTGAACAAAGGATCGAAAAGATCGCGATGCAGGGCCGTCCGATTTTCGGGGTGCAATTGCGCACCGTCGATCTCGACGACATGACCACCGAACTGCCGCGCGATGGCCAGACCAGCGGCGCGCTGCAAATTCGCGGGCCGTGGATCATCAAGCGCTATTTCAAGGCGGAGAAGGACGCGGTTGGCGATGATGGCTGGTTCGATACCGGCGATGTCGGCATCCTGCACCCTGATGGCACCCTGCAACTGACCGACCGCACCAAGGACGTGATCAAATCGGGCGGCGAATGGATCAGTTCGGTCGAGCTGGAAAATGCCGCCTGCGGGCATCCGGCGGTGGCTGAGGCGGCCTGCATCGGCATCAGCCACCCAAAGTGGGATGAACGCCCGGTGCTGTTCGTGGTCAGGAAGGCTGGCGCGGACGTCACCGGCGGGGAGATCATCGAGCATCTGAAACCGATTGTCGCCAAGTGGTGGCTGCCCGACGCGGTCGAATTCGTCGACGACATTCCGCACACCGCGACCGGCAAGATTTCAAAGAAAGACCTGCGCGACCGATTTAGCGATTACATCTTGACGGAATAGATCCTGATCTCTCCTCGTCATTGCGAGGAGCGTAGCGACGACGTAATCCATGACGCTTCGCTACGTCTGACCGGTTCATGGATTGCCGCGCAGCCGTGCGGCTGCTCGCAATGACGAAGGAAATGATTTGACCAACGTAACCTATATTGACCCATCACCCGCCAATTTCGCCGCGTTCAAGGATCTGCCGCGTGATGAGCCGATTGCGATGCTCAACCTGCTGCTTTACCGCGACCATGCCGAATATCCGGAAGGCCACGAACATGCGGGCAAGGGCTGGAGCGGACGGCGCGCCTATCAGGAATACGGCAAAACCAGCGGCCCGATCTTTGCCCGCGTCGGCGGCAGCATCGTGTGGCGCGGCACGTTCCAGACGATGGTGACTGGCCCGGATGACCGCGTCTGGCACGATGGCTTTATCGCGCAATATGCCAATGCGGGCGCGTTTTTCGATATGATCAAAGACCCGGATTACCAGCTGGCTGTGGCGAACCGCACCGCCGCGCTGGCAGACAGCCGCCTGATCCGCTTTGCACCGGGCAAGGTGGGTGCGGCGTTTGGGTAAGGGGCAGGCGTTAACCCTTCGCGCTGCCTAATCCGCGCCAGCCCAATCCCTCATCCCAGCGAAAACTGGGTTCTCAGCGCTTAAACCGCGTCATTAGCGTTCCAGCAGCGCAGACCGCACCGCTTGCGCTTGCGGAAATTCCGGCCAGCGACCCTGCGCCAGCGCGCGGCGGCTGGGGGATGGCGCTCCGGCAGCGCGCTCATACATCCAGTAATTGCGCATCACGATCGCAACATAGCCGCGCGTTTCCCAATAGGGGATCGATTCCATCCACAATAGCGGATCGTTCTGGTCGTTGATCTCGGAATTCCAGCGCGCCACCGGGGTCAGGCCGGCATTATAGGCGGCCATGATCTTGGGCAGTGTTCCGCCGGTTGCAGGCGAATCGCGCAGCATTTCAAGATTGCGCTGGCCGAATGCCAGGTTCACTTCGGGATCGTCGAGATTGACGTAGGACGCGCTCATATTGAGGCGCGGTGCGTGTTGGCGCACGGTGATCGGGGTGATCTGCATCAACCCGCGCGCATTGGCGGGGCTGACCGCAGTGGCGCGGAAATTGGATTCCTGCAGCGCGTGGGCAAAGGCGAGCGAGGGATCGACCTGCCAGCCATCTACCGGTTGCCAGCGCGCTACCGGGAACCGCAGCGATGGATCGCTGCGGGTGCCGTAAGGCGCGTTGTGCGCCATGAACAATTGTGTTGCGGGCATCCCCAATTCGCGCGCCAGCCGCGACAATGCGGCAAACTGGCTGGCAGGGCCGATCCGCGCTTCGTGGCGCAGCACCTCATCGGCGAGCGCGGGGCGGCCAATCTCGGCCAGCGCCACTGCCACGCGGATATTGCCACGGCGGGCCAGCTGTTCCCAATCGGTGCGCTCGAATGCCTGCGGCGGAGCGTGGGCGGGCAGTTCAATGCCAAGCTGATCGGCGGCGAGCATCCCGTAGAGCGTTTCGTCCATCTGCGCGGCCGCGGAAAGGTGCTGCTGCGCCTGTCCCGGTTCGCGGCAGCGCACAGCTGCGCGGTGCGCCCAGTAGTGGCCTGCGGCGGCAAGTTCGACATTCGAGGCGCGCGATGCGGTGCGGGAAAATGCGTCCCCGGCGAGCGAGCAATGGCCCAACCGCCACGCGGCCAGCCCTTCGACCCACGCGCCTTCAGCCACCCATTCGCCCGAACCTTCGGCAACGGTGCGTGCCAGTTCGAGCGCGGCAGCGTCATCATTCTCGATATAATGGCTCCACGCCACGCGCTGGCGCCATTCGGCGCGGGCATCGCTGGAGAGTTGCCAATCCGCTTCGGCCAGCAGGCGCTGGGCTTCGGCGGGATTGTCAGCCTTGATCGCTTCAAGGATTGCCGATGCGGTCGCGGCGGCCATCGTGCCATCGTTCACAGTGCGCGGCAGGATCCGTTTTGGCGCATAGGGTTGGCGGGCGAAGCCTTGTTCAGGGGGAAGCGCGGGCAGGTATTCGACCCCGCGCTTGGCCCCCATCCGCACCAGCTGATCGGCCTGCGGCAGTTCGACTCCGGCGGTGAACCACGCAGCGATCTGTTCGGGCGAAATTTTGGGACTATTGGCGTGGGTGTAATATTCGGCGCGGGCAACCTGCGTCAGAACGCCATCGGGGCGCTGTGCCAGCAGTTCTTCAACCACGCTCCATTGCTGGGCATCAATCGCCGCGAACAACTGGCGGTAATGCGCGCGTTCTTCCTGCCCAAGCACCGCTGGAAGCGCGCTTTCGCCGCGCGTCTGATTGCCCCATTGTGCGACAAGGCTGCCCGATTGCGCCTGTGCGGCGACCGGCAGAGCCAGCCCCGCCAAGGCAATTGCCGCAAATCCGGCGCGCTTGCGCATTAGTTTGAGGCTGACCATTCCATCCATCTCTTCCAGAATCGGGCTTTGAGCCGGGGCATATCCATCATGGCATCAAGCGTTTCACTGACCATGACCGGGGTCTTGCCACCATTATGGTTGATTTCACGTAAAGGTTGATCGTCTTGCGGGCCAAGCATCGGTGCAAGCCCGGTGCCCAGCACCAGCAAGCGTTGCGGCGCGGCGCGCGCAATGTGATGCGCCAGCACCGCGTCCATTCCGCCAGCGGCCAAGTTGGCCAGATCGGCCATCGGTGTGTGGCAGGGCAGGGCAGAGGCAATGTAAGTCGCGCTGTCATCCAGCCCCATCGCGGCCAGAATATTCGCCAGCAAGCGGCCCTGCGGCCCTTGCAGCAGCACGTCGCGGTCGTGTTCCTCGGGCTGCGGCACCAGCACCATCAACGCGGCGCCGGAATCGCCGCGCGGCGCAATCCGGGGATAAAGCCCGCCGGTATCGAGTTCGGGCGATTCCAGCCACCACTGGCGAAACGCAGCCAGATCAGCGGGCGGCGAATCGCCCAGCAGGTTGCGGCGCTGAGCCACCGGGGCGGGGGCGGGCGAGGGGACAATCCGTTGCGGCGCCATTTCATGCCCGGCGGGCGAGGGCGCGGTTCGCTGTGCGCCAGATAACGCAGCGCCCGCTGTCGCAGCCGCTTCCAATGGCGCGTCTGCCAACCACGTCGTAGCGTCATCGGCAAAGTCACAGTCCACCCCGGCCGCGCGCCACCAGGCGAGCGATGCGTCGAATTCGCGTGCTAGAGAGGGGGCCGGTTGGGTCATGCTGATGAAGGCAGGTCTTGACTGTCCCATACCCAGTTAGCAAGTGGGTCATAAGATCAATTCGCCGGAGTGTGCGGCGGGCGCGCTCAAAGCATCAGCAAACAGGAAAGCCCCATGACGACACGTGAATCAATGCCCTGCGACGTCGTGATCGTCGGCGGTGGCCCGGCGGGACTGGCATCGGCGATCCGACTCAAGCAGATCAATGCTGAGCTTGAGGTGATCGTGCTGGAGAAAGGCTCGGAAATCGGCGCGCATATCCTGTCGGGCGCGGTGGTCGATCCCAAGGCTTTGGACGAATTACTGCCCGAATGGCGTGAGCAAGGCTGCCCGATGGCGGAAACCCAGGTGACCGACAATTGGCACTGGGCTTTGTCCAAGACGGGCAAAACCGCCATCCCGCACCTCATCATGCCCTCGTTCCTGTCGAACCACGGGTGCTACACGGGGTCGCTCGGCAACATGACGCGCTGGCTGGCCGAACAGGCCGAAGGGTTGGGGGTGATGGTGTTCCCCGGCTTTCCCGCTGCCGAGGTGATGATCGACGAAGAAGGCCGCGTCGCTGGCGTCATCACACAGGACATGGGTATCGCCGCTGATGGCAGCCACAAACCCGATTACACCCCCGGCATGGAAATCCACGCCAAGTACACCCTGTTTGCCGAAGGCGCGCGCGGGCATCTGACCAAGCGAATGAAGGCGCGTTTTGATCTTGAGGCAGATTGCCAGCCGCAGATCTATGGCCTCGGCATCAAGGAATTGTGGGACATTGATCCGGCGAAGCACAAGCCGGGTCGGGTGATCCACACGCAGGGCTGGCCGCTGTCGGAGAGCGGCAGCAATGGCGGCGGGTTCCTCTACCATCAGGCCAATGGGCAGGTGGCGCTCGGCTTTGTGACCTGGCTCAACTACAAGAACCCGTGGGTCTCGCCCTATCAGGAATTCCAGCGCTGGAAGCAGCACCCAGCGATCCGCGAATATCTCGAAGGCGGTAAGCGCGTCAGCTACGGCGCCCGCGTCATCAATGACGGCGGTTGGCAGTCGATCCCCAAGCTCGCTTTCCCCGGTGGTGCGCTGATCGGCTGCGCGGCGGGCTTTGTGAACGTGCCGCGCATCAAGGGCAGCCACACCGCGATGAAGAGCGGGATGCTGGCGGCCGAAAGCGTCGCTGCGGCGATCGCCGCGGGCCACGAGAAGACCGAGCTCACCGATTACGAGCCTGCCGTGCGCGGCAGCTGGGTTGGAGACGAGCTTCAGAAGGTCAAGAACGTTCTCCCGGCGATGGAGAAGTACGGCGATGACATCGGCACGCTGCTCGGCGGGATCGACATGTGGATGCGCCAGCTCAAGATCGGCCTGCCGATCACAATGAAGTTCCACGCCGATCACGAAATGACCGGCCGCGCCGATCTTTATCCCAAGATCGACTACCCCAAGCCGGATGGCGTGATCACCTTCGATAAGCTGACCAACGTCGCCTATAGCTACACCAACCACGCCGAGGATCAGCCGTTGCATTTGCAGGTGGCGGACTTAGGCTTGCAAAAGGCGAGCGAGTTGGCGGTGTTCGGCGGCCCCTCGGCGCGTTACTGCCCGGCGGGGGTGTATGAATGGCTGGAGGAAGCTGACGGCAGCCCCAAGTTCCAGATCAACTCGCAGAACTGCGTCCACTGCAAGACCTGCGACATCAAGGACCCCAACCAGAACATCAACTGGGTAACGCCTGAGGGCGGCGGCGGGCCGAACTATCCGAATATGTGATCGTGAGCGCGTTCCAACTCCATCGCGTTTGGCTGCTGGCGTTCCTTGGAGCGATGCTCGGCATGTTCGTGCTCTCGATGTTGATCAGCCGAGGGAGCAGTGCTGACCAATTGCTCGTGCCGACCGCGATCTTTGTCCTTTTCTGGTTTGTGGCGCTCGTGTCGCTCTTCGGGCTCGCGGTATCGGCGAACCGGCTCGCCAAGGAGCTCGGCGTCTGGAAGCATGAGGCCCCACTTCCGCTCCTCTATGCCGTAGGACTGGGCGCCTTCTACTCGGTGTGGCTTGACAGGAAGGCCAGCCAGTCAGGCCCATCGCTCGGCGACTGACGGTGGCTCTGACCGAAACCGCCTACGCCAAGATCAACCTCGCGCTGCATGTCCGCAGGCGGCGGGAGGACGGCTATCACGACCTCGAGACCCTGTTCGCCTTCGTCGATGCGGGCGATGTGCTGAGCGCCGCGCCTGCCGCCGCCGACAGTGTCACCACGCTCGGCGAGTTTGCGGGTGGGCTCGACAATCCCTTCGACAACCTCGTTGCCCGCGCCTTGGGCGCCCTGCCGCGCACTCAGGGCCTTGCGGTGACGCTGGAGAAGAACCTTCCCGTTGCGGCTGGCCTTGGCGGCGGGTCGGCGGATGCGGGGGCGGTGTTCCGAATCGTCGAAGCGCTGCACGGCTTGCCGGACGACTGGCAGGCAAAGGCCGCAAAACTCGGCGCGGATGTACCTGCCTGCGTGCTCAGCCGCACCCATATTGGTCTCGGCACCGGCACCGAGCAGCTTGCGGTCGAGGACGACCATGCCGGAACCCCCGTCCTGCTGGTCAACCCGCGCGTGCCGCTGTCGACCGGGCCGGTGTTCAAGGCGTGGGATGGTGAAGACCGGGGCGCGCTGCCGCAAGGCCCCGCCTCAAAAATCGCGCTGGAAGGGCGCAACGATCTCGAAGCCCCGGCGATTTCGCTATGTCCGGTGATCGCCGAGGTGCTGGCGGCCTTGCAGGCAACCAAGCCGTGGCTCGCGCGAATGTCCGGTTCTGGCGCGACCTGTTTTGCGCTGTATGAGACCATTACAGTCCGCGATGCGGCGCGGGCGGCCATGCCCGCCGCGTGGTGGACGATGGCGGGACGGCTGCGGTGATTTTCCGCAAATCCGTTCGCCCTGAGCTTGTCGAAGGGCCGTCCTTGCTTGAAAGCCACTGCCTCCGCAAAAGAATTGCAGTGCTTCGACAAGCTCAGCACGAACGGGGGTTGGGTTTGTGACTTTGCCCTTCCGCCAACGCGGCACGCCCACCCCCGGCGGGATCGTCTGCGTTGCCGACCATGCCAGCAACCATGTGCCGCAAGGCATTGATCTCGGCATCCCTGCGCGCTTGCTGGAAGACCACATCGCGGTTGATATCGGCACCGAAGCCATTGCCGAACGACTGGCACATACCCACGCCATCCCCGCACACATCGCCGCCATCAGCCGCCTCGTGTGCGACCTCAACCGTGAGGAAACCGCGCCCGGCCTTGTCCCCGACACCAGCGACGGCCACCCGATCCCCGGCAATATCGGCGCGGATCGCAAGGCAAGGCTCACCCGCTTCCACCGGCCCTATCACACCGGGCTGGAGCAATGGCTGGCGGCGGCCGAACCGGCGCTGATCCTCTCTCTCCACAGCTTTACCCCGCAGCTTGCCTCGCGCGAAGAGGCGCGTCCGTGGCAAGCTGGCGTGCTCTACAATCAGGACGACCGCGCCGCGCGCATCGCCATCCCGCTGCTGGCGGAGCGAGGACTCATCGTGGGCGACAACCTCCCTTATTCGGGCCGTGATCTCAATTACACCATGAACCGCCATGCCGAATTGGCGGACAGGCGCTATCTTGGTATCGAAATCCGGCAAGACTTGGCCCGAACCCCCGCAGACCACGCCCGCTGGGCCGCGTTGCTCGCCGATCTTGCGCAAAGGGTTGCGTCGGCGCTCACCTGAAGGCAGGGGAAGTTTCGCAAAATCCCCGAAACAGGAAATCTTATGTCTCGCACGTTTGACAAGTCCAAGCTCCCCAGCCGCCACGTCTCGGTCGGGCCGGAGCGCGCCCCGCACCGGTCCTATTACTACGCGATGGGCATGACCGAGGAAGACATCGCCCGGCCCTTCGTCGGCGTGGCGAGCGCGGGTAACGATTCCGCGCCGTGCAACACAACCTTGAACGCGCAGGCCGATATCTGCCGCGAAGGCGTGATCGCAGGCGGCGGCACCCCGCGCCGGTTCAACACCATCACCGTCACCGATGGCATCGCGATGGGCCATCAAGGCATGAAATCCTCGCTCATCAGTCGTGAAGTGATTGCCGATTCGGTCGAGCTTTCCGTGCGAGGCCATTGTTATGACGCGCTTGTCGGGTTCGCGGGCTGTGACAAGAGCCTGCCCGGCATGATGATGGCGATGCTACGGCTCAACGTGCCGTCGATCTTCGTCTATGGCGGGTCGATCCTGCCCGGCACTCACCACGGCAAGGATGTGACCGTGGTCGATGTGTTCGAGGCGGTGGGGCAATTCGCGGCTGGAAATTGCCCGCTGCAAGAACTGATCGCGCTCGAAAAGGTCGCTTGTCCCGGCCACGGCGCGTGCGGCGGTCAGTTCACCGCCAATACCATGGCCTGCGTGGGTGAGGCTATCGGATTATCTCTGCCGAACAGCAATATGACACCGGCACCTTACACTTCGCGCGAAGAAATTGCGCGGGCGGCAGGCGCGCAGGTGATGGAATTGGTGGCGCGCAACCTGCGCTCGCGCGATATCTGCACCCGCGCCGCATTTGAAAACGCTGCGCGCGTTGTGGCGGCCACCGGCGGTTCGACCAACGCCGCGCTGCACCTGCCCGCCATGGCGAGCGAATGCGGGATCGATTTCGACCTGTTTGACGTCGCCGAAATCTTCAAATCAACGCCTTACATCGCTGACCTGAAGCCCGGCGGGAGGTATGTCGCCAAGGATATGCACGAAGCGGGCGGGGTCTATATGGCGATGAAAACTCTACTTGATGGCGGGTTCATCGATCCCAACCCGATCACCGTGACGGGCAAGACCATCGGTGAAAACCTCGATGAAATCACCTGGAACCCCGATCAAAAGGTGTTCTACGACGTGAAGACCCCGATCACGCCTACCGGCGGCGTGGTTGGTCTTGGCGGCAGCCTTGCCCCTGATGGTGCAATCGTGAAGGTTGCGGGGATGGCACGCTTGCAATTCAGCGGCCCGGCGCGGGTGTTTGAATGCGAGGAGGACGCCTTTGCTGCCGTCGAACGCCGCGACATTGCCGAAGGCTGCGTGATCGTGATCCGTTACGAAGGGCCCAAGGGCGGCCCCGGAATGCGCGAGATGCTGTCCACCACCGCCGCGCTCTATGGGCAGGGGATGGGCGAAAAGGTCGCGCTGATCACCGACGGGCGCTTTTCGGGCGCAACGCGCGGGTTTTGCATCGGCCATGTCTGCCCCGAAGCCGCCGATTGCGGCCCGATTGCGCTGGTCGAGGATGGCGACATCATCAGCATCGATGCCGAAGCGGGCACGATCGAACTTGACGTTGCCGATGACGTGCTGGCTGAGCGGCGCAAGGCATGGCAACCGCGCTCCAATGACTATCAGGCGGGCGCTTTGTGGCGCTATGCCCAGAATGTCGGGCCGGCGCGCTATGGAGCACTGACCCATCCCGGCGCGAAGGCGGAAACCCATGTGTTTGCGGATATCTAGCGCCGCCTTATTGCTTGCGCTGACGGCGTGCGGAGCGGAAAGCCCGCCTCCGCCGGGTGACATCGTCGATTGCGCGATCGGCGCGGGCGCGGATTTGTCGCCGGTTTGCACGCTGGAACTGGTGGCCGGGACGCAGGACATCGTGATCCATCACCCTGATGGCGGGTTCCGGCGGCTTTCCCGCGACCTCGCCACTGGCACACTGGCTCCGCTTGACGGAGCGGAGCCGCTAGTGCCGGAGCCCGGCACGGGCGGCACGGTGCAATTCGCTATTGGCGAAGATCGGTACAGCATTCCGCCCGATCTGCTGGAACCCGCTCAGCCGTGAGCGCCGCGCAAGTCCTCACGACTGTGCAAATGCGCGCTGCCGAACAGGCGCTGTTCGATGCGGGGATGAGCGTTGTTGAATTAATGGAAGTGGCGGCAAGCGGCGCGGCGGAATGGGTCCGGCGCGTCGCCGCGGGGCGCAGTGTCACGGTGCTGTGCGGCCCCGGCAACAATGGCGGCGATGGCTATGTTATCGCAAGGCTTTTGCGCGATGCTGGCAATGCCGTCACCGTTGTCGCTCCGCTTGAACCCACGACCGATGCGGCCAAGGAGGCGCGCAGGCGTTGGGGCGCTGCGACCATGCAAACGGGCGCGGATGGCGATGTGCTGGTCGATTGCCTGTTCGGTTCCGGCCTGACCCGTCCGCTGGAAGCCGAACACGCGTTGTTACTGCGCGATCTGGCGGCGCGGCACCGCTATCGTGTCGCGGTGGATGTGCCATCGGGCATTGCATCCGATAGCGGCGCAGTGCTGAACGAGCGGTTCCCCGGCTTTGATCTCACGCTGGCTCTCGGCGCGTGGAAATTCGCGCATTGGAGCCTGCCGGGGCGTGCGCTGATGGGGCAGTTGCGGCTTGTGCCGATCGGTATCGCGCCAACCGAGGGGGCGGCGCAGATCATCACGCGCCCTCGCATCGCCGCTCCTGCCGCAGATAGTCATAAATATATCAGAGGCCTGCTGGGCGTTGTTGGCGGTACCATGCCGGGGGCGAGCCTGCTGGCCGCCGCCGCTGCGCAACGTGCCGGGGCGGGCTATGTCAGGCTGCTCGGTCGCGCAGCCGATCCGCGCACGCCGCCCGATCTGGTGGTCGATACCACGCCGCTATCCGAAGCATTGGCCGATCCGCGCATGGCGGCGGTGCTGGTCGGGCCGGGGCTGGGGCGCGATGGCGCGGCGAAAGCGGCGCTGGGTGAGGCTTTGCGACGGGCGCAGACGCTGGTGCTTGATGCCGATGCGCTGGTGCTGCTCGCGCCAAATATGCTCGCGCGCGAGGTGCCAATGCTTGCCACCCCGCATGATGGCGAGCTGGAAACGCTGTGCCGCACGTTCGGGGTGATTGCCGAGGGGCGGCAGGCCCGCGCGCTGGCGCTCGCCAAGATGACCGGCATGGTGGTGCTGGCCAAGGGGCCGGACACGGTCATCGCCGCGCCCGATGGCAGGCTGGCGATCGGCACGCCTGCGCCAAGCTGGCTCTCGGTCGCGGGCACGGGCGATGTGCTGGCGGGGATAGCAGCGAGCCGGATGGTCACCGGGACCGATCCCTTCACCGCAGCTTGCGAGGCGGTGTGGCTGCATGGGGAGGCCGCGCGGCGATCTGGCCCGGCTTTCACCGCGTCACAGCTTGCCGAACGGGTATCAGAGGCGCTAGCGGCCTGTCGATGAACGCTAGCGGCAGCATTTCCGAACCCATCATCCGCCTCGCCGCCAAGGGAGACGGCGTTGCCGCATCGGGTCGCCATGTGGCTGGCGCAGTGCCGGGCGATGCGGTGGACGCGGGCGGGGCGATCACGCCGGGGCCGCACCATGTTGCGCCCGCTTGCCGCCACTTTGCAACCTGCGGCGGATGCCAGCTGCAACACGCCGATGACGCGGTGCTGGCTGATTTCGTGCGCGACCGGGTGGTGAATGCCGCCAAAGGGCAGGGGCTTGAGCCTGCCGAACTGCTGCCTGTCCACCTTTCGCCGCCCGCCAGTCGCCGCCGCGCCGGGTTGCATGGGTTGCGCACCGCCGGGGGCGCGGTGCTGGGCTATCGCGAAGGCGGATCGCACCGCGTGGTCGATCTGGCCGAATGCCCTGTGCTGCACCCCGCGCTGACCGCGCTGATCGCGCCTTTGCGCAAGTTTGTCGCGGCGCATGGGCCAAAGGTGATGGTCGGGATCGACCTGACGCTCGCCGATCAGGGCGTGGACGTAAATCTTGCGCACTTCCCGCTTGAAGGGCTGGGGCCGACCGAAGCCGCGCTCGATTGCGCGCGTGAACAGGGCCTTGCGCGGCTGAGCATTGATCAGGGCTATGGCCCGGAAACCGTGTGGGAGCCTGAGCCCTCCACAGTAACGCTTGCCGGGGTGCCGGTCAGCCTGCCAGCGGGTGCGTTCCTGCAGGCGACCCACGATGCCGAGGCCCGGATGGCCGCCGATGCCGCAGACTGGCTCGGCAGCGCGCGGTTGGTGGCCGATCTGTTCGCCGGGCTGGGCACCTTTGCCTTTGCGCTGCGGCAGGGACGAAAAGTGCTGGCGGTTGAGGCCGAGCGTGCGGCGCATCTGGCCTGCAAATCGGCCGGTGCACAGTCGGGCGGAGGCGTGCTGGCGCTGCACCGCGATCTGTTCCGCAATCCGTTGCAGCCTGAGGAATTGAACCGCTTTGATGCCGTGCTGCTCGATCCCCCGCGTGCGGGCGCACGGGCGCAAGTGGCTGAAATCGCGGCGAGTACGCTGGCGCGGGTGGTTTATGTCAGCTGCAACCCGTCAAGCTGGGCGCGCGATGCGGCGACGTTAACGGCCGCCGGGTTCAGCTTGACCAAACTGCGCCCGGTCGGGCAGTTTCGGTGGTCCACCCATGTCGAATTGGTGAGTTATTTCGAGCGTTAAGCGCGTAATGCGCTGAGGATTTCGGCCTTCAGCCAGTCACGATGTTCTGGCTCAACATAGGCGTGGCCTGCCCCGTCGCAGCGCCGGATGCGCGGGTCGGATGGGTTCCATGCGCTCTCGAATACCTGCGCGGTTCGGTCCGCGGTGGCGAGCAGGATGCGGACATCGCCAGCAAAGCCTGCCAGCCCCGCGCGCATTTCCTCGGCCAGCGTTGATGGCGGCGGGGCAGGGCGCAGCGAACGGGTGAGACCACGCGCCAGCTTGCGCAGATCAACCCCGCCGCCCAGCAAACGCGCAATTTCGCGCGGGTTTTTGAGCTTTTCGAGATAGCGCGCGCGGATCGCTGCGGGGGGCGGGGTGGTATCATCCTCGGCCCCGTCGTCTTGCTCAATCGTCCACGGGTTTGACAATATCAGCCCATCGCATCCCGCACCGCCTGCCAGCATCAGTGCCGAAGCAGCATCGCAATTGCCGAAAGCGACCACGCGGGTGATCTGCGGGGCCATCGCCCGGAATGCGTCGAGCGCGGCGGCGATATCGTTCGCGCTTTTGCGAAATCCGCGGTTTTCGCCCTCGCTGTCTCCCACCCCGCGTCGGTCGAACCGGAATACCGGGAACCCGGCGCGGGCAATGCGCGCGGCGAGCTGCGCCTGCCCACCAAACGCGCCGCTGCGGATTTCATTGCCGCCGCTGACGATCAGCAGTCCGCAGGTGCCCGGCGCGGTGTCGAGCGTGCCCGCCAGCGTCTGGCTGCCGCAGCCGAAGGTGAGCGGGAGGCGGGTCATGCCAGTGCCTCGATGATGATTGTAGCCAGAGCGTCAGCCTGCGCGGCGTCTTCGGCAGGTTCGGCGCGCAGCCACAGGCCGGGGCCGCCGAGTTCCAGCTGCGCGATACCGTGCTGACCGGGGGCGAGGGCGGGTTCTGCGATCTCCAGCGCCGCAATCATTGCCGCGCCCAGGTGCCAGCCGCCGAGCGTTAGCCCCTCGCTTCGGCCGATGGCCAACAGCTCGTCAGAAGTCTCTGAAATCCCGGCCTCACGCGCAGCAATAGTGCGGGCGCGGATCATGCCGCGCAGCAGTTTGGGGCCGGATTGCGGAGCATAATGCCACCCCGGCAGCCCCGCCGGGGCCAGCATTGCACCTGCGCGGATCGCCAGCACATGGGTCGCGGCAAAGCTGGTGGCGGCAATATCGGCAGCCCTGCGCCAACCCTCCAACGTCTGATCCGCGAGCGGGGCGAGGCTTTCATTGCAACCGGGCAGATCGGGCAGAAAACTGTCGATTCCGGCTGCATCGAGCCGCCGCATAACCTCGACCGTAAAGCGCCGCAGCTTGTTTGCCTCGTCAAACCATGCGGGCAATATCAGCACCCGAGCCGGGCGGCCCCGGTCGAATGCCAACAGCAGTTCTTCACCCGCAATGCTGCCATCAAGGGCCGGAATGTTCCACGTGAAACTCACGCAAGCACGGGCTTAAAGGGGGTCAAGAGTGGGTCTGGAGGGGGTCTAGCTTGGCACGCGCAAATGCCCGCAGCCCGCCATAGGTTTCGAGCATTTCGCCATCCACATCGTCATCTTCGATCACAATGCCGAACCGGTCTTCCATTTCGGTAAGCAGGCCCGCCACCGCCATCGAATCGAGTTCGGGTAAGTGGCCAAACAGCCCCGAATACGCGTCAAACGCAGCCGCCTGCGCCGGATCAAGGCCCAGCACATCGGCGATCAGCGTCTGCAATTGCTGGTCGAGCGCGGCTTCGTCCAATTGGCCATCAATGATTGGCGTGATGCTCATTGGGGTACCTTGATCCCTGTCTCCAAGCTTGGCCGCGGGGCTTAGCCATGCGCGCGCGCGGGTGCAAGTATTGCGGGCCTGTTAGGCGCGCAGCCCCGCCAGCATTCGCTTGGCCAGCGGTGCCCAACTTCGCCGCTGTGCCGGGTCGAGACAATCGATGCGATAGCGTGGGCGCACGTCCTCCATCCAATCGGCCTTGTAGCTTTGATGACCAGTGCCGAAATCGACCAACTCGACCCGGTCGATGTCGATCACGTGGGCAAACAGCGCCGCGCTTAACGTGGTGCCCGCCGATAGTGGCTTGTAGCTGTCAAGATGGGCGAGCTTGTGGATGTAGGCAATTGAATTTTCTACCGTCCAGCATTGCGCTGCCACCGCCACGCCGTCGACCCGTGCCACACCAAGCCGCAATCGTCCCGCCGCGCCTTCGGCCTTGGCAAAGGCGCGCAGCATTGCAGGGTGATCCTCGGCGGGTTTCCAGCTGGCGGCATAGATTGCCTCGTATTCATCCCACACGTCTACATCGAAGCGGGTGAGCACCTGCGTTTCTACCTTTTTGGCCTTGCGTTTCAGCGTGGTGTGCAATTGTCCGGGGCGGCTTTCCCAATATTCGGCAAAGCTGCGTCCGCGCAAGGGGAGGACGTGGTTGGTGTCCGATTCCTCGACGCTGACGCGCCACCCGGCCGTGCGAAACGCCTGCGCCAGCCGCTCGGCCGAGCCACCCTCCCCCGGCACGGGTTCGAGCGTGACGCGCCAGCCGCGTGTTTTCAGATCCTTGGCGATCACGGCCAACAGCCGGTCGCCCGCCGCGCCTTCAGGAGCCAGCGCGCGCCAGGTGAAGCTGTACCAATTACGCAAGGGGGTGATCCGTCCGCCATCCTCGGTCAAAGCCATCGCGGCGGTGCTTTCGCCGTCGCTGGCAGTGGCGATCAGCGGCGTGATGCCGGTATCGGCGATCAGCGCAAACCAATCGGCGCGGTCAAACGGCGCAGCGCCTGCGCCCGCAGTGAGGGCTTGCAAGACGTTAACGCTATCGTGATACCGCGTTTCGATCACTGAAAGAATACTCCTGCCGATGCCCACCACGCCCGATCCTTCCCCGCGTCCGCTCGATCACTTGGCCGAACTGGCCGGGGCGATGGGGCATGGGGAGCGCCCGGCGCTGCGCTTGCGCGACGCCACGCTTAACCACAATCAGTTAAGACAGCGTGTTGCTGTGCTGGCCGGGTGGCTGGCCGGGATGGTGCCACACAAGGGCGCGCGGGTGGCAAGCTGGGCGGCGAAGGGCGAACTCACCTGCCTGCTGCCGCTGGCGGCGGCGCGTGCGGGGCTGGTGCACGTGCCGATCAACCCGCTGCTCAAACGCGCGCAGGCGGCGCATATTCTCGGCGATAGCGGGGCGCGGCTGCTGATCGGCACGGGTTCGCGGCTGGCTTCGCTGGAACCGGGTGATCTGCCACCGGGCTGCGCGGCGCTGGGCGAGGGTGAGGCGTTGGCGGCGGCTGCCACGACGGGGCGCGAACTTGGCCCATCTGCGGCTGATCCCGATGATCTGGCGGCGATTCTCTACACCTCGGGTTCTACGGGGAAGCCCAAGGGCGTGATGCTCAGCCATGCCAATATGTGGCTCGGCGCGGTGAGTGTGGCGCATTATCTTGGGCTGGCAGCGGATGATGTGACGCTGGCGGTGCTGCCGCTGTCGTTTGATTACGGGCAGAACCAGCTGTTTTCGACTTGGTATGCTGGCGGTTGCGTGGTGCCGCTCGATTTCCTGTTCCCCAAGGATGTGGCCAAGGCCTGCGCAAAGCATGGTGTAACCACGCTGGCCGCCGTGCCGCCGCTGTGGGTGCAACTGACCGAGATTGACTGGCCGGATGAGGCGCGCGCGCCGCTGCGGCGGTTGACCAATAGCGGCGGGGCGTTGACGGTTGATCTGGTCACGGCGTTGCGTGGGATGTTCCCGGCGGCAAAGCTGTTCCCGATGTATGGTCTGACCGAGGCGTTCCGATCAACCTTCCTCGATCCTGCTCTGGTCGATTCGCATCCGACTTCAATGGGTAAGGCAATACCCATAGCAGAGATTCTGGTTATCAATGATGCAGGCGGCATCGCGGCTGATGGCGAGGAGGGTGAGCTGGTGCATTGCGGCCCGCTGGTGGCGCAGGGTTACTGGCAAGACCCGGCGCGCACCGCTGAACGGTTCAAGCCTGCGCCCGCAGAGTCCACCTATGGCGGCACTGCCGTGTGGTCAGGCGACAGGGTGCGGCGTGATGCGGATGGATTGCTCTATTTCGCCGGACGGCGCGATGCGATGATCAAGAGCGCGGGCAACCGCATCAGCCCGCAGGAGGTTGAAGAGGCGGCCCTTGCTACCGGGCTGGTGGCGGAAGCCGTGGCGCTTGGCGTGGCGGATGCGCGGTTGGGCCAAGCGGTTCATCTGGTGGTGCGCGGAGCGGGCGAGGATGAGGCGCGCGCGGAGCTGCCGATCCGGCTCAAGCGCGAATTGCCCAATTTCATGCAGCCGCAGATGATCCACTGGCGCGATGCGATGCCGTTGAACCCCAATGGCAAGATTGACCGCACCGTTTTGCAGGCTGAACTCACACAGGAATTTGCACAATGAAGCCCGTTGGCCCGATCCCCGCCGGTTACACCGCGATTGATGGAGAACTCGCCATCGACGGGCGGCGTGTCAGCGAATTGGTGGCAGAGGCGGGGCGCACGCCGCTGTTTGTCTATTCGCGCGCGCATCTCGATGCCCGCGTCGCCGCATTGCGCATGGCGCTGCCCGCACGGGTGGGGATCAATTACGCGGTCAAGGCCAATCCGCATCTGGCGGTGATCGGCCATATGGCGGCGTTGGTCGATGGGTTCGACATTGCCTCGTCGGGAGAACTCGGCCTTTGCATCGCTGTCAGGATTGATCCTGCGCGCATCAGCTTTGCCGGGCCGGGCAAGCGCGATGATGAGTTGGAGGCGGCGATTGCGGTCGGGGTGACGCTCAATTGCGAAAGCGCGGGCGAGGCGGCGCGCGCGCTCGCCATCGGGGAGCGGTTGGGCAAGGCGCCGCGCATCGCGATCCGGGTCAATCCTTCGTTCGAACTCAAGGGATCGGGCATGAAGATGGGCGGCGGGGCCAAGCCGTTCGGGGTGGACGCCGATCAGGTGCCCGCGCTGGCCCGCCATGTCATCGCCGCAGGGGCCGAATGGCGCGGGCTGCACATCTTCACCGGCAGCCAGGCGCTGAGCGCAGACGCGATCATCGAAGCGCAGGGCAACGTGTTGGAACTGGCTGCAAAACTGGCAGGGGATATCGGCCAGCCCTTACCCAAACTGAACATGGGCGGCGGGCTGGGAATCCCCTATTTCCCCGGCGATACGCCGGTCGATCTGGCGCGGGTCGGCGCGGCACTGGCCGAGCGGGTCGAGAGCCTGCCTGCGGTGCTGGCCGAAACCGAATTGTGCATTGAACTCGGGCGTTATCTGGTGGGCGAAGCGGGCGTCTATCTCACCCGGATCATTGATCGCAAGGTCAGCCACGGGGTGACTTATCTTGTTACCGATGGCGGGTTGCATCACCAACTGGCGGCGTCGGGCAATTTTGGCACGGTGGTGCGGCGCAACTATCCTTCTGCGATTGCAACGCGTTATGGCGCGGAGCCGACAGAGGAAGTCAACATCGTTGGCTGTCTGTGCACCCCGCTCGATCGGCTCGCCGATGCGGCTGCGATGCCGGAGGCGCAGGTGGGCGATCTGGTCGCGGTGTTTTGCGCCGGGGCTTACGGGGCAAGCGCATCGCCGGCCGCCTTTCTCGGCCACGGCCCGGCGGCGGAAATGCTGGTGTGAAGTGCACCGGCCGCGCCGCGCGTTAACCCGCGCAAATCCGCTGTCCCGGATCGGGATGGGGCCGCATTTGGCGCTCTATAACTAACATTATATTCACCAATTTCGACGACAAGCGATCCTCAGCGCAGAACCATGTGTCGCAGGTCGCTCCTGCGGCGTGCACATGGCCCTCGCGAACTTTGGCCAAGGACTTGTGCGTCGATGTTTACTTTCCCGTCTCTCCCCCGTTTGGCGACCCTGAGCCTGTCTGCGCTGGCGCTTGCCGCCTGTGCCGCCGGGGGCAAGGAACTGCCGCCTGCGAATTATTCGAGCACGGAAATCGCGCCGAGCGAGGAATACACCATCGGCCCGCTCGACGAGATCACCATCCACGTCTGGCGCAACCCCGAACTTTCCGCCGACAAGGTGCGCGTGCGCCCCGACGGGCGGCTCACCATCCCGCTGGTGCAGGACATTCCGGCGGTGGGCAAAACCAGCACCGAATTGCAGGAATACATCGCGGGCGAGTTGGCGAAATATATCGAACAGCCGATCGTCTCGGTGATCGTCAACACGCCCGAGGGCAATTTTACCCAGCAGGTGCGGATCATCGGCGCGACCGGGCAACCGGCCTCGCTGCCATTCCGCGCCAACATGACCGTGCTCGACGCGATGATCGCCGTCGGCGGCTTGAACGAATTTGCCGCAGGCAACCGCGCCAAACTGATCCGGCTTGATCGCGACAGCGGTGAACAGGTCGAATATCGCCTGCGCCTGTCGGATCTGATCCGTCGCGGCGATGCGACCGCCAATGTCCTGTTGATGCCGGGGGATACGATCATCATCCCCGAAAGCCGGTTCTGACGGAGCCGTTGCACCCATGAGCGAGATATTCGACGAATTGCGCGCGGCGCTGTGGTCGGTCTGGCACCGGCGCTGGATCGCGATTGCGGTCGCGTGGGGCGTGTGCCTGCTGGGCTGGCTGGTGATCGCGATGATCCCCAATTCGTACGAATCCAAGGCGCGCGTTTACGTTGATGTGCAGGATGTGCTGTCCAAACAGCTCGGCATTGCTGGCGACGGCAAGGAAGAAATCATGCGCGTGCGGCAAACCTTGTCGAGCGCCAAGAACCTCGAAAAGGTGATCACTGCCACCCGGCTGGGCGAAGGCATCACCGAACGCGGTGCGCTGGACACCGCGATTGCCGAGCTGGAAAAGAAGGTCAAGGTGACGAGCGAGCAGGATAACCTGTTCGAAATCACCGCCCAAATCGGTCGCCGCGACCTGTCTGACGCGGAAAACGCGGTGCTGGCACGCGATGTGGTGCAGAAACTGCTTGATATCCTGCGCGAAGAACACGTCATCGGCAACCGCACCGGGATCAGCACAGCGATCGGCGATCTTGATCGGCAGCTGGACGAACGCAAGCTTGAGCTGGAACAGGCCGAACAACGCCGCCTGGCGTTCGAAGCGCAATATCCCGAACTGATCGGCGGGTCGGCGACGCTTTCGAGCAAGGTGCAGCAGGCGCGCGCCGAACTGCGCGATGTCGATGCCAACCTGGCCGCTGCGCAAAGCGCGCTGGCGGCGATTTCCAGCCAGTTGGCCACCACCCCGCGCACCTTGGCGGGAGGCCGCGATGCCACCGGCCCGCGCGCCGCGTTGCAGCAGGCGCAAACCCAGCTGGCAGAACTGCGCGCACGCGGGCTGACCGATAATCACCCTGATGTAATTTCCACCAAGCGGCAGGTGGCGATCCTGACGCAGCAGGCCGCCGCAGCTGGTGATGATGCCGGCGGCACGCCCAACCCGGCGCATTCTTCGCTGATCGCGATCCGCAGCGAACGGCAGGCCGGGGTTGAAGCCTTGCAGGCGCGCCGCGCCGCTTTGCAGAGCAATTTTGCCGCATTGATGGCAAGTCAGGCGAGCGAGCCGACCGTTGCCGCCGAAGCCAACCGCATCAGCCGCGATTACGACGTGCTGCGCCAGAATTATGAAAAGCTGCTGCAAGACCGTGAGGCGCTGCGCACGCGCGGGCAGGTTGAGGACAAGGCCAGCCAGTTCCGTTTCGATGTGATCCAGCAACCCGGCGTGCCGCAGAAACCGGCAGCACCCAATCGTCCACTGCTGCTGTTTGGCGTGCTGATTGTCGGGTTCGGCGCGGGCGCGGCTGCGGCCTATGGGCTGAGCCAGGTGAAATCGAGCTTTGCCACGGCGCAAAAGCTGGAGCGCGCGTTTGATCTGCCGGTGATCGGTTCGATTTCGCTGACGGTATCCGATGCCGCGCGGGTGATTGAACGCAAGCGGCTGAAGCAGTTTGCCGGGGCCTGCACCGGGCTGGTGGCGATGTTCGTGGTGCTTGTCGCCATTGAAATCATCGCTGTCGGAACGATTGCATGAGGGTGGGGGCAATCCGATGACCGAACAGAGCAAGATCAACCGCGAAGGCGCAACGCCTGCGTCGCTGTTTGAACGGGCCGATGCCGCGTTCGGGCTTGGCCCGGTGCGCGTGCCGCAGGTGCCGCCGGTTCCCGAACCACAACGCCGCGCGCCCACGCCGCAGCCGCAACCGCCGCAGCAAAATGCAGCGCCAGTCGCTGCGCCTGCCGCTCAGCCGCAACCCGCCGCGCCTGCTCCCGCCCCCTCTCCAACCGCGCCGCGTGCCGTGGCGTTTGGCGGCCCGGTTGTATCGATCGACCGCGATCACCTGCGCGACGAAGGCCTGATCGTGCCTGAAGACCCGGTGACAGGCCTGTTGGAGGAGTTCCGGATCGTCAAACGTGATCTGCTCGCCGATGCGCGCGCGGGCGATACCCCGCTGGCGCGCCGGATACTGGTATGTTCCCCGCATCAGGGGGAGGGCAAGACCTATTGCGCCATCAACCTTGCGATTGCGCTGGCGGCTGAACGCGGGCTGGAAGTGCTGTTGGTCGATGCCGATGTGGTCAAGCCATCGGTGGCGAAGCGGCTGGGGATCGAAGCCGAACGCGGCCTGATGGATGCGCTTTCCGATCCCGCAATCCTGCCCGAAAAGCTGGTGATTGCGACCGATATTGACGGCCTGTTCGTGCTGCCTGCGGGCACCGCGACATCGCTCGACGCCGAATATCTCGCGAGCGCGCGCACCGGTGAAGTGCTCGACCGGCTGACGCAGGGCGCGCCGGACCGGATCGTGATTTTTGATACCCCGCCCGCGCTTGCCGCGTCGGCGGCCGCCGAACTTGCCGCCCATGTCGGGCAGGCGTTGCTGGTGGTGCGCGCCGACGAAACGAGCCGCGCCGCGCTGGAAGATGCGCAGCAATTGCTGTCGGCCTGCGGGGATATCAAATTGCTGCTCAACGCTGCGCGCTACAGCCCTTCGGGTCGGCGCTTTGGCTCTTACGGGGCCAAGGGGAAATGATGATGCGTGGGCGCTCGCTTTGGTCCGCACTGATAGCTGCTGCCGCAGCCGTGGCGGGTGCCTGCCCGGCAGTCGCGCAGGATCAGGGCCAGGCCTTTGGCGGTAGCGAGGACAGCGCGGGCACGCGCCGCGCCGCAGTGGTGCAGCCCTATATCGAAGTTTCGCAGATCATCTCGGCTGAATTGACGCCGGGTGATGATGTGTTGACCTATACCCAGGTCGCCGCCGGGGTCGATATCAACGTGCAGGGCCGCAACAGCGGCGTGGCGGTTTCGCTGCGCTATGAGCGCAACATTTCCTACGGTGATGACGATGTTGATTCCGACACCATCAGCGGGGTCGCGCGCGGCACGCTGGCGGTGATCCCCAATGCGCTGAGCTTTGAAGCGGGCGGCCTCGCCGCGCGCACGCGGTTTGATGGCGGCGGCGGGACAACCAATAATCCGCTGCCAAGCGAGGATGCCGAAAGCCGGTTCTACAGCGTCTATGCCGGGCCAAGCCTCAACACCCGCGTCGGCGGTGTCGATCTGCAAGGAGTGGCAAGGGTTGGCTATAACCGCTTTGAAAACGACGATTTCCTGGTCAACACTCAGGGCGAAAGCGTCGATGTTTTCGACGATAGCGTGACCTATCTTGGGCAGATCCGGGCCGGGGTCAGCCCCGACGTGGTGGCGCCGGTAGGCCTTGCGGTGACCGCCGGCGGATTTCAGGAAGATATCGGCAACCTCGATCAACGCGTGCGCGATCTTTACGTGCGCGGCGATGTCACCTTGCCGATTTCGCCCTCGCTCGCACTGGTGGCGGGTGCGGGTTATGAAGATGTCGAGATTTCCAGCCGCGATGCGCTGCGCGATACCAACGGCGCGCCGGTGATTGATGCCAATGGCCGGTTTGTCACGGATAAATCTGCGCCGCGCCGGATTGCCTTCGATGTCGATGGCTTGCTGTGGGACGTGGGCGTGCTGTGGCGGCCCAGTTCGCGCACCAACCTTCAGGCTTCGGTCGGGCGGCGGTATGATTCCACCACCTATTACGGCACCTTCACCTACGCCCCCAGCCAGCGCAGCAGCTTTGCGGTGTCGGCCTATGATGGGGTGACGGGGGCTGGCGGCGTGCTCAATAATGCGCTGGCCGGGCTGTCGAGCGATTTCGAGGCGATTCGCAATCCGGTGACCGGCGATTTCGGCGGGCTGGTGACCGGCACCGATGGCATCGCCACGATTGGCGGGCTGGGTTCGGTGCGATCAGCGGCGTTCCGCGGGCGCGGGGTGCGCGCGTCCTATCAACGCCGGATCGGGCGCACCAGCGCGTCGCTCGGCGCAGGCTATGACCGGCGCACCTTCATAGCGGCGGCGGGCACGGCCTTGTCGCCAGCCAACGGCCTGACCGACGAAAGCTATTACGTGATCGCGGGGCTTGCGCGGGACTTGGGCGCGAATGCCAACATTTCGACCAATGCCTATGTCAACTGGTTCGATTCTGCCGGTGTCAATAATGATGTCACCGCCGTGGGTGTATCAGGGGCCTATAATCGTTCGATCACCCGCCGCCTGACGGGCCGCGCGGCGATTTCGGTCGATTATTTCGACAGTGAATTCACCGCTGAAGATTTCGCCTTTGCCACCGCGCTGGTCGGCCTGCGCTACAATTTCTGACGGGGAGCATCTGCGCCATGTATGAACAATATTATGGGTTTAGCGAGCGGCCTTTCCAGCTTACGCCCGATCCGCAATTCTATTTCGAAAGCACCAGCCACAAGAAGGCGATGAGCTATCTTGGCTATGGCCTGTCGCAAGGTGAAGGCTTCATCGTCATTACTGGCGAGGTCGGCGCGGGCAAATCGACGCTGGTGGCGCATCTGATGGAACGGATCGACCCGGCGGCGCTGACCGTGGCGCAGGTTGTGACCAGCGCGCTCGATGCGGACGAAGTGGTGCACGTCGTCGCGCAGGCATTCGGGCTGGCGGTTGAAGGGCAGGACAAGGCCAGCGCATTGGGCGCGATTGAACGGTTCCTGCAGGACGAAGCCCGCGCGGGACGGCGATGTCTGCTGGTGGTCGACGAATGCCAGAACCTTGATCTGAGCGCGCTTGAAGAACTGCGGATGCTCTCCAACTTCCAGCTCGGTTCGCACCCGCTGCTGCAAAGCCTGCTGCTGGGCCAGCCGGAATTCCGCCGCACGGTTGCGCATCATCCCGATCTGGAGCAGCTGCGCCAGCGGATCATCGCCTCGCACCATCTCGCACCGCTGGATGCGGACGAGGTTGAACATTACGTGCGCCACCGGCTGATGCATGTCGGCTGGAGCGAACGTCCCGGCTTTGCAGAAGGCCTGATCGACGCGCTCTATCGCCGTACGGATGGCATCCCGCGCAGGGTCAATCAGGTGATGAACCGCCTGCTGCTGCTCGGCGCGATCGAGGAACGCGGCGAATTGACGCTGGCGATGCTGGATGAGGTGATGGCGGAAATGGCTGCGGATCAGACCCGCGGCGCGCAGGGCAACGCGGGCGATCTGAGGGCAGCCCCGGCTGCGACTGCCGTGCCTGACTGCCCCGACAGCCTGCCCGCCACCGAAGTCGCCGCGCTGCTTGCCGCCCGTGATGCGCGCACCGCCGAACTTGAGGCCGCGATCAGCGAATTGCAGGCCGCCGGGACGGGTCAGCGCGATGCAGCGGGCGATCCGCTCTCACCCGACGACGCGCGCATAGCCGAAGCCCAGCTTGCAGAAGCGCTCGAACGGATCGAGGCGCGGCTGGAGGAGCAGGAACAATCCTTCCGCCACGTGCTGACCATGCTGATCGAATGGCTTGAGGAAGACCCGTCGCGCGAGGCGGCGTGAACCATGAACGCTCCGTTTCACCCCTTACCCGATCCTGATCCGGAGGTGCAGACCCCGGTAATCCCATCAATCGTCAATGGCTTGTCGGTTGATGTTGAGGATTGGTTTCAGGTCGGCGCGTTCGAAAACGTGATCGCGCGCGGCGAGTGGGAAAGCATCCGCACGCGGGTGGAAGACAATGTCTATCGGGTGATCGATCTGCTTGCCGAGGCTGATGTCAGGGCGACCTTCTTCACGCTTGGCTGGGTGGCGCAGCGGCATCCGAACATGATCCGCCGGATTGCCGATGCCGGGCACGAACTTGCCAGCCATGGTTATGATCATGCGCGGGTGTTCACCCTTGATCGCCCCGCCTTTGCCGAGGATATCCGCAAGGCGCGCGAAATCATCGAGGATTGCGCTGGCGTGGCGGTGACAGGGTATCGCGCGCCGAGTTTTTCGATCGACCACCGCACCCCCTGGGCGTTCGCTGAACTGGCCGCGCAGGGCTATGCCTATTCGAGCAGCGTCGCCCCGGTGGCGCATGATCACTATGGCTGGCCTGAAGCCCCGCGCTTTGCGTTCCGCCCGTTGTCGTGGTCATCGCTGGTCGAACTGCCGGTGACCACCGCGCTGCTGGGCGGCAGGCGCGTGGCGGCGGGCGGCGGCGGGTTTTTCCGGGTGCTGCCCTATGCCTTTTCGCGCTGGGCAATCCGGCAGGCCAACCGCGAGGAGGGCCGTCCGGCGGTGTTCTATTTCCACCCGTGGGAAGTCGATCCCGATCAGCCGCGTATGCCGCACGCGCCGATGCGATCACGCCTGCGGCACTATACCGGGCTTAGCCGGATGGCGGGCAAGCTGCGTGAGCTGGTGAATGAATTTCGCTGGGGCCGGATGGACATGATCGCCCACCGCGAATCCGCGCGCGCCGGGGAACTGGCACCGCTCAATCCGCCTGCGGATCACGCCGTATGAACGCGCCGTTGAATGCCGCGCCAAGCCTGCGCATGGCCGATTTTGGCGATGCGAAGGACGTGCGCCGGATCGAGCGTTTCGTCAACGAAGCGCGCGCCAGCCTGTTCCACCGCCCGGCATGGCTCAAGGCGGTCGCGGCGGGCACAGGGCAGCGCGCGGCGGGCATTGTCATCGAACGGATGGGCATCATCACCGGCTGGCTCCCGCTGACCGAAGTTCGCTCGCCGCTGTTTGGCAAGGCGCTGGTATCGAGCGGGTTCGGGGTCGGCGGCGGGATTTGCGCTGGCAGCGATGAAGCGGCGCGTGCGCTGGCTGAGGCTGCGGCGTGCTATGCGCGGCGCGCAGGCTTTGCGGCCATCGAACTGCGCGGCGGGCCGATCCCCGATGGCTGGAGCCAGTGGAGCGACAAGCATTGCGGGTTTGAACGCGCGCTGGCTGACAATGACGAGGCCGAACTCACTGCCATCCCGCGCAAGGCGCGCGCCGAAGTGCGCAAGGGGCTGGGCTTCGGCCACCGCGTCACCATCGGGCGCAGCATGGCTGATCTGGCCGCGCATTACGCCTGTTACAGCGCAAGCGTGCGCAACCTTGGCACCCCGGTATTCCCGCGCGCGCTGTTTGCCGCGATGCTGGAAGCCTTTCCGGGAAGCAGCGACATTCTTACCGTGTGGGACGGCGATACCCCGCTCGCCAGCGTGCTCAGTTTTTACCACGATGGCGCGGTGATGCCGTTCTGGGGCGGGGGCAGCCACGCCGCCCGGCCCGCGCGCGCCAATGAGCTGATGTATTACGAATTGATGCTCCACGCGCGGCGGCAAGGCATGGAGCGGTTCGATTTCGGGCGTTCCAAAACCGGCAGCGGGCCGTTTGCGTTCAAGAAGAACTGGGGCTTTGTCCCGCAACCGCTGACCTATGGCGCATGGGCGGCTTTTGGCGCGGCGGCGCGCAATATCAATCCCACCGACGCCAGCTATTCCCGCAAGATTGAATTGTGGAAGAAGCTGCCACTGCCGGTCGCCAATACAATAGGGCCGTGGATCGCGCGCGGGCTCGCGTAATGGGGGAAATCCTGCTCCTCACCCACCGCGTGCCGTTCCCGCCGGATCGCGGCGACCGCATCCGTTCGCACCATTTACTCAAGGCGCTGGCGCGGCTTGGCCCGGTGCACGTCGGATGCTTTTCCGATGGAGACAGGGCGGGGGAGGCGGCGCTTGCGCAAGTTGCCGCGTCGCACTGCATCGTCCCGCGCACCAAACCGCTGGCGCTCGCCGGGATTGAGGCGGTGTTGGCGGGCAAGCCGGTCAGCCTCACCGCGTTCCACAGCCGCAAGCTTGCAGCATGGGTGCGAGCGACAATCGCCGATCGCAACATCACCGCCATCACCGTGTTCTCCGGCCAGATGGGGCAATATGTCCCGGCTGACTTTGCGGGCCGGGTGATGATCGACCTGTGCGATGTCGATAGCGCCAAATTTGCCAGCTATGCCGAAGCGGGCGAGCGGGTGTGGCTCAATGCGCGTGAGGCACGGCTGCTTTCTGCCGAGGAACAACGGCTCGGCCAGCGCGCCGATGCGACGCTGCTGATTTCCGAGGCGGAGGCGGCGCTCTATCGCAGCCGCCTTGCCGACCCGGCGCGGGTGAATGTGCAGGTAATCGGCAACGGGATCGACGCTGCGTTTTTCGATCCTGCCAAGGTCACCCCGCACCCGATCATCGCAGGTCTGCCGGGGCCGCATTTCGTCTTTACCGGGCAGATGGATTATCGTCCCAATGAACAGGCGGCGCTATGGGTAATCGAAGCGCTGATGCCGAAACTGCGCGCGCTTTACCCCGCCGCAATGTTCCATATTGTCGGACGCAATCCCACTGGTAAGCTGATGGCGCACCACGGCACCCCCGGCGTGCAGGTGTGGGGCGAAGTGCCCGACGTGCGCCCGTTCCTCGCCGCTGCCGACATGGTGCTCGCCCCGCTGCTGATCGCGCGCGGGGTGCAGAACAAGGTGCTCGAAGCGATGGCTATGGCGCGCACGGTCGTGCTGACCCCCGACGCTTCTACGGGAATTGCGGCTGAGGACGGCGCGCAGTGGATCATCAGCCCGCCCGATCCTGATGCCATGTGCGCCCGGATCGCGCCGCTGCTGGCCGCCCCTGATGCGCGAGCGCAAATGGGCGCGGCGGCGCGGCAATTCGTGCTCGATCAACATGGCTGGGATGCGATGCTGGCACCACTTGCGGGGCTTGTCGGCAGGGGCGGGGAGGGTGCGCGCCATGCCGCCTGAACCTGCCGCTCTGCCCGCAAGCGCCGCCGCCCGGTTTGATCGCATTGCGCCCGCGTGGCGCACGCCGCTGCTGGCTCTGGCTGCGGCTTGGATAACGCTGATCGCGGCCACCGCGCCTAGCTGGGGTGAGATGCTGCATCAGTGGTGGAATATCGACACCTATAACCATTTGCTGTTGGTGCCGTTCATTATCGGCTGGCTGGTGATGTTGAAGGCGGGCGAGCTGGCGCGGATTACCCCGCAGCCGTTCCTCCCCGGCCTTGCGCTGGTCGCCGCAGCGTTGGCGCTGTGGTGGGCGGGGCGCGCGGCTGACATCAACTTGATCGCCCATGCCGGGGCGGTTGGCGCGGTGCAGGCGGCGGTGCTCACCGTGCTTGGCTTGCGCGCATCGGCCCTGCTGGCGCTGCCACTGGCGATGGGGGCGTTTCTGGTGCCGTTTGGCGACGAGATCATCCCGCCGCTGCAATTCATCACCGCCGATATCACCGTCGCGCTCACCCGCTGGAGCGGGGTGCCTGCCAGCATTGAAGGCATTTATATCAACACCCCCGCCGGGCTGTTCATCGTCGCCGAGGCCTGTTCGGGGGTGAAGTTTCTGATTGCGATGGTGACTTTGGGCGTGCTGGTCGCCTTCACCCGCTTTGCCAGCTGGCGGCGGCGGGCCGCTTTCCTTGCCGCCTGCATCATCATTCCGATCCTCGCCAACGGGGTGCGCGCCTGGGCGACGGTTTATATCGCGCAATATGTCGGGGCCGAGGCTGCGACCGGGTTCGATCACATCGTCTATGGCTGGATATTCTTCGCCGTCATCGTCGCCGCGTTGCTGGCGGGCGCTTGGCGGTTCTTTGAACGCGAGCCGGAGGACTATGGCTGGACGGCTGACGCGCTGACCACTTGGCACTGGCTGACCCGCGCCGAAGGCCTCAACATCGCGCCGACTGTGCCCGCGTTGGTGATCGCAGGCATGGCCGCGATTGCTGCGCTGGCCGCCATGCTTTAGGCCCGCGCGCTATGTGCGGAATTGCCGGGATCTTTCATGCCGAAACTCCCAAGCCGGTTGATCCGGCGCGGGTAGAACGGATGTGCGATGCGCTCGCCCATCGCGGGCCGGATGGGGCAGGCGTGTGGACCGATCACGGCGTCGGGCTGGGCCACCGCCGCCTCTCGATCATCGACATCGCCGGATCGCCGCAGCCGATGCATTCGGCAGACGCGCGCGCGGTGATCGTGTTCAACGGCGAAATCTACAATTTCCGGGAGCTTCGCAGCGAGCTGGAGCAGGCCGGTTTCACCTTCCGCACCAATGGCGATACCGAGGTGATCCTCGCCGCGTGGCAGCGCTGGGGGCCGGATTGCCTTGCGCGGCTCGACGGGATGTTCGCTTTCGCGCTGTATGACCGGGATAAACGCCAGCTGTTTCTGGCGCGGGATCGCTTTGGGGTGAAGCCGCTGTTTCTGGCGCACCTGTCGGACGGCAGCATCGCCTTCGCCTCGGAACTGAAGGGCTTGCTCGCGCACCCACTGCTGCGCCGCCGGGTCAGCCCGCAGGCGATTGAGGCCTATATGACATGGGGCTATGTCCCCGATAGTCATTCGATCCTGGCAGGGGCAGAAAAGCTTCCGGCAGGGCATTTTCTTTCGCTTGAACAAGGCCGTGCGCCGGGCCGTCCGCGGCGCTGGTATGACATCGACTTCACGCAGCGCGAACGTGGGAGCGAGGCCGATCTCTCCGCACAGCTCGTCCACCGCCTGCGCGAAGCGGTGCGGTCGCGCATGGTGGCCGATGTGCCATTGGGCGCGTTCCTTTCAGGCGGGGTGGATTCGTCCGGGGTTGTCGCCTTGATGAGCGAGGCGAGCAGCCAGCCGGTGCAGACCTGTTCAATCGGCTTCGATGTCGCCGCCTATGATGAAACCAGCTACGCCCGCCGCGTCGCCGCGCGGTTTGGTGCGGATCATCAGGAACGTATCGTCGCGACCGATGATTTTGGCGCGATTGATACACTCGCCGCGATGTTTGATGAACCCTTCGCCGATGCCTCGGCGCTGCCGACATGGCGGGTGTGCCAGTTGGCGCGTGAACGGGTGACGGTGGCGCTATCGGGTGACGGCGCGGATGAGGCCTTTGCCGGATACCGGCGGCAGGTGTTCCACCATCATGAAGAACGCGCGCGCCGCGTGCTGCCTGCCGCATTGCGTGCACCGTTGTTCGGCACGCTGGGGAGGGCATGGCCAAAAGCCGATTGGGCACCGCGCCCGCTGCGCGCCAAGGCGACGCTGCTGGCGCTCGCTGAAAGCGGCGAGGCTGGCTATGCACGCGGGCTTTCCGTCACCACGCCAGAGGCGCGCGCCGCGCTTTATTCCGACAGCTTTACCGCCAGCCTCGGTGGGTTTCGCGGCGAGGATGAGCTGATCGCGTTGATGCGCAATGCGCCGGGCCGCTCGGGCCTCGACCGCGCGCAATATGCCGACCTCACCTTCTGGATGCCCGGCGATATTCTCACCAAGGTTGATCGCACCAGCATGGCGGTCAGCCTTGAGGCGCGCGAACCGCTGCTCGATCACCGCCTAGTGGAATTCGCCGCGCGCCTGCCCGAGGGGATGCGGGTGAAGGGCGGTACCGGCAAATATCTGCTCAAGAAATCGCTCGAACGCTATCTTCCGCAGGACATTCTCTACCGGCCCAAGCAGGGGTTTGTGACCCCGATTGCCGAATGGCTGCGCGGGCCATTGGCGGGTGCGGCGCGGGGGATTGCCAGCAGTCCCGCTATCGCACAGTCCGGGTTCTTTGATCCGCAAGCCGTTGCTGTGATGGCCGAAGCGCATATCGCGGGCCGCGCCGATCATTCGCGCAGCCTGTGGCAATTGCTGATGCTGGAAAAGTCGCTGTCGCAGCTTGGGGTAAGCGGCTGAGAGTTTACCCCTCAGCCCCGTGGCCCATCGCCATATATTCATCGGACTGCATTTCATTCAACCGGCTTACCGTGCGTTCAAATTCAAACGCCCCATCGCCCGCCTGATACAACGCCTCCGGCTCGGCGGCGGCGGTGGTGAACAGCTTCACGCGGTGTTCGTAAAGCGCATCGATCAGCTTGGTGAAACGGATCGCCTCGTTGCGGTTCTCCGGCCCCATCTTCGGAATGCCGACGAGGATCACCGTGTGAAACGCCCGCGCAATCGCGAGATAATCCGCCGCGCCGCGGTTTTCGCCGCACAGCTTCTTGAAGCTGAACACGCCCACGCCCTTGAGGCATTTTGGCACAAACAGGGTGCGCCCGCCGCCCAGATCGAGTGCGCCGCTAGGCACATGGGCCGCGTCTTCCGGTTCAAAGTCGGTCAGGCGGAAAAACGCCTCACGCACCTGCGCGGTCGCCGCATCGCCCATCGGCGTGTGCCAAGTTGCCAGCCCGCCTATCCGGTCGAGCCGGTAGTCGGTCGGGCCGTTGAGGCTCAGCACGTCCATGCGTTCCTCGACGAGCGCGATGAACGGCAGGAACAATGATCGGTTGAGGCCGTCTTTGTACAGGTCGCGCGGCGGACGGTTGGAGGTGGTGACGATCACCGTGCCGCTTTCCATCAGCGCGCCGAAAAAACGTCCCATGATTGCGGCATCGGCAGTATTGGTGACGACCATCTCGTCGAAGGCGAGACAGCGCAGACCTGCCGCCATGTCTAACGCGACGGACAGCAGCGGGTCTTTGCGCTCGGCCTTACGCGCTTCGGCGATGCGGCGGTCGACTTCGAGCATGAAGGCATGGAAATGGACGCGGCGCTTGGCGGTGATCGCCAGCGTCTCGACGAACAGGTCCATCAGCATCGATTTGCCGCGCCCGACCCCGCCCCAAAGGTAAACACCGCGCGGTTCGGGCGTTGCGGCGGAGGTGCCGGTCAGCCGCGCGAACAAACCCTGCTTGGGCGGGGGCGCCTCTAACTCGCGTTGCAACCGGTCAAGCCGCTCGGCCGCCGCGCGTTGATCCGAATCGGCGCGCAGTTCTCCACTGGCAATCAGCGCTTCGTAGCGCGCGAGCAACCCGGTCACGCGCGCGGCTGCATCTTGCGCACGATGCCTGAGAAGGATGCGACGATATCGCCGTCCTGCTCCACCATCCCGCGCACGAACACCAGTTTGCCGGTTTCACGCACGATTTCGGTCACGGCGTCCAGCGGCCGCGTTGGATCGCCGCCACCGACGAACTGCGTCGAAAGTTCCAGCGTAACCGAAGGCCCGGCGTTCCCGCTGCCCAGCGTGTGCATGGTGGTGAACAGCGAGATGTCGATCAGCGACAACGTCACCGCGCCGTGGATTATGCCTTGCAGGTTTTCGTGATGGCGCTGCGGGAACATTCGAAGCCGAGCTTTTCCATCGGGATCAACGCGGGTGATGAGCTTGCCCATCACCGCGCCGTTGAACAGCGTCGGGTCTTTCAGGTTCCAGTGCCGCCAGCCGGGGTTGTCCGGGTCTGGCCCGTGCTCGAATACGTCGTCTCTCAATGTCACCGGATCAGATCGCCCGCTCAGCCAGCATCTTCTTGGTTTCGGCAATCGCCTTGGCGGGGCTTAATCCCTTGGGGCAGACATTGGCGCAGTTCATGATGGTGTGGCATCGATAAAGGCGGAACGGATCCTCCAGATCATCAAGCCGTTCGCCGGTCATTTCATCGCGGCTATCTGCCAGCCAGCGATAGGCCTGCAGCAGGATCGCCGGACCGAGAAACTTATCGCTGTTCCACCAATAGGACGGGCAGGCGGTCGAGCAACAGGCGCACAAGATGCATTCGTAGAGGCCATCAAGCTGTTCGCGCTGCTGCGGCGATTGCAGCCGTTCCTTGCCACTCGGCGTCGGGGTGACGGTTTGGAGCCACGGACGGATCGAGGCATATTGCGCGTAGAAATGGGTGAAATCGGGCACCAGATCCTTGATCACGTCCATACTGGGTAGCGGGGTGATGCGAATCTCGCCCTTCAGGTCTTCGATTGCGGTGGTGCAGGCGAGGCCGTTCTTGCCGTTCATGTTCATCGAACACGAACCGCAGATGCCTTCGCGGCATGAACGGCGGAAGGTCAGTGTCGGGTCAATCTCGTTCTTGATCTTGAACAGCGCGTCGAGCACCATCGGACCGCATTCATCAAGGTTGATTTCGAACTTGTCGTAACGCGGATTCTGGCCGCTGTCGGGATCGTAGCGATAGACCTTGAACGATTTCACCCGCCCCTTCCCATTGGCGCCTGATGCTTTGTGCACCTTGCCAGCGGGGCTGATTTTCGAATTCTTGGGGAGAGTGAAGGTCGCCATCATGTGATCCCGTTGTGATTTGCCCCCTATCTAACGTTTCATCACACGCTGGCAAGCGGGCCGTGCCTGCCATGTGTTGCAGGGTTTCGAACGGGGGTTGATTGGGGCGCGGCGATGCGCGCTGTCCCTAGTCGAACAGGCCCACGGCCAGTTCTGCCCAAACGATCAGGAATGCCAGAGCCGCCAGAACGATCGCGGAAAACCGGAGCAAGGGGGTGGCAAGCCAGTGGCAAGCCGTCTCTACCGCCATGCAAAGCGCGGCCAGCATCACGCCGAAGACCATGAAATCGCCCGCACCCCAATTGACCTCGCGCGTCACCAGCATCGCTGCGGCCGGAACCAGCAAAGCGGCTGCCGCCATGCCCCATATCAGCGGGTGGAACCGGAATGCGGGAATGGACGATGTGGTTGTGGTCATCGCCATAGGTTAGCACCTTCCCAGCGTGCTGACAGCGCAAATCGGCATTTCCCGATCTGCCATCGCCGCGCTAGGGTGGTGCCCTGCTGCCGAGGAAGGAAAACCCATGGGCCTCAAGAATTGGTACGAAGCGACGATCATGCCAAAGCTGATCACCTGCGCCTGCAGTCAGGGCCAGGTGATGAAGCGCCGCGCGGCGGTGGTGCCTTTGGCGCGCGGCGACGTGTTTGAGCTGGGCTGCGGGGGCGGGATCAATCACGAATTCTATGACCCGGCCGCGATCACATCCTATGCCGGGATTGATCCGCACGAAGGCCTGCTCGACAGCACCCGCGCGGCGGCTCAGGCCAAGGGCTGGGCGGCGGATTTGCGCGCGGCCAAAGGCGAGGCGATCCCGTTCGCCGATAGCAGTTTCGATTGCGTGGTATGCACCTTCACGCTGTGTTCGGTGGATGATCCGGCGCAGGTGACGCGCGAATTGCGGCGCATTTTGCGGCCCGGCGGGCAGGCGCTGTTCCTTGAACATGGCCGCGCGCCTGATGCAGGCGTGCGCCGCTGGCAGGAACGGATTGAGCCTGTGTGGAAGCAGCTTGCCGGGGGATGCCACCTGACCCGCCCGATCGCCAGCGCCTTGCAGGACGCAGGCTTTGCGGTGGAAACGCTGGGCGATGGCTATACCCCCAAAACGCCGCGCTTTGCCGGGTGGATGGAGTGGGGGATCGCGCGCAAGCTGGCGTGAAAAGGGCGGGAGAAGTTACCCTCTCCCGCCCGTTTTCTTCAAATAGGTGCAATCAGCTCATTCGCCAAAAGTACGCTGCCACCAGCCCCGGCGCGGTGTGCCATCGGCATTGGCAGCATCAACAGCTTGATCGGCTGCAGGCACTGCATCAGGCGCGGGCTGCGATACTTCTGTCACCTCTGCCGGAGCAGCGTCTGCGACCTTCGCCTTGCGTGGGGCGCGTTTGCGCTTGGGCTTTTCGGCCGCAGCTTCAACGGCTTCCTCAACCGCAGCAGCGGGTTCCGGCGCGGGCGCGGCTTCGGGTGCAGCTTCTGCCTCTGCCTCTGCCGCAGCTTCTGCCGCCAACATTGCCTTGGTCTTGCGCGGGGCGCGTTTGCGCTTGGGCTTTTCGGCGGGCGCTTCGTCCGCTGTCGGTGCGGCTTCGGCTTCGACGGACTCGGTCTCAGCCTCGACCACGGTCAGACCGTCATCGTCGCCTTCGGTTCCAGCCGTTTGTGCTTCGCCATTGGCGCCTTCACCTTCGCCGCCTTCATCCGAGCGACGCTTGCGACCGCGACCACCCCGGCGACGACGCTTTTTCGGACGGCCTTCTGCATCAGCGGCACCATCATCGCCGGATTCGCCCGCAGGCGCATCGCTGCGATCATCGGTGTCTTCGCCATTGTCGGCGTTTTCGCTGCTGTCTTCGGCCTCGTCGGACTCGCCTTCGACACCGTCTTCACGATCACCGCGACTGCGATTGCGGCCTCCGCGCCGACGACGGCGCTTCTTGCGGCGCGCGGCGTCATCTTCGCTCTCACTGGCTTCGCTGCGCTCCCCACTGCCGCGACGCTGGCGACGCTGGGGCGCTTCACGCTCTTCTTCTTCCTCCTCGAAATCGTCCTCGGGGAGATCTTCGTCCTCTTCATCATCGATGATCGGTTCAAACTTGGGAGCCTGTGACGGGCGCGGGCCTGCGCTCGACACGCTCATCTTGGCGCCTTCATCCTCGCCTTCGGGCACGACTTCGACCGTCACGCCAAAGCGTTGTTCGATCTCGACCAGATCGGCGCGCTTTTCGTTGAGCAGGTAGATCGCCGCTTCGGTGCTGGCGGCAAGCCGGATCAGCGTGCCTCTGCCCTTCGCGGCCTCGTCCTCGATCAGGCGCAGCGCCGAAAGCCCGGCTGATGAGGCGGTGCGCACCAGCCCGGTGCCGTCGCAATGCGGGCAGGAACGGGTGGTCGCTTCGAGCACGCCGGTGCGCAGGCGCTGACGGCTCATTTCCATCAGGCCGAAGCTGGAGATGCGGCCGACCTGAATGCGCGCGCGGTCGTTTTTCAGCGCGTCCTTCATCGCCTTTTCGACTTTGCGGACGTTGTTGGAGTAATCCATGTCGATGAAGTCGATCACGACCAGGCCGGCCATGTCGCGCAGGCGCAGCTGGCGGGCGATTTCCTTGGCCGCTTCAAGATTGGTGTGAAGCGCGGTCGCTTCGATCCCGTGTTCCTTGGTCGAACGGCCCGAGTTGATGTCGATCGACACCAGCGCTTCGGTCGGGTTGATGATCAGATAGCCGCCCGATTTGAGCTGCACCATCGGATCATACATCGCGCGCAATTGGTCTTCGGCGCCATAACGCTGGAACAGCGGAACGGGATCGGAATAGGCTTTCACCCGGCGCGCATGGCTGGGCATCAGCATTTTCATGAATGCCTTGGCCGATTTGTAGCCATCCTCGCCTTCGACCACGACTTCTTCGATGTCGCGGTTATAGATATCGCGGATCGCGCGCTTGATCAGGTCGCTGTCCGAATGGATCAACGCGGGGGCGACCGAGGCCAGCGTCTTTTCGCGGATTTCATCCCACACGCGGGCGAGGTAATCGAAATCGCGTTTGATTTCTGGCTTGGTGCGGCTCATCCCGGCGGTGCGCACGATCAGGCCCATGCTGCGCGGCAGCTTCAAGTCGGAAACCATGTCCTTCAATCGTTTGCGATCGCTGGTGGAGCTGATCTTGCGGCTGATCCCGCCGCCGCTTGTGGAGTTGGGCATCAGCACGGTGTAACGTCCGGCAAGGCTGAGGTAACTGGTCAGCGCCGCGCCCTTGTTGCCGCGTTCTTCCTTGACGACCTGCACCAGCAACACCTGACGGCGCTGGATCACGTCCTGGATCTTGTAACGGCGGCGCAGTTCCTGACGCTTGGCGCGAACTTCGTCGACCTGTTTGGCGCGGGTGCGGCCCGAACCATTGGCCCCACCATTGCCTTTTTCGCCGCCCTTTTCGCCCCGGCCACCCTGACGGCGGCGCCCGCGACGACCGCGGCCCCGATCCTGATCAGCACCCTCGGTGGTTTCATCGTCGGTGGTCTCATCGTCGCTGATTTCGTCGTCAGAACCGTCATCGTCCGACGCGCCGCCTTCAAAGGTGGCGACGTCATCCTTGTCGGAGGTGTCGACTTCCTCAACGCCATTTTCAGCAAGGTCTTCGGCGAGCGCTTCGCCGCTTTCGTCCTCGGCGTCGTATTCGTCGCCGGGGGAAATGCCTTCGTCTTCTTCCTCAGCGCGCAGGCGCTCTTCTTCTTCGGCGGCTTCGGCGTCTTCGGCCAGCAGCGCGTCACGATCCGCCTTGGGGATCTGGTAATAATCGGGGTGGATTTCGCTGAAGGCGAGGAACCCGTGGCGATTACCGCCAAAATCGACAAACGCCGCCTGAAGCGATGGTTCGACCCGCGTTACCTTGGCGAGATAGATATTGCCTTTGATCTGCTTGTGTTCAGCAGATTCGAAATCGAATTCCTCAATCCGGTTGCCTGTAAGAACCGCCACCCGGGTTTCTTCCGGGTGGCGCGCATCGATAAGCATGCGCGTTGACATTGAATATTCTCCAAGCGCCCGGCCTTGCCCGCAATGGGGCATCAAGGGGGCGCGCATTGTTTGGTGAACCGGCACGGTTCAAGACCACGCCGGGGTTGGTAGCCGCGCCTGATCCACCACGGGATAGGCCAATAGCGAAGGGCGCGAAGTTCGTGTCTGCTGCAACGCAACTGCGGCGTGGTGGTAAACCTTGGGCCGCGCTTTGGTCCATCGCACCGCCAGCGAGCGAAACGCGCGCTGTGCTGGTGGGTGGGGAAAAGCGTTTCGTCACTGCATCAACCTGTTGTGAACCGGGAGCCGGAGTAAAAAGGGCGTCCGGTAGTCAGAGAGCGAAGCGGTCAGGCACCAAGGCACCATGTTGCAACCTCTCTGATCGAAGCGCTAGCACTGTGGGGCAAACCCCGCAACTCTATTGCGTTTCGCAGTCGCAAGAACGTAAGCCGCATTCGATATGAACTATCGCACCATGTTGCTGATCGTGCTGCTGGCACCCCTGTTGCTGTTGGGCGGGGCTGCGGCATTGGGGGTGCTGATCCCGGTGCCGCAATGGGGGCGCGATTATGTGCTGCGGTTTGTGGTGGACGGCGCGCGCGCGCCGCTTGAACTGCCGGATATCGCCGGCCCTGATGATCCCGCGCGCCCGCTGGTGGTGATCGATGCCGGTCATGGCGGACGTGACCCCGGTGCTATCGGCACCGATACTGAGGGGCGCAAGGTCAATGAAAAGGACATCACGCTCGCTATCGCGCTGGCGCTGCGTGATGAATTGCTGCGCGCGGGCGGCATCCGGGTGGCCATGACCCGCGGCGATGATCGCATCGTGCCGCTAGGCTACCGGCCCGAGATCGCCCGGCTGCTCGAAGCTGACCTGTTCATTTCGATCCACGCCGATTCCGCAGGAGAGCGCGCCGATGTCGGCGGGGCGAGCATCTACACCTTGTCCGATGACGCGTCGAGCGAGGCCGCGGCGCGGTTTGCTGCGCGTGAGAACGACGCCGACCGGTTGAACGGCATTGCGATTGACGACCAGAGCGAGGCGGTGAGCGCGATTCTGGTCGAACTGGCGCAGCAGCGCACACAGGAGGACGCGATCGAATTTGTCGGGTTGGTGCTGCGCGAAGGCGGGGACAAGCTCGCGTTTAACACGCAACCGCGCCGAGCCGCTGCGCTGGTGGTGCTGCGCGCGCCCGATGTGCCTTCGGTGTTGTTCGAAAGCGGGTTTGTGACCAATCGGGATGACAGGGCGCGGCTGACCACGCGGGAAGGCCGCGCGCAATATGCCAGTGTCTTGGCGCGCGCGGTGCAGGTCTATTTCGCCCGCCGCGCCGATACCGCTGCGCTGACTGCGGGCGGGGAATAGGCATCTAAATCGGCTAGCCATTGCACCCGCGCGCGTGCTAGTCGCTTCGCGCCGATGACCGACCTGACACCCGCCACTGATACCCAACCGCTATGGGCCTATCTGCGCTACCGCGTGAACCGCGATATCGCGGCGGCGCTGGCGTGGTTTGGCGAAAAATGGCGCCAAAGCCTGCTGTTCAAACTCGCCGCAGCGGCGGTTGGCGCGTTTCTGGTGATCTGGATTGCGGTGTTCGTCTGGCTCGCCAGCGATCTGCCTGAGGCTGACGCGCTGCTGACCTATGAAACCCCGCTGCCTTCGGTGGTGCGCGGGGTGGATGGCGAGATTGTCCATTCCTATGCCCGCGAACGCCGGGTGCAGCTTCAATATGCCGATTTTCCCGAACAGTTGATCGAGGCCTATCTCGCGGCCGAGGACAAGACCTTTTTTAGCCACGGCGGGGTCGATTTCTTTGGCACATTAAACGCAGTGTTCGATTATGCCAGCAAGATGGGATCGGGCGAGCGTGCGGTGGGCGGGTCGACGATCACGCAGCAGGTCGCCAAGAACCTGCTGCTGGGCGATGAATATTCGGTCACGCGCAAGCTCAAGGAAATGATCCTTGCCGGACGCATCGAACAGGTGCTGACCAAGCAGGAAATCCTTGAACTTTACCTCAATGAAATCCCCCTCGGACGGCGGTCGTTCGGGGTGCAGGCGGCCTCACGCGCTTATTTTGACCGCGACGTGGACGAGTTGGAACTGCACCAGATGGCGTTTCTGGCGATCCTGCCCAAGGCCCCCGAACGCTATGGCCGCAAGGGGCAGGAACAGGTCGCGCTGGATCGCCGCAATTTCGTGCTGAGTCAGATGGAGGCCAATGGCTTTATCACTGCGGCGCAGAGTCGCGCGGCGGCGGCCAAGCCTTTGGGCCTTGTCACCCAGCGCCGCGAACGTAGCGTGGATGCGGGATATTTCCTAGAAGAAGTGCGCCGCGAACTGATCGACCGTTTCGGTGAAACCGCCGAAGATGGCGGCAATAGCGTCTATGCAGGCGGGTTGTGGGTGCGCACCTCGCTCGATCCCGAAATTCAGCTCGCCGCGCGCGATGCCTTGCGTGAAGGGTTGCTGCGCTATCACGGCGGTCGCGCATGGAGCGGGCCGATTGCCACTATTGACGTTGGCGAGGGCAATTGGGCGGGCCAGCTTGCCAGCTCGCCTTTGGGGATCAATTATCGTAACTGGCGCATCGGTGTCGTCACCAGCCGCAGCGGATCATCGGCGCGGATCGGCTTTGCTGATGGCGCTGAGGCGCCGCTATCGGGCCTGCCCAATGCGCTCAAGGCAGGTGATGTGATCGCCGCCAGCCCAGCGGGTAATGGCTGGCAAGTGCGCACTATTCCCGAAGCGCAAGGCGCGTTGGTGGTGCAAGCTGCACAATCAGGCCGCGTGGTGGCGATGCAGGGCGGGTTTGACTACCGCCTGTCCGATTTCAACCGCGCGACACAGGCGATGCGGCAGCCGGGCTCGACGATCAAACCGTTCGTCTATGCCGCCGGGCTGGACAATGGCATGACCCCGTCAACCCAGATCGATAATTCGCGCTTCTGCTATTATCAGGGCGCCAACCTCGGCGAAAAGTGCATTCGCGGCGGGCGCGGCGCGGGTGGGCAGCACCCGATGCGGTATGGCCTTGAACAGTCGCAGAACATCATGACCGTGCAGATCGGCATGGCTGCGGGTATGCCCAATGTTGTCGAGGAGATTGAAAAGCTCGGGATCGGCAAGTTTGCACCCTATCCTTCCACCGCGCTGGGCGCAGGCGAATCGACGCTGGTGAAAATGGTCAGCGGTTACAGCGCGCTCGCCAATCATGGACGGCTGAATGCGCCGACCGTTATCGATTATGTGCAGGATCGGCGCGGCAAGGTGCTGTGGCGCGCCGATACCCGCAATTGCCGGGGGTGCAGCATGGCCGAATGGGACGGCAAACCAATGCCGCGCATGGGCATCAGAGGCCAACAGGCGATGGACGCGCGCACCGCGTTTCAGGTGATGCATATGCTGCGCGGCGCGGTCAGCCGGGGCACGGCGACGGTGCTCAATCCGCTCAATCTGCCGCTGTTCGGCAAGACCGGCACCACCACCGGGCCAAAGGACGTGTGGTTCATCGGCGGCACTCAGCAATATGTCGCGGGTGCCTATGTCGGCTTTGACCAGCCGCGCAATATGGGCGGCTATGCCTATGGCGGCACGATCGCCGCTCCGATCATCAAAAGCCTGATCGAAAAAACCCGCCAGAAGTGGTCTGACCTTCCTCCGGTTGCGCCGCAGGGCGTGCGGATGGTGCGGGTGGATCGCCGCTCGGGCAAGCAGGTCTATGAAGGCTGGCCGACCGATGACCCCAGATCGGCGATCATCTGGGAAGCGTTCAAACCCGATACTGAGCCAGAACGTTTCACCCGGCAGGACGAAATCGCGGCCCGGCGCAACGAGATTCTTCAACTGATCCGCGCTGGCCGAGAAACTGCCGAAAGCATAGTGGTCGATGCGCCCGATGGACGGCCAGCCAATTTTGTCGAGGAACAGGGCGGGATTTACTGAACTGCCTTGGCGCGCGGTGCGTTGAAGGAAATGCACCGCGCGTTGCGCAGCGCCGGGTGCTTTACAATCGCGCCGCCAGCGTTAAGCGGGGCCGACTTTTTGCGTGACCAAAGGATCAACCATGCGGGCCGAGGCCCAAGCCTTTATCAACCGGATCGAAGCGGCGCTGTCATTGGTGCGTCTGTCGCTTGACTGGGAACGTGCGCTGCGGCGGCTCGATGAACTCAACGCGCGGGTGCAAGACCCCGCGCTGTGGGACAATCCCAAGCAGGCGCAGGCGATCAGCCGCGAACAAAAGACGCTTGAAAATGCGGTGAACACCGTCAACGAAATCGCCGCTGAAATGGCTGACGCGATCGAGTTCATCGAAATGGGAGAGGCAGAGGGCGAGGATAGCATCGTCGCTGATGGCCTAGCCACGCTCGAACGGCTCGCCGACCGCGCCGATGCGGATAAGGTGCAGGCGCTGCTTTCGGGTGAGGCGGACGCCAACGACACCTATATCGAAATTCACGCAGGCGCAGGCGGCACCGAAAGCCAGGACTGGGCCGAAATGCTGTTTCGGATGTATGGCCGCTGGGCCGAACGGCGCGGCTACAAGGTCGAAACGGTCGAATATCAGGCGGGCGATCAGGCCGGGATCAAATCGGCCACGCTGCTGATCAAGGGCGAAAATGCCTATGGCTATGCCAAGACCGAAAGCGGCGTCCACCGGCTGGTGCGCATCAGCCCCTATGATAGCAGCGCGCGGCGGCACACCTCGTTCAGTTCGGTTTGGGTCTATCCCGTGATTGACGACTCTTTTGAAATCGAGGTCAATCCGGCAGACCTCAAGATCGATACCTATCGCGCATCGGGTTCGGGCGGGCAGCACGTCAACACCACCGATTCGGCGGTGCGCTTTACCCACATCCCGACCGGGATCGTGGTGGCGTGCCAGAATGATCGCAGCCAGCACAAGAACCGCGAAACCGCGATGAATATGCTCAAGGCACGGCTGTTCGAACGCGAAATGGCGATGCGCGAAGCGGCTGCCAGCGGCGAATATCAGGAAAAAAGCGAAATTGGCTGGGGCCACCAGATCCGGTCATACGTGTTGCAGCCCTATCAGATGGTCAAAGACCTGCGCACCGGGGTCGTTTCTACTGCGCCTGACAGCGTGCTTGATGGCGCAATCGATCTGTTCATTTCAGCCGCGCTCGCCCAGCGGGTGACGGGCGAGACAGTCGAAATCGAGGATGTGGAATAATGATGGCGATGGGGCGTCCGCTTGCGGTGGCCGTGGCGGCTGCGGCCATGCTGCTGCTGTCGGCCTGCGATCAGATCATGCCCGTTGTGGTGGATCAGCCCGAAAGCACGGCCCAATTTCCCAAACCGGATCGCCCGGTAGCGAAGGTAATTTCGAACCAGTTTTCCAACGAAGATGCGCGTGATGAGCGAAATGAAGCGCAGGTCGTGATGGACCTCGCCAATATCCGCGCCGGAATGACAGTGGCGGATATCGGCGCGGGCGAAGGCTACTATACCGTGCGCCTCGCCGAGCGTGTGGGGGCAGACGGACGCGTGTTGGCGCAGGATATCAGCCGCGATGCGCTGGAACGGCTGGGCCGCCGGGTTGAGCGCGAGCGGCTTGAAAACATCTCGATCAAGCTGGGCGAAGCCGCCGATCCGCAGCTGCCTCCTGACAGTTTCGACCGCATCTTCATGGTTCATATGTATCACGAAGTGACCGAGCCCTACGCCTTTTTGTGGCATATGTGGCCTGCGCTTAACGCCGGCGGGCAGATCATTGTTGTGGAAAGCAACAGCCCGATCGGCACGCACGGGATGCCGCACCGGCTGCTGTTCTGCGAATTCGAGGCGGTCGGCTATGTGCTGGTAGAATATGTCGAGCGGCCAGACATCAAAGGATATTTTGCACGGTTTGAACGCGGTAAAGCCCGCACCAGACCAGAGGCGATCCGCGCCTGCAGCGCGGGCTAGCAAAAGCGCCGCCTCAAGCGTTGCGGCGCGCGTATCGGATCACTATGTCACAATAAAGGAATGCGCGTCAGGAACGGCGCGAAGGGGAGTTTTCATTGTTCAAGGGATTGAGCCCGATCGTCTATGGCGGGCGAGAAGTGTGGCCGCTGGTCGAAGGCGGCAAAGGCGTATCGGCAACCAACCATGCGAGTTCAGGCGCGTGGGCGGCGGCGGGCGGAATTGGCACGGTCAGCGCAGTCAACGCCGATAGCTATGATGCAGACGGCAACCCGATTCCGCAGATATATCACGGCGCAACGCGCGGCGAACGCCATCAGGAATTGATCCGTTACGCCGTTGATGGCGCGACCACGCAGGTCAAACAGGCCTATGAAATCGCAGGCGGCAAGGGCGCGATCAACATCAACGTGTTGTGGGAAATGGGCGGGGCGCAGGCCGTGCTCGAAGGCGTGCTGGAAAACACCCGCGGCATGGTGACCGGCGTCACCTGCGGGGCAGGGATGCCTTACAAGCTGGCGGAAATCGCGGCGCGGTTCAATGTGTCCTACCTGCCGATCATCAGTTCGGGCCGGGCGTTCCGCGCGTTGTGGAAACGCAGCTATCACAAGGTGCCTGAACTGATGGCGGCGGTGGTCTATGAAGACCCATGGCTGGCGGGCGGGCATAATGGCCTTTCCAACGCCGAAGACCCGACCATGCCGCAAGACCCCTATCCGCGCGTCAAGGAGCTGCGCGCGATGATGCGCGCCGAGGGTGTGAGCGAGGATGTGGCGATCGTGATGGCGGGCGGGGTGTGGTACCTGCGCGAATGGAACGACTGGATCGACAATCCCGAACTCGGCAAGATCGCATTCCAGTTCGGCACGCGCCCCTTGCTCACCCGCGAAAGTCCGATCCCGCAGATCTGGAAGGATATGCTCCGCACGGTCGAGCCGGGCGATGTGCTGCTGCACAAGTTCTCGCCCACCGGGTTTTATTCGAGCGCGGTCAAGACCCCGTTCCTGTATGAATTGATGCACCGGTCAGAACGCCAGATTGCGTTTTTCAAGCGCGGCGCGGAAGAAGGCACGGTGCAACTCGGCGAAGACGGCAAGGCGCGCAGTTTCTGGGTGCGGCCAGAGGATAAGGCCAAGGCGGAAATCTGGATGCGCGCCGGGCATACCGAGCCGCTCAAGACTCCCGACGGCACCATCGTATTTGTCACGCCCGATGCGCGCGATACCATCCGCGACGATCAGCAGGCCTGCATGGGCTGCCTGTCGCATTGCGGGTTTTCCAGCTGGAAAGACCACGATGATTACACCACCGGGCGCCTCGCCGACCCGCGCAGCTTCTGCATTCAGAAGACCTTGCAAGACATCGCCCACGGCGATCATCCCGACAACAACCTCGCCTTTGCAGGCCACGCGGCCTACCGTTTCAAGACCGATCCGTTCTTCTCCAACGGCTACACGCCGAGCGTTGGCGAGTTGGTCGAGCGGATTTTGACGGGGGATTAGAGGCAGTCGCCGAAAGTCGGCGGTCCATCGCGGGCTAGAAGCTCGTCGATGGACTGCATAACCTTCTCGCGATTGGCGTCACGATAGTATTCGTAGAACCTATAGTCTTCGCCGAGTTCACAAATGCGTTTGTCGGGTGGGGATGCAACGCCTTGATCTGCCTTGAATTGTTCGAGTTGAGCATCACCGCCGGGCAAGTTCCGAACGAGATAATCATCGAAGCGGTCGGTCCATGATTGAAGCTGGGACTGAAACGCCAGGTCGTCCTCGGGGAAGCATGCCTCCCCCTGATTTCGGGCGAAGTGGAGCAGGACGGCAGAGCAAAGCACACCTTCTCCCGGTGGTACGATGCGCTTCGCAGGAGGCGCAACTCCGAGCAGAGCGGTTGCCGATAAGGCGAGAAAAAATCTCCTCACCGCACCAGCGCCGTCAGCACCTGATCGGGCGGCCTGTGCCCGTCGGCCCATATGCGGATGTTGGCGATCACCTTGTGGCCCGAATCCTCGCGGCCTTCCGCAGTGGCGCTGCCGATGTGGGGGAGGGTCATTACGTTGGGGTGCTCGATCAAGCGGTGGTCGACGTTGGGCTCGTCCGGGTAAACATCCAGCCCCGCGCCCGCCAGATGGCCCGATTGCAGCGCCGCGATCAGTGCTTCCTGATCGATCAACTCGCCGCGCGCGGTGTTGATGATGCTGCTGCCCGGCTTCATCAGCGCAATCCGCCGCGCGTCGACAAGGTGGCGCGTGTCGTCGGTCAAAGGGCAGTGCAGCGTGAGAATGTCCGCCTCGGCCATCAGTGCATCGATATCGGCGACGTATCGCGCGCCGAGCATCCGTTCAAGCGCTTCGGGCAGCGGCTTGCGGTTGGTATAGGCGATCTCCAGACCGAAGGCGCGGGCGCGGTGGGCGACCGCTTGGCCGATCCGCCCCATGCCGACGATGCCCAGCACCTTGCCCGCCAGCTTACGCCCCAGCAGGCCCGAAGGTGCCCAACCTGTCCATTCGCCGCGCCGAACGAGGCCGATACCTTCACGTATCCGGCGCGGCACGCCAATGATCCCGGCCATAGTCAAATCGGCGGTGTCATCGGTGAACACACCGGGGGTGTTGGTGACGAGGATGCGTCGCGCGGCGGCGGCGGCCAGATCAATATGTTCCGTCCCCGCGCCGAAATTGGCGATCAGGCCCAGGCGATCACCCGCGCCTGCGATCAGATCGGCGTCGATCCGGTCAGTCACGGTCGGCACCAGCACGTCGCAATCGCGCATCGCGGCGGCAAGCTGTTCGCGGGTCAGCGGCACGTCGCCCTCGTTCAGCGCCACATCAAACAGCTCGCGCATCCGCGCCTCGACTGCGGGCATCAGGTGGCGGGTGACGATCACGCGCGGGCGTTCAAGGGGTAGGTGGGCAATCGGGGTGCGGGTTTCTGGCATAGGTATCGGCTAATACCGCAGGGGCCGCGCGGTCAAGCTGCGATCCGGCATGTGCGGCTTGAACAGGACGGGGCAGTGCGGCTATCGCAGCGGATGATGTGGGGATTCCGTAACTTTATCGCATTTTGTCTTGCCCTCGCGGCAGGGCTGACCGTGTTCACCGCGCCGCTGCGGGCGCAGGATCGGGCGCTGCCCTATTGGGCGTCGCTGCGTTATGACGAGGTGCGGATGCGGGTCGGGCCGAGCGAGGAGTACCCGATCGAGTGGGTATACAAGCGCAAGGGCCTGCCGGTGAAGGTTGTGCGGGTGCGCGAAGGCTGGCGTCTGGTCGAAGATCCCGAAGGCGCGCGCGGCTGGATTGCGCGCAGCCAGCTTGACCCTGCGCGCGGGGTGATGGTGGTGGGGACAGGGCTGGCTGATGTGCGGGCCGAGGCATCGCCCACGTCGGCGCTCAATTGGCGGGCGCAGCCCGGTGTGGTCGCTACCCTGCTGCGCTGCCGTGAAAGCTGGTGCGAAGTCGATATTGCCGGGCGCAAGGGCTGGACGCTGCGCGAACGCCTGTGGGGCGCAGAGGATTTGCCGGGCGACGAATAGGCCGGGCGACCGCCAAGCCGCCCGGCGTTTCGCCTTAGATCAACTCCACCGCAACCGCGGTCGCTTCCCCGCCGCCGATGCACAAGGACGCTACGCCGCGCGTCTTGCCCTGCGCCTTCAATGCGCCAAGCAGGGTGACGATGATCCGCGCACCGCTCGCGCCGATGGGGTGGCCCAATGCCGTGCCGCCGCCGTTGACGTTGATCTTGTCGTGCGGGATGCCAAGATCGCGCATCGCAAACATCGCCACGCAGGCGAAGGCTTCGTTGACTTCAAACAGATCGACATCATCGACGCTCCACCCGGCGCGGTCGAGCACTTTCTGGATCGCGGGGATCGGCGCGGTGGTGAAATCCGCCGGGGCCTGCGCGTGCGCTGCGGTGGCGACGATCCGTGCGACGGGGGTGTAGCCCTTGTCAGCGGCCACACTTGCGCGGGTCAGCACCAATGCGGCGGCACCATCCGAAATAGAACTGGACGTCGCGGCGGTGATCGTCCCGTCCTTGGCGAAGGCGGGGCGCAGTTGCGGGATCTTGTCAGGGCGGCCTTTACTGGGGGATTCGTCGTGTTCCACCACAACATCGCCTGCGCGGGTTTTCACCGTCACCGGCACGACTTCGTCGGCAAACGCGCCGCTGGCAATCGCACGGTTGGCGCGGGCGAGCGATTCGATGGTGTAGGCATCCATCTCGTCGCGGGTCATCTGATAGGCGTTGGCGGTATCCTGAGCAAAAGTGCCCATCGCGCGGCCCGGTTCATAGGCATCTTCCAGCCCATCAAGGAACATGTGGTCATAGGCCGTATCATGCCCCAACCGCGCGCCCGAGCGGTGCTTTTTGAGCAGGTAAGGCGCGTTGGTCATGCTCTCCATCCCGCCGGCAACCACCACGTCGATGGTGCCACTGGCGAGCGCTTCGGCCCCCATGATCACGGTCTGCATTCCGCTGCCGCACACCTTGTTGACGGTGGTGGCCTGAACGGAAAGCGGCAGGCCCGCCTTGATCGCGGCCTGGCGCGCCGGGGCCTGGCCAAGCCCAGCGGGCAGCACGCAGCCGATATAGGCACGGTCGATATCCTCACCCGCCACGCCGGCGCGCTCAACCGCCGCCTTGACCGCCACCGCGCCAAGATCGGTCGCGGCAACATCGGCCAGCGCGCCCTGCATCGCGCCCATCGGGGTGCGGGCGTAAGAAAGGATCACGATCGGGTCGGCGGCGGAAAACTGGGTCATGGCAAAGTCCTTGCGTCACGTAGGGGGTGGTGATCCCCCAATGTAATGCTGCGTCGCAGTATTGGCAATCATAGTCGCGTGGCTGCAACCGCCTTGTCAGCGGGCGGGCTTTGCGCGAAGATGCGTCGCAAATGAAAACGCATCACTGCGAATGGGAGAATGACATGGCCGATGATCGCCGCGAAGAACTCGAAGCCCTGCTGACGCGCCAACGCGCTGCCTTCACCGCTTCGCGCCCGGAACCAATGTCGCAGCGCAAAGACCGCATCCGGCGCGCGATTGCTCTGGTGAAGGATCACGGTGATGATTTCGCCAAGGCGATGAGCGCGGATTTCGGTAACCGTTCCTACGCGCAATCGATGCTGACCGATGTTGCGGCGACCGTGGCTGCGGGCAATGATGCCCTGAAACACATGGACAAGTGGGCCAAGCCCGACAAGCGCAAGGTGCAGTTCCCGCTCGGCCTGCTGGGCGCGCGGGCCGAGGTGCGGTATGAACCCAAGGGCGTGATCGGCATCCTATCCCCGTGGAATTTCCCGCTTCAGCTTGCCTTTGGCCCGTTGATGCAGGTGTTTGCAGCGGGCAATCGTGCGATGATCAAACCGTCCGAATTTACCGAGCGCACCAGCGAGTTGATGGCGCAGTTGACGGCCGAATATTTCGCACCCGAAGAAGTCGCGGTTGTTACCGGTGGGCCGGAAGTCGCCGCCGCGTTTTCCTCGCTGCCGTTCGATCATCTGGTGTTCACCGGGTCGACCGCGACGGGCCGCCGGGTGATGCAGGCCGCCGCCGCGAACCTCGTTCCGGTAACGCTTGAACTCGGCGGAAAATCGCCCGTCATCATGGGCCGCAGCGCCGATTTCGCCAAGGCAGGCGAACGGATTGCGATTGGCAAAATGCTCAACGCCGGGCAAATCTGCCTCGCGCCCGATTACATGATCGTGCCCGAAGACAAGCAGGACGAAGCGGTGGCGGGCGTCGTCGGCGCGGCGAGCGCGATGTATCCGCGCCTGCTCGATAATGATGACTACGCTTCGATCGTGTCCGACCGCCACTTTGAGCGGCTGCAAGGCCTGATCGAAGACGCGCGCGGCAAGGGCGCCGAGGTGATCGAGGTCAATCCCGCTGGCGAGGATTTCACAAACGCCAACCAACGCAAGATGCCGCTCACCATCCTGAAAAACGTCACCGAAGATATGGCGGCGATGCAAGAGGAAATCTTCGGCCCGGTATTGCCGGTGATGACCTACAAGGCGCTCGATCAGGCGGTGGATTACGTCAACGATCATGATCGCCCGCTCGGCCTGTATTATTTCGGTGAGGACAAAGGCGAACAGGAACGTGTGCTGACCCGAACGATTTCAGGCGGGGTGACGACCAATGACGTGATTTTCCACGTTTCGATGGAAGACCTGCCGTTCGGCGGGGTCGGCCCGTCGGGGATGGGGTCTTACCACGCCATCGAAGGCTTCCGCGAATTCAGCCACGCCCGCGCGGTTTATCACCAGCCCAAGATCGACATCGCCAAGCTTGCCGGATTGAAGCCGCCCTATGGCAAGGCGACCGACAAGGCGGCGGCGAACATGATGAAGTAAGGGGCGGGCGCAACAGGTGTTCGATTTCCCGCAACACCAATAAGGGAATTTGTCGGAGTCACAGGCTTGCGCCTGCCGTTCGACGGGCTTAGGGCGGCCATCGGAATTAACAGCTTGGACAACGCCGTGGTCGATCTCAGCCAGTATCTTCCGATACTGTTATTCGTGCTCGTTGCCTTCGGGCTCTCGCTCCTGTTCGTGGTGGCGCCGATGGCGGTGTCTCGGCTGACCGGCACGCACAACCCGGATGCCGAAAAACTCAGCGAGTATGAATGCGGTTTCCCCGCGTTTGAGGACGCACGCAGCCAGTTTGATGTGCGGTTCTACCTCGTGGCGATCAGCTTTATCGTGTTCGATCTTGAAGCCGCATTCCTGTTCCCTTGGGCGGTCAGCCTTGGCGAAACGGGCTGGGTTGGCTGGGGCGGCATGATGGTGTTCCTGTTCATCCTTGCGGTTGGGCTGGCTTATGAATGGAAGAAAGGGGCGTTGGATTGGGAATGAATACGACCATTACTCCTCCCCAAGGACTTCCTGACATTTCGGCGCTCACCACCGCCAAGGGCGGCGAGTTGCGTCAGCCCGATGCGTCCTATTTCACCGCGTTGCAGACAGAGGTGAATGACAAGGGCTTCCTCGTGACTTCGACCGAGGATCTGTTCCAGTGGGCGCGCACCGGCAGCTTGTGGTGGATGACCTTCGGCCTCGCCTGCTGCGCGGTCGAGATGATCCACGTCAATATGCCGCGTTACGACATGGAGCGTTTCGGCGCTGCCCCGCGTGCGTCCCCGCGTCAGTCGGACGTGATGATCGTGGCGGGCACGCTTTGCAATAAGATGGCCCCGGCGCTGCGCAAGGTTTACGACCAGATGTCCGATCCCAAATACGTGATCAGCATGGGCAGCTGCGCCAATGGCGGTGGCTATTATCATTACAGCTATTCGGTGGTGCGCGGCTGTGACCGGATTGTGCCGGTGGATATTTACGTGCCCGGATGCCCGCCGACGGCCGAGGCGCTGCTGTACGGCGTCATGCAGCTCCAGCGCAAAATCCGCCGCGTCGGCACGATTGAGAGGTAAGGGCGATGGCCGTTCTCCACTCCGCCCCGAAATTCGCCTCGAACGAAGGCGTGATTGACGCGATCAGCGAAAGCATCAGCGTGTGGCTGATCGATGCGCAAGAAGCGCATGGCGAGGTATCGTTCCGCGTCCAGCGCGATGGCATCGAACAGGTGCTGCGCAGCTTGCGTGACGATCACCAATATCAGCAGTTGATGGAAATCGCCGGGGTTGATTACCTCGACCGCGCGGAGCGGTTCGAGGTGGTCTATATGCTCCTGAGCCTGACCAAAAACCACCGCGTGATGGTGAAATGTTCGGCTGACGAGGACACCCCGGTTCCGACCGTCACGAGGCTGTGGCCCAACGCGGGCTGGCTGGAACGCGAAGTGTTCGACATGTTCGGCGTCACTTTCGCGGGCAACCCCGATCTGCGCCGCATCCTCACCGATTACGGGTTTGAAGGTCACCCGTTCCGCAAGGACTTCCCACTCACCGGCTACACCGAACTACGCTATTCCGAAGAGGAAAAGCGGGTGGTGTATGAACCGGTCGAACTGGCGCAGGAAATGCGCGAGTTTGATTTCCTCTCCCCATGGGAAGGAGCAGATTACGTGCTGCCCGGAGACGAGAAGGCCCCTGCGGTGCCGCCTGCCGGGGAGGCGAAGAAATGACCATGCAGCGCGAAGAATCGCCGACCACCGATGGCGCGGTCATCAACAATTACACCATCAATTTCGGCCCCCAGCATCCGGCGGCGCATGGCGTGCTGCGGATGGTGATGGAGCTGGATGGTGAGGTGATCGAACGGATCGACCCGCACGTCGGCCTGCTCCACCGCGGCACCGAAAAGCTGATCGAACACAAGACGTATTTGCAGGCGCTGCCCTATTTCGACCGGCTCGATTACGTTTCGCCGCTGTGTCAGGAACATTCCTATGTGCTGGCGATTGAAAAGCTGCTCAATCTCGAAGTGCCGATCAGGGCGCAATATCTGCGGGTGCTGTTTGCGGAATTGACGCGCATTTCCAATCACATGCTCAACATGGGCGCGCACATCCTCGATGTTGGCGCGTTCACGCCGAACCTGTGGATCATGGATCTGCGCGAAGATTGCATGAACTTCTTTGAACGCGCCAGCGGCGCGCGGATGCACTCGGCGTGGTTCCGTCCCGGCGGCGTGCATCAGGACGTGCCGGAAAAGCTGCTGGTCGATATCGGCGACTGGCTCGACAACCGTTTCTTCCAGCTGTTCGAAGACGCGATGAGCCTCGTGATCGACAACCGCATTTTCAAACAGCGCAATGTCGATATTGCGGTTGTGGGCCGCGATGATGCGATTGCGTGGGGCTTTTCCGGCCCGATGATCCGCGCCGCTGGCATCCCGTGGGATCTGCGCAAGAGCCAGCCCTATGACGTCTATGACCGCATGGAATTCGACATTCCGGTGGGCACAAATTCGGACTGCTATGATCGCTTCATGGTGCGCGTGAAGGAAGTTTACGAAAGCGCCAAAATCATCCGCCAGTGCTTGCGCGAGATACCGACTGGCCCGATTGCCAGCAGCGACAGCAAGGTCGTGCCGCCGAAGCGCGGCGAAATGAAGCAGTCGATGGAAGCGCTGATCCACCACTTCAAACTCTACACCGAAGGCTTCCACGTGCCTGCTGGCGAAGTTTACGTGGCGACCGAAAGCCCCAAGGGCGAATTCGGCGTCTATCTCGTCAGCGACGGCACCAACAAGCCCTACCGCTGCAAGATCCGCCCCACGGCCTTCTCGCACCTTCAGGCAATGGACTTCATGTGCAAAGGCCACATGCTGCCCGACGCGACCGCCATCCTGGGCGCGATCGACGTGGTGTTCGGGGAGTGTGACCGGTGATCGAGATGAGCCGCTTCGACTTCGCGCTCCTGTCGCTTGCGATCCTGATCTTGGGGGTCTCGATTGGATTGTTGATAGCGGGCCACAATCAATTCATGTCTGTAATGCTTGGGTCGCTCGTTTTGTCGACGTGGTTCGAACTGCGAGGAAACAAGCGCCGCCGCGAGAACTCAAATGGCTGACCGTACCCCCGCACCCGATACCCCCGAACTGCGCTCCCGTTGGAGCGCGTTCGCATGGACCCCGGAGAACAAGACAACCGCCGATTGGCACATCGCCAAGTATCCCGAGGGGCGTCAGCGCTCGGCGGTGATGCCGCTGCTCGATCTCGCCCAGCGGCAGGTCGGCGCCGAGACCGATACGCAGGGCTGGCTGCCGCTTCCGGTGATCGAATATGTGGCGCAATATCTCGGGATGCCGGTGATCCGCGTGCTCGAGGTCGCCAGCTTCTACTTCATGTATAACCTGAAGCCCGTCGGCAAATTCCACGTGCAGGTGTGCGGTACTACGCCCTGCATGCTGCGCGGGAGCGACGACATCATCGCCGCCTGCAAAAAGCGCGGCATGAAGAAGGGCGAGGTTTCGGCAGATGGGCTGTGGACCCTCACCGAAGTCGAATGCATGGGCAATTGCGCCACCGCGCCGATGGTGCAGATCAACGATGACAATTACGAGGATCTGACGCTGGAACGCCTCGACGCGGTGCTCGATGCGCTCGCAGCGGGTGAGCAACCCAAAGCGGGCACGCAGGAGCCGGGGCGGCATACCTCGGAACCCTCGGGCGGGCCGACTACCTTGCAGGACATGGTCAACGCCAACCACGATTATCGGGGGGAGTGGTGATGCGTTCCGGCCATCCCATTCTCGTCATCCCAGCGAAAGCTGGGACCCAGGGCGACACGCACTGTGCTTTGTTGCCTGAGGCCCCAGCTTTCGCTGGGGTGACGGGAGAGGTTGCAAAGTGACCGAAGCCGTCTCCATACTTGGCGCGCTGATCCTCGCCTTCATCGCCTACAAGGTGCTGATGGGTCTGGTGCGCGTGGGGGTGATCATCCTCATCCTCGCGGTGCTGGCAGGGCTGTGGCAGCAGGGAGTGATCGGATGAATTCGCTCACGCTCGCCTTTGTCGTCCTCGGGCTGACCGGCTTTGCGCTGGGTGCGGTGTTGAGCGCGACCGGCAAGATGGAAATGGGCGTGATCCTGATGGGTCTCGGACTTGCCTTCCAAGTGATTTCGCTGGTGCGGCTGAAACGCGCCAAAACTCAAGGGAAGCAGTGATGCTTGGCGATAAGGATCGCATCTTTACCAACGTTTACGGCTTTCAGGATTGGGGCCTGAAGGCAGCGCAGGCGCGCGGCGATTGGGACGACACCAAGGCGCTGCTCGCACGCGGGCCGGACGCGATCATCGAGGAAATGAAGGCTTCGGGCCTGCGCGGACGCGGAGGGGCGGGTTTTCCCACGGGGCTCAAGTGGTCCTTCATGCCCAAGGAATCGCGCGACGGTCGCCCCAGCTTCCTCGTCATCAACGCCGACGAATCCGAACCGGGTAGCTGCAAGGACCGCGAAATCCTGCGCCACGATCCGCACAAGCTGGTCGAAGGCGCGCTGGTCGCAGGCTTCGCGATGCGGGCGCGGGCGGCCTATATCTACGTGCGGGGTGAGTATATCCGTGAGGCCGAGACGCTCCAGAAGGCGATTCACGAAGCCTATGACGCGGGGCTGATCGGCAAGAACGCCTGCGGTTCGGGCTACGACTTCGACGTGTTCATGCACCGCGGCGCGGGCGCCTATATCTGCGGCGAAGAAACCGCGATGATCGAAAGCCTCGAAGGCAAAAAGGGCCAGCCGCGCCTCAAGCCTCCGTTCCCGGCGGGCGCGGGGCTCTATGGCTGCCCGACAACGGTCAACAACGTCGAAAGCATCGCGGTCGCGCCGACGATCCTGCGGCGCGGGGCCTCGTGGTTCAGCTCCTTCGGGCGCGAGAACAACAAGGGCACCAAATTGTTCCAGATTTCCGGCCACGTGGAAAAGCCCTGCGTCGTCGAGGAAGCGATGAGCATCCCCTTCGAGGAGCTGATCGAAAAGCACTGCGGCGGCATTCGCGGCGGGTGGGACAATCTGCTGGCGGTGATCCCCGGCGGCTCGTCCGTGCCGCTCGTCCCCGCCGCGCAAATCCGCCACGCGCCGATGGACTTTGACGGGCTGAAGGAACTGGGCTCGGGCCTCGGCACGGCAGCGGTGATCGTCATGGACAAGTCCACCGACATCGTCCGCGCGATCAGCCGCCTCAGCTATTTCTACAAGCACGAAAGCTGCGGCCAGTGCACCCCCTGCCGCGAAGGCACAGGCTGGATGTGGCGGATGATGGAACGCCTGCGCACCGGCGATGCTGCGATCGAGGAAATCGACATGCTGCACGAAGTCACCAAGCAGGTCGAAGGCCACACGATCTGCGCGCTGGGCGATGCGGCGGCGTGGCCGATCCAGGGGCTGATCCGGCATTTCCGGCCGGAACTTGAGCGACGGATCAACGAACATAACGCGCAGTTTGCGGAAGCGGCGGAGTGACTGAGCCGCTCATCTATAAAGACCACGAGTTTAAGGTCGGTCCTCGCAAGGGGATCACTGAGCGTCGCGTGCCCTACCGCTACACCGATGGGTTCTTTCGGGTTTATGACCCGAACAGCAACCTGAAGTTCAACATAGATGCAAACGCCACCAAGGTGTCGACGCTTGCGGAAGTCGCGCACTACCTTCGCCAAGGTTACGGATTGCGTATGACAGGTCCGCATACGCCATCGCCTAGCCTCTGCTCCGCCAACAACATCGTGGTAGAAGACTGATGCCTAAAGTCACCGTAGATGGTCAGGAAATCGAAGTCCCCGCGGGCGCGACTGTTTTGCAGGCGTGCGAGTTGGCGGGCAAGGAAATCCCGCGTTTCTGCTATCACGAACGGCTCAGCATCGCGGGCAATTGCCGCATGTGTCTGGTCGAGGTGAAGCCTGGCCCGCCCAAGCCGCAAGCTAGCTGCGCGCTGCCCGCTGCCGAGGGTCAGGAAATCCGCACCGATAGCCCGATGGTCAAGAAGGCCCGCGAAGGGGTGATGGAGTTCCTGCTCATCAACCACCCGCTCGATTGCCCGATCTGTGATCAGGGCGGCGAGTGCGATCTTCAGGATCAGGCGGTCGCCTATGGCCGCGGCGGTTCGCGTTATGCCCGCGAAAACAAGCGCGCCGTGACCGAGAAATACATGGGTCCGCTGATCAAGACGATCATGACCCGCTGCATCCACTGCACCCGCTGCGTGCGCTTTTCCGAGGAAATCGCCGGCGTGGACGAAATCGGCGCGCTGTATCGCGGCGAAGATATGCAGATCACCACCTATCTCGAACAGGCGGCGGCGCATGAGCTGAGCGCCAATGTCATCGACCTGTGTCCGGTCGGCGCGCTGACCTCGCGGCCTTACGCCTTTGAGGCGCGGCCGTGGGAGCTGAAGAAGACACTCAGCATTGATGTGTCGGACGCGGTGGGGGCGAACATCACGCTCCATTCCAAGGGACGCGAAGTCATGCGCGCGCTGCCACGCGTCAATGACGACGTGAACGAGGAGTGGTTGAGCGACAAGGGCCGCTATCAGGTCGACGGGCTGACCAAGCGGCGGCTCGACCGGGTTTGGGTGCGCCGGGATGGCCGGTTACAGCCTGCTGAGTGGAGCGAAGCCTTCGGCATGATCGCGGGCGCTCTGGAAGGCGACAAAGCCAGCATTGCGGCGGTGGCGGGCGATATGCTCGATGCCGAGACGATGTTTGCGGCGAAGGCGCTGGTCAATGCCTGCGGTTCGCAGCTGATCGAAGCGCGCCAGACCGGCATGACTTATGATGTGTCAAATCTCGCGGCGGTGAACTTCAATTCGACCTTCGCGGGCATCGAGACGGCTGATGCGATCCTGATCATCGGCAGCCATGTCCGCTGGGAAGCGGCGCTGCTCAATGTCCGGCTGCGCAAGGCGGTGAAGGCGGGGGCGAAGGTCTTTGTGGTCGGGCCGGAATGGGAAACGACCTATCCGGCGACCTTGCTCGGTAGCGACCTGAAACTGCTCAACCGCGTGCCCAAGGAACTGGGTGACGTCATGAAGGCGGCCAAGCGCCCGGCGGTGATCCTCGGCGCGGCGGCGCTGGCCAAGGGCGCGCTGCCTGCTGCGCTGAAGCTGGTCGACAAGTTCGGGCTGGTGAAAGACGATTGGAACGGGTTCAACGTGCTGCACATTTCGGCGGCGCGGATGGCTTCGCTGATGCTTGATTTCACAGTTCCGGGCGGCATGGGCGACATCGCCGCTGCCGCGCCCAAAGTGCTGCTCAGCCTCGGCGCGGACGAGATGGATTACGGCGCGTTCGCGGGGAGCCTCAAGGTCTATATCGGCCACCACGGCGATAAGGGCGCGCATCACGCCGACATCATCCTGCCCGGTGCATCCTATGCCGAGAAGGACGGGACTTACGTCAACACCGAAGGCCGGGTGCAGTTCGCCGAAAAGGCCGTGTTCGCCCCCGGCGATGCGCGCGAGGACTGGACGATTTTGCGCGCGCTCGCCGATGCGCTAGGCGTCACGGTCGGCTTCGACAGCTTTGCCGAGCTTCAGGCGAAGATGATTGCCGCCGTGCCTGCTCTTGGCGAAGAAGGCCTCGCCGATTACGGCGCGCTGCCCAAGGCGGACAGCGGCGCGAAGTCCGAGGGCGAGATCACCGGCTATCCGGTCAAGGATTTCTACCTCACCAACCCTATCGCCCGCGCGAGCGAAGTGATGCAGCGCTGTTCGGATGAATTGCTGCACGGGGCCGATGTGAAGGAGGCTGCGGAATGAGCCATTTTCTGCCTCCGACCAATTTCGTCATTGCGAGCGAAGCGAAGCAATCCATGGCCCTATCCACGGCGTCGCAGAGCAACGGCCCATGGGTTGCCGCGTCGTCTGCGGCTCCTCGCAATGACGAGGGAGTGAATCGATGACCGCTTTCTTCCAATCCCTCGGCCTCTCCTACGAATGGGCCTGGACCGTCGCGACCTTTGCGGGGATCCTGATCATCTCGCTGCTCGTAATGTTCAGCGTCGCCATGGTGATCTATGTCGACCGCAAGGTGTTGGGCGCGATCATGATGCGGCGTGGGCCGAATGTGGTCGGGCCGTTCGGCTTGCTGCAGAGCTTCGCGGATGGGCTCAAGGTCTTCCTGCAGGAAACCATCATCCCATCAGCCGCTAACAAGGGCATCTTCCTGCTCGCGCCGATTATCACCTTTACCGTCGCGCTGGCGGCGTGGGCGGTGATCCCGTTCGATGCGGGCGTGGTGCTGGCGGATATCAACGTGGGTCTGCTCTACATCCTCGCGATCTCTTCGATGGGGGTTTACGGCGTGGTGATGAGCGGGTGGGCGTCGAACTCCAAATACCCGTTCTTCTCGGCGATGCGCGCTTCGGCGCAGATGATCTCCTACGAAGTCTCGATCGGCTTCGTGCTGGTGTGCGTGGTGCTGTTTGCTGGCACCTTCAACCTGTCGGGCATCGTCAATGCGCAGCAAGGCTTCGGCCTCGGCGTGATCAACGCCTATGCGGTGCATCCGCTGTTGTTCCCGATGTGGGTGGTGTTCTTCATCTCGGCGCTGGCCGAAACCGCACGCGCGCCGTTTGACCTGACCGAGGCGGAGAGCGAGCTGGTTGCGGGCTACCAGACCGAATATTCCTCGATGAGCTTCGCGCTGTTCTGGCTCGGCGAGTATGCCAACATCCTGCTGATGTGCTCGCTAAACACACTGCTGTTCTGGGGCGGATGGCTGCCGCCGATTGACTGGGCGCCGCTCTACATGGTGCCGGGGATCATCTGGTTCCTGCTCAAGACCTTCGTGTTCTTCTTCATGTTCAGCTGGATCTGGGCCACCGTGCCGCGCTACCGTTATGACCAACTGATGCGCCTCGGGTGGAAGGTGTTCCTGCCGATGAGCCTGCTGTTTGTCGCTGCCACTTCCGGTTATCTCATGGCCATTGGGCATTTTTCATGACCACCGTCTCCCACCTCATCAAATCGTTCACCCTCTGGGAATTCCTCAAAGCGCACGCGCTGACCTTGAAGTATTTCTTCAAGCCCAAGGTGACGATCAACTACCCGTTTGAAAAAGCCCCGCTCTCGCCCCGCTTCCGTGGCGAACACGCGCTGCGGCGCTATCCCAATGGCGAGGAACGTTGCATCGCGTGCAAGCTGTGCGAGGCTGTGTGCCCTGCGCAGGCGATCACCATCGACAGCGAACCGCGCGAAGACGGCAGCCGCCGCACCACGCGTTATGACATCGACATGACCAAGTGCATCTATTGCGGTTTCTGTCAGGAAGCCTGCCCGGTCGACGCCATCGTCGAAGGGCCGAATTTCGAATACGCCACCGAAACCCGCGAGGAGCTGTTGTATGACAAGGCCAAATTGCTCAGCAATGGTGACAAGTGGGAACGGGCCATCGCGGCCAACCTTGAAGCCGACGCACCCTACCGCTAGGGCGCGCCGCAGAGAGTTGTAGGATCAATATTTCGTCATCCCGGCACCAATGAATTCGGGGCCGGGATCTAGCTTGGACTAAGGGATCACATTGCCGCTTTCTGGACTTCGGCCTTGGCCGGGGTAACGGACCGGCGGAGACACGACATGATACAGGCCATCGCCTTCTATTTCTTCGCGACCATCGTGGTCGGCGCCGCTGTGATGGTTATCATGGCGAAGAACCCCGTGCATTCGGTGCTGTGGCTGATCCTGACCTTCTTCAACGCCGCCGGGCTTATGGTGATGGTGGGCGCAGAGTTCATCGCGATGCTGCTGGTGATCGTTTACGTCGGCGCGGTCGCGGTATTGTTCCTGTTTGTGGTGATGATGCTCGACATTGATTTTGCCGCGATGCGCGCAGGCTTTATCCGCAATGTCCCGTTGGGGCTGGCGATTGCAGCGGTGCTGCTGGCCGAATTGCTGCTGGCGGTGGGCGCATACAATGCAGGCGGAATATCGCTCGGCGTGCCCGATGGCAGCGCGATGCAGGCGGCTGATGTCAGCAATATCGAGGCGCTCGGCGCGCTGCTTTATGGTCGGTATATCCTGTTGTTCGAAATCGCCGGGATCATCCTGCTGGTGGCGATGATCGGGGCGATTGTGCTGACCCTCCAGCCGCCGAAGCTCGGTGCGCGTGCGCGGCAGGACGTGGGCAAGCAGATCCGCCGCCGTCCCGAAGATGCAACCGTCATGAAGAACCCGGAGATCGGGCAAGGGGTTGAACTATGATGAGTGCAGGTGGGATTGGTATCGAACACTACCTTACCGTGGGCGCGATTTTGTTCGTGCTTGGGGTGTTGGGGATTTTCCTCAACCGCAAGAATGTGATCGTGATCCTGATGGCGATCGAGCTGATCCTGCTCGCCGTGAACATCAATCTGGTCGCCTTCAGCGCGTTTATGCAGGATCTGGTGGGGCAGGTTTTCGCGATGCTGGTGTTGACCGTGGCGGCGGCCGAAGCCGCCATCGGCCTTGCGATCCTGGTGATTTATTTCCGCGGACGCGGCTCAATTGCGGTTGATGATATCAACCGGATGAAGGGGTAAGCGACCAGTGCAGACCCAGATCCTCCTCATCGTGTTTGCGCCGCTGCTGGCGGCTGTGATTGCCGGTCTGGGCAACCGCATGATCGGCAATCTTGCGGCCAAGTCGATCACCACCGGCGCGCTGGTCCTGTCAGCTATCCTGAGCTGGCCGATCTTCCTCGGCTTTATCGCCGGGACTGAAACCGCCGAAGTGGTGCAGGTGTTGAAGTGGGTCGAAAGCGGCTCGCTCTCCTTCGATTGGGCCTTGCGGGTCGATACGCTGACGGCGGTCATGCTGGTCGTGATCAACACGGTTTCGGCAATCGTGCATATCTATTCGTGGGGGTATATGGAGGAAGACCCGGATCAGCCGCGGTTCTTCGCCTACCTTTCGCTGTTCACCTTTGCGATGCTGATGCTGGTGACGGCTGATAATCTGGTGCAGATGTTCTTCGGTTGGGAAGGGGTTGGGCTGGCGTCCTATCTGCTGATCGGGTTCTGGTTCAAAAAGCCCAGCGCCGGGGCCGCCGCGATCAAGGCGTTTGTGGTCAACCGGGTCGGCGATCTGGGCTTCATGCTCGGCATTTTCGGCACCTATCTGGTGTTCCAGACCACTTCGATCCCCGAAATTCTGGCCGAGGCGCCGGCGATGAGCGGATCGACCATCACCTTTGTCGGGATGCGCCTCTATACGATGGACATCCTGTGCATCCTCCTGTTCATCGGCGCGATGGGAAAGAGCGCGCAGTTGGGCCTGCACACTTGGCTGCCCGATGCGATGGAGGGGCCGACGCCGGTTTCCGCGCTGATCCACGCCGCGACAATGGTGACGGCGGGTGTGTTCATGGTCTGCCGTCTGTCGCCAATGTTCGAAACCGCTCCGACCGCGCTGATGGTCGTCACGGTAATCGGTGCTGCCACCTGCTTCTTTGCCGCTACCATCGGCACCACGCAGTGGGACATCAAGCGGGTGATCGCCTATTCAACCTGTTCGCAGCTCGGCTATATGTTCTTTGCTGCCGGGGTGGGCGCATACGGGGCGGCGATGTTCCACCTGTTCACCCACGCTTTCTTCAAGGCGCTGCTGTTCCTTGGCGCGGGCAGTGTGATCCACGCGATGCATCACGAACAGGACATGCGCTATTACGGCGGGCTGAGGAAACGCATTCCGTTCACCTTCTACGCGATGCTGGCGGGCACCTTGGCGATCACCGGGCTGGGCGTTTACCACCTTGGCGTCGGCTTTGCCGGGTTCTGGTCGAAGGACGCCGTGCTCGAAGTAGCCTTTGCGCGCGGTACGCAGATTTCAGTGATGTCGTTCTGGCTGGGCGTTGGTGCTGCCTTGCTGACCAGCTTCTACAGCTGGCGGCTGATGTTCCTGACCTTCTGGGGCAAGCCGCGCTGGATCGAGAGCGAGCATATCCAGCATTCCGTCCACAAGACCCCGGAACAGGCGGGAGAAGATACCACAGGCGGCTATCACCCGCATGAAAGCCCGGTGTCGATGCTGGTGCCGCTCGGCCTGCTGGCTGTTGGCGCGGTTGCGGCAGGGCAGGTGTTTGCGCCGAGCTTCCTCGATAATGCGGCATTCTGGGCCGGGTCGATCTTTTATAACGAGCCGTTAATTCATGCCATGCACGCTGTGCCCTATTGGGTAAAGTATTCGGCGCTGGTCGTGATGCTGCTCGGCTTTGCGGGTGCGTATCTCGCCTATATCGCCAAGCCTGATATCCCGGCCAAGTTCGTCGCGACTTTCGGCGGCTTGCACAACTTCGTCTACCACAAGTGGTATTTTGACGAGTTGTATGATCGGATTTTTGTGAAACCCGCTTTCTGGCTCGGTCGCCAATTCTGGAAGCTCGGCGATATTGGCACGATCGACCGGTTTGGCCCCAATGGCATCGCCTGGGTTGTTGATCGCAGCGCGGTGGCCGCCAAGTCGATCCAGTCGGGCTACCTCTACACCTACGCGTTGATCATGCTGCTCGGGCTGGTCGCCGCTATCACTTACGTTCTGCTGTAGGAGCTCGCTTCGTCATGGAAGGCCTACCCATCCTGTCGTTGATGATGCTCGTGCCGCTGGCGGGCGCGATGGCGTGTCTGTTTGCGGGCGCTGCTGCCGCGCGGTGGATTGCACTGGGGACGACACTCGTCACCTTTGTTCTCGGCGTGGTGCTGTGGTCGAATTTCCAGATCGGGGGCGCGCAATGGCAGTTCACTGAACGGGCTGAACTGTTCGCGGGCTTTACATGGGCGTTGGGGATCGACGGCATTGCGCTGATGTTGATCATGCTCAGCGTGTTCCTGATGCCGATCTGCATTCTGGCGAGCTGGGATGCCGTGCAAAAGCGCGTCGGCGAATACATGGCGGCCTTCCTGTTCATGGAAGTGCTGATGATCGGCACGTTTTCGGCGCAGGATCTGTTCCTGTTCTATATCTTCTTCGAGGCAGGCCTGATCCCGATGTATCTGATCATCGGGGTTTGGGGCGGGGACAACCGCATTTACGCCAGTTACAAGTTCTTCCTCTACACCCTGCTCGGATCGGTGCTGATGCTGATTGCGATGTTCTGGATGGTGGCAGAGGCTGGCACCTCCGACATCCCGACATTGATGCAATACTCCTTCCCGCCAGGCGCGCAGACGTGGCTGTGGTTGGCATTCTTCGCCAGTTTCGCGGTTAAGGTTCCGATGTGGCCGTTCCACACCTGGCTGCCCGATGCCCACGTGCAGGCGCCCACGGCAGGGTCGGTGATCTTGGCGGGCGTGCTGCTCAAGCTGGGCGGTTATGGCTTTGTCCGTTTCAGCCTGCCGATGTTCCCTGAGGCCTCGGCGCAATTTGCGTGGCTGGTGTTTGTCCTGTCGATGATCGCAGTGGTCTACACCTCGCTGGTCGCACTGGTGCAGTCAGACATGAAGAAGCTGATCGCCTATTCATCGGTCGCGCATATGGCGATTGTGACCGTGGGCCTGTTCGCCTTCAACGTGCAGGGGCTGGAAGGCGCGATGATCGTGATGCTGTCGCACGGGCTTGTTTCGGCCGCGCTGTTCCTGTGCGTGGGTGTGATCTACGACCGGCTGCACACGCGTGAGATTGCGCGTTACGGCGGGCTGGCGATCAATATGCCTTATTATGCGCTGTTCTTCCTGCTGTTCACGATGGCGAGCATCGGCCTTCCGGGAACCAGCGGATTTGTGGGAGAGTTCCTCGCCTTGGCGGGCATTTATCAGACGTCCAGCCTTGTGGCGCTGGTGGCGACGACCGGGATCATTCTGGGCGCGGCCTATATGCTCTATCTCTATCGCCGGGTCGCATTTGGCGGGCAGGTGCATGAAGACGCGGCCGCGATGCGCGACATTTCGGCGCGTGAATGGTTGATGATGGCCCCGATTGCCGCTTCCGTGCTGTGGATGGGGGTTTACCCTGAAAGTTTCCTTGCCCCGATGCGCGCTGACATTGCCGTGCTTGATGCGCGGCTTGCGGCAGCGGCTCCGGCTAGCGATGCCGCTTTGACCGCAGGTGCTCCCCGCGCCGAAGCCGCCAATGCGCTTTCGCATAAAAACGGCGCCAATCATTCGAGCGCCGAGGAGGGCGCGCACTGATGGATTTCGCTCACTCCTTCGCGCTGATCGCGCCAGAATTGCTGCTGACCGCGGCGGGCCTCGCGCTGTTGCTGGTTGGTGCTTGGGGTGGTGACAAGTCCGCAAGGCTTGTCGCCATTGCCGCCGCAGCCGCCTTGTTCGGTGCGGGTTTCATGCTGGTGCCGGGGCTGCATTTCGGGGTGGACGGCCCGGCCACGCTGGCGTTTGGCGGGCTAATCAAGGTCGATAGCTTCGCGCTGTTTGCCAAGGCGTTGATCTATCTTGCTGCGATTGGCGCGCTGATGGTCGCGCCAGCGTTTTTCAACAGTGCGGCGGCGGGCACAGAGCGCGGGATGCGCGCCGAATATCCGGTGCTGATGCTATTCGCCGCTGTCGGCATGAGCATCATGGTTTCGGCCAATGATTTCATGACGCTCTACCTCGGGCTCGAACTCAACAGCTTGTCGGCCTATGTGCTGGCCGCAATCCTGCGGCGCGACACGCGTTCGGGCGAGGCGGGGCTGAAGTATTTCGTGCTCGGCGCGCTGGCATCGGGCATCCTGCTTTACGGGATGAGTCTGCTTTACGGCTTCACCGGCGGCACCGCGTTCACCGCCGTGCGCGCGGGTCTGACCGGAGAAATGGGCATTGGCGCGCTGTTCGGTGTGATCTTCGTTCTGTCGGGCCTCGCATTCAAGATTTCGGCGGTGCCGTTCCACATGTGGACGCCCGACGTTTACGAAGGCGCGCCGACCCCCGTCACCGCGTTCTTCGCTACCGCTCCCAAGGTGGCTGCCGTGGCGCTCACCGCGCGGGTGGTGTTTGAAGTGTTCGGCGCGCAAGTCGATGCGTGGCAGCAGATCGTGATGTTCACCGCGCTCGCCTCCATCATCTTCGGCGCGCTTGGGGCGATCGGGCAGGAGAATTTGAAGCGCCTGCTGGCCTATTCGTCGATCAACAATGTCGGATTCATCCTGCTGGGTCTTGCGGTCGCGAACGAGACCGGGGTGAGCGCCATGCTGGTCTATCTGTTCATCTATGTCGCGATGAGCCTTGGCAGTTTTGTTGCTCTGCTGATGCTGCGCGGTGAAGATGGCGCGCTGTTTGAAACCTTCGCCGATATCCGGGGCCTCTCGGTCACGCGACCTGCGATTGCCTGGGCGTTGCTGCTGTTCATGTTCAGCCTCGCGGGCATTCCGCCGCTGCTCGGTTTCTACGGCAAGTTCGTGGTGTTTCAGGCTACTATCGAAGCCGGGTTGGTCGCCTTTGGCGCCATCGCCATTGCGGCGAGCGTGATCGGGGCGTTCTACTACATCAAGTTCGTCAAGGTGATGTTCTTCGATGCACCGGCGGGCGTGGTCACAGGCAAGAGCGGCGCTGCGCACTGGGTGCTGCTAGGGCTGACGGCGGCGATTGTTTCACCGCTAGGCTATCTGCTGACCCCGTCGCTGACCGATCTGGCAGACAAGGCCGCAGCCTCGCTGTTCCTTGCGGTTTGACGGTTTCGCCTGACATTCGACTGGTCGAAGAAACCGGCTCGACCAATGCTGACCTCGTCGCGGCCATCCGCAGCGCAGAAGGATGGCCAGAAGGGCATTGGCTGGTTGCGCACCGCCAGACTGCTGGGCGCGGGCGGCAGGGACGCGAATGGTTTGATGGCACGGGCAATTTCATGGGCTCAACCGTGGTTGCTCTGCGCACAGACGATCCACCTCCGGCCTCGCTCAGCTTCGTTGCAGCCATCAGTGTCTTCCAAGCCTGTCGAATTGTTAAAGACAGCGCCGCTGGGCTGGCGCTCAAGTGGCCCAATGACGTGCTGCTGAACCACGGCAAATTATCGGGCATTCTGCTGGAGATGGTGCGCGGGCAGGTGGTGGTCGGCGTTGGCGTCAACCTTGCTCGCGCGCCGCAATTGCCCGACCGCAAGGTGGTAGCGCTCGCCGACGTCAGCGATCCTGTGCCAATCGCGGTTTTCGCCGAAACGCTGGCCGGGCAGTTTGCCCGCAACCTTGCCTATTGGCGTGATGCTGGCATTGGCCCTACACTCGAAGTATTTCTGGGGCTGTCAATCCACACCCGGGGTTCGTCCGTAACCGTCCACGATAGCGATGGGTCGCAGCTCTCCGGCAACTTCGCGGGGTTGGACGAAAGCGATGGTGCTTTGCGGCTACGCTTGGCGGATGGCAGCGAACGTGTCATTCGCGCCGGGGATATCGTCTGAAATGATGACTGGATTAAGGAGTGCGCCCAATGCTGCTTGCCGCTGATGTCGGGAACACCAACGTCGTTTTTGCGCTGTTCGAGCCTTGCCCGGACGGTTCGCACACCACCCGCGCGCGCTGGCGGATCGCCACCGATCCACGCCGTACGGGCGATGAATATGCGGTGTGGCTGCTGCAATTGCTGGCCATCGAAGGGGTTGCGCGCGACCAGATAACTCAGATTATTGTCGCCTCCGTCGTGCCGCGTGCCGACCATAACCTGACCGTGCTGTGCCAGAAATATTTCGGCATCACTCCGTTATTCGCCGGGCAGGGTAAAGCCGCCTGGCAGTTCGCAATCGACGTCGATCAACCGTCCTCGCTGGGCGCTGACCGTGCGCTCAACATCCTCGCTGCGCATCACAAATATGGCGGTGATCTGATTGTGGTTGATTTCGGCACCGCGACAAAGTTTGAAGCGGTTGATTTCACCGGTGCATACAAGGGCGGATCAATCGCGCCGGGGATCAACCTGTCACTCGATGCACTGGTCGGCAAAACCGCCAAGCTGCCGCGCATCGCCATTCGTGCACCCGACAACCGCAGCGTGATTGGCCGCAACACCGAAGACCAGATGCTGATCGGCGTGTTCTGGGGTTATGTCGCGATGATGGAAGGCATGGTCGCGCGGATGAAAACCGAAATTGGCCGCCCGGCAAAGGTTGTAGCCACCGGCGGGCTCGCCATATTGTTCGATGACGCCACCGACATTTTCGACCACGTCGATGCTGACCTGACGCTGGACGGCCTCGCCATCCTTGCGCGTCAGGCCGAAACCGCTTGAACCTATTTTATCCCTCTCCTGACAGAACCGGAAACACCTTGAAGAAAGATTTTACGCCCGAAGATGAATTGCTGTTCCTTGCGCTCGGCGGTTCCGGCGAAATTGGCATGAACGTCAATCTCTATGGCTGCCAGGGCAAATGGATCATGGTTGATCTGGGCATGACCTTTTCGGGCAACGAATATCCTGGCGTCGAACTGGTATTTGCCGACCTTGATTTCATTGAGGAGCGCCGCAAGGATCTGCTCGCCGTCGTGCTGACCCACGCGCATGAAGATCACATCGGCGCAGTCCCCTATTTCGCGGGCGAGTTGGGCGTGCCGCTTTATGCCACCCCGTTCACCGCCGATCTGGTGGCGCGCAAGCTCGAGGAAGCAGGGCTGCTTGGCAAGGTCAAACTCAATATTATCGAGGAAGATCACGGCGAGATCGACATCGGCCCGTTCAAAATAACCTATCTGCCGCTGGCGCACTCGATTGCCGAAGGCAACGCACTGCTGATCGACACGCCGCATGGGCGCATCTTCCACACTGGCGACTGGAAGCTCGACGAAGAACCGATCATTGGCGAGCCCACCACCGAAGAAGAACTGCGCGCTATCGGTGACGAAGGCGTGCTGGCGCTGGTGTGCGATTCGACCAATGTGTTTAATCCCGAACCCTCCGGCTCCGAAGGCGCAGTGCATCGCGGGTTGATGGAAGAGGTTGCGCGGCACAAGGGCAAGCGCGTCGTCGTCACCACCTTCGCCAGCAACGTCGCGCGGCTGCACACGCTGGGCGAGGTCGCGCGCGAAACGGGGCGGCAGATTTGCGTCGCAGGCCGCTCGCTCGACCGGATTATCGAGGTCGCGCAGGATAATGGCTATCTTGACGATTTCCCCACGCCGGTCAGTTTCGACACCGCAATGGGCCTGCCGCGCGGCGAAGTGCTGATCATCGCCACCGGCGGGCAGGGCGAACCGCGTGCTGCGCTGGGCCGGATGGCGGATAGTAATCATCCGATTGAACTGGCTGCGGGCGACGTGGTGCTATTCTCCTCGCGCCAGATCCCCGGCAATGAAATCCCGATCGCCAAGATTCAGAACCAGCTCGCCTCGCGCGGGATTGTGACCGTGAGCGACCGGCAGGCCTTTATCCATGTCTCGGGCCATCCGGGGCGGCCAGAGCTTGAGGCGCTGTATGATTGGTTGCGGCCAGACGTGCTGGTGCCTGTCCACGGCGAAATCCGCCATATGACTGAGCAGGCGCGGGTCGGCAAAGCCGCCGGGATCCCGGCGCAAGTGGTGCAGAAGAACGGCGATCTTGTGCGCCTAGCCCCCGGCAAGCCGGGCAAGCTGGCCGAAGTGCGTGCGGGGCGTCTGGTGCTCGATGGCGACATTATCGCGCGCGCTAACGGCGAAGCGATCACCATGCGCCGCCGGATCGCGCAAGATGGCGTGCTGGTGGTGGTGCTCGCGCGCGGGCAGGCACCATTGGTGGAGGCAATTGGCCTGCCGTTGGATGAAGACCTGCCAGATTTTCTTGAAGAGGCCGCTGGCGACGTGCTTGCTGCGATCAATCGGCTCAAGGGCAAGGACGCACGCGATTCAGCTGTGATCCACGAAGCAGCCCGGCTCGCCGCCCGCCGTGCGGCGCAGCGTTGGTCGGGTAAGAAACCGCAGGTGCGCGTGGTGATGCCGGGGGTACCTGCCTGATGCAGATCACTTCGATTGCGGCGATCTATTTCCTGTTCTGGGTGATGAGCGCGTTCGTGATGTTGCCGTTCGGCGTGCGCACCGCCGATGAAGCCGGGGAGGCAAAGGTACCTGGACAGGCGGACAGCGCCCCGGTCAATTTCCGCCCCGGCAGGGTGGCGTTGCGGGCAACGATCATCGCGGCGTTGTTCACCGGGCTGTTCGTCGCCAATTACCAATATGGCTGGGTCACTGTTGCCGATATCGACATTATGCCCAAGCCGCCGGGAGCAGCGGCGCGCTAGAGCGGGCTGCGTTAAATCTGACGCAGGTCGCCCGCTCTAGCCTTTGTTGTCGCATCGTAAAAAGCTGAAAACCGGTTCCCACTTTTCAGCACGATGCTCTAGCTGCGCAGGCGCTGGATCGCCTGTGCCAGCGCTACATAGAGCTTGCCCATTTCCGAACCCAGCACCGTCACGCTCAGCGCGTGGCCATCACGGGTCGACAGGATCGAGCGCAGCATCGCCTCGAAATCGTGAATGTAGCGGCTGACATTGGCCTTGAACACATCGTCCGCGTTGTAGAGCGATTCAATCTCACGCGCGGTGCCATTGTCGATCAGGCGCACCGCGCGGCGCGTAAAGATACCGCGGTCGCCCTTCAGATAGGCATCCCATGCGGTGTCAGCCACTTCGGTGGACAGCGCGGTGCTGATATCGATGGCAGCCGAATTGAGGCTGTCGGTGATCAGCGCCATGCGCCGCGCGAAGTCATTATTGATCTGTTCTTCAGCCAGTTCGCGCGCACGCGTCACGCGGTGTTCGAGATTGCCGGTAAGCTCGTTCACCCGCACAAGCTGATCGCGCAGCTGGATGGTTACTTCCCGGCCGACGCCCGAGGCACGGGCTGCTGCTTGCTCCAGCTTGCCGATCATCGTGGCTGCTTCATTTTGTAGCGCGCGTTCGAGCACCTCGACCGCTTCGCCGCCGAGGTTCTGAGCGAGCGCAGCGGTCTTTTCCCGCGCACCGGAATCAAGTGTGGCAAAGGCCTGTGCAATCGCTGTCTCCAGCGTGCCGAGCGCATCGCGCAACCGTTCCTGCGTGTCAGCGGCGAGCGTTCCGCTTTCCTCCGCCAGCCGCGCGAACCCGCCGCGCAGGCCCTGTAGGCGGGCGAGCGCGTCGTCTGACTGTTCGGCGAGGCGTGATCGGAACCCGGCAATCGCTTCATCGGCGGCGTCGATCTCGCTGCGGGTTTGCAGCAGATAGCCAGACAGGTCGTTACCTTGCTCGCTTGAACGCAGCATCAACTGGTTGACCGTGTCAGCGCGCGCCTCAACCTCAGAGAGCGCTTCGCCGACTCCGGTGATCGACTGGGTCAGATCTTCGCGTGTGGTGCGCGCGCCCGACTGGATGATTTCCAGCAGGCGAATGCCGCTTTCGGTGAGTTGCGCCAATTGTGTCTCAGTTGCGGCAAGCGCGGCGCGTTTGTCGGCCAAATGTTCCCCAAGCGTGTCAAGGCCTGTCGTAAGGTTGGCGCGTGCAGCTTCACCGTGCTCGTCAATTTCGCGTATCATCTGCCCCAACTGGTCGATGCGTTCTGCCACTGCTTCGCCATGCGCCAGCAGCTTTTCAGTATCGGCAATCTGCGCTTCACGCCGCAGAGCCAGGGCATCATCAAGTTCGCTAAGCCGCTGTGCCAGCAGTTCGCTTGCTTGCGCTTCGTGAGTTTCGAACGCGGCCTGGCGCTGTTCAAACTGTTCGGCAAGTGCGCGGCTTCGTTCACTCAGCTGGCTGTCGAAAGCCTCAATCTCGGACGTGGTTTGCCGTGCCCGTTTGCCCAGCGCGGCGAGCGCAGTGGCTTCCAGCGCGTCGAGCCGGGCACGGTAGGCTTCGGCATCGGTCTGCAAGGCGACAAATCGCTGGGTGACGAGCGCTTCGATCCGGGTCAGCTGATCCTCGAACCCGGTGAGTGTTTCACCCACCCGCTCACCCAGACTACGCACCTGCGTTTCGCTGGCGGCACCAAAAGTGTTGAGCCTCTCGAACCCGGCCACCAGCCGTTCAAGCTGATCCTGGGCATTGCGCCCTGCGCCGCCGATCTGGTTGGCGACGTCGCGCGCGGAATTGGCGATCACCGGCAGGTCATCGCGCAGCCGGTTCATGTTGCCGAGCGCGGTTTCGCTGGCGCTGCCAATCGCCTCGACCTGCGCGCCGTTGGTGGTGATGAGCGCCTGCAATTCGCCTGCATGGGTGGAAATCCGCTCCGCAGCGATCCGGCCCAGCGATTCCAGATCGCGCGATTGCGCGCCCAGAAATTCCCGCGCGAGGCTGAGTTCGCGGTTGACCACCTTGAGACGTGCTTCGAGCGCGGCGCTTTCCTGGTTCATCTGCGCGGCGCTGGCGGCAAAGCGATTGGCTTCTGCGCGCGATGATCGCATGGCAAGCAACCAGACGATCCCGACCAGAGCAACCGGTACCGACCATTGCACAGCCCAGCCTGCCCACAGATCTGGGGCAGGGTTGGCAAGCAATTTTGCCCAATGCGCCCAGACGAAAAATGCCGACCATGCGAAAATGGTTGCCATTGCCAAAGTCGGTGCCACCCACCCGAACCGGGATGTCGGCAGAGCGGGGTCACTGTCAGCGATCCAGCTTTCTGACAGCTCCAGTTCCGCCGTATCTGGCGATGCCGCGTTATCAGCGACATTGTCCGGCGAAACCGGCTCCGTTGCGCCGTTTTCCCCGCTCTTGCGCCCCAAGGCGCGCATCTGGTGCCGTCCTGCCATATTGCTATCATAACACAGTCGGACTCGTGATAAACCCCGCTTTAACCCAATTTGCCTTATGATCGTGTCATGGCGTTTGATAATGGAGCCCTTGATGCGACCCTTGCGGCGGCGGCCGGCGATGATGCCGTGCTGCTGCGCGAGCTGCGCGCGGCGTTTCTGGAAAGCGCGGCTCGCCAGCTTGACCTGCTCAAACGGGCGCGCTGCGATGGCAACTGGAACGTTGCGGCAATGCGGCTGAAGGGGCTGGCGGCAAGTTTCCATGCCGATGATTTGTTGCAGGCGGCTGAAATTGCACTGCGGGCAGCACCGGGAGAGCCGCTGGCGATCCGCGAGATCGAAGCGGTGCTCGCGCGTTTCTCTCGCACCGCACGTCGCTGATCCCATGATGGTGCTTGAACGATTGCGCTGAACCCGCCAATCCCTCAGTCTTTCCGTGGCTCGATCGGAGATGTGAGGGATGCGCACCGGCCTGATTGCTGCTGTCACACGCACCGCGAACGGCGAATTGCGCGCCGAATTGCCTGTGGCCGGGCGGTCGGTGCTGGCTTGGCAGGTGGCGTTGATGCGCGATCTGGGGGTCGAACGGATACTCTGTCTGTGCGAGGACGTGCGCGGTGAACTTCTGCGTCTGCAACACGAGGTTGAGGCGGGCGGCGGCGCGTTTCATGCGTTGAAAGGCTTTGCCGCGCTTCCGGCGCTGGTTCGGGCCGAGGATGATCTTATCATACTGCGCGATGGGCTGGTGCCCGATCCGCTGCTGGCGCGCTCGCTGGTGGAGGCTGACCTCGGCCTGCGCCGGATGGTCGCCTGCCTGCCTTCCGATCATCCGCTTGCGACCAGCCACCCTCACGACTTTGAGCGTGTTGATGCGGTGCACCATTGGGCCGGACTGCTGGTAATGCGCGGTGCGCCAGTGCAACAATTGGCTGATTTTCCTGCGGATGCCGATGCGGTTTCGGTGCTGCTGCGGCTCGCCCTGCAAGCTGGAACGCCTTGTCACGGCTTAACCGCAAATGCGTTGACGGATGAGGCTTGGTTGCTGGCCGATTGCGCCGATGCGATCACGCGGCACGAACAGGCCATGATTGCAAAAGCAGCGCCAGAATCGGATTGGCGCGCGCCGCTGACGACACTGGCGGCGGTGCTGGTGCGAAAACTTGCGCCGCGCGGCCTGATGCGGGCACCAATGCTTGGCGCAGCCGCAGCATTCGCCTTGCTGATTGGCGGAGCGGTGACGGCGGCGTTGGGGGCGGCAGCGGGCGGCCTTGCGCTGGCGGCGCTTGGCAATTTTGCAGCGCGGCTTTCGGGCGGCTTTGCGACGCTGCGCCAGCATCTGCTGCGTCAGCACACCGCTGGGCGGCGCGGGGCAATTGCGGGGGTTTTGGTGGATGTTTTGACCGCAGTTGCGATATGGTTTGCGCTATCCCCCTGGCCCGAATGGACTGCGCTGGCGGTATCTGGGCCGATGGCCATTGGGCTGGCACGACTTGCGTCAAAAACAACCAATACCGCGCTGGCGGCGGTTGCATCCGACCGGGCGAGCCAGTTGCTGTTGCTCGCCTTGGCGGCGGTTTTCGGTTTGCTGCCCGAGGCGGTCGCAATCATGGCATTGGCGCTGCTTGCCGCTTTGCTACTGCGCAAAGCTGACAATTGAACTAACGCGGCCTTAACTATGCAGGTGTTAGGCCTGCAAGGATGGGCGAAGAAACGATGGACCTTGCCGCCGACCAAGCTGTCGAGGCGATCCTGCGGGATGAACTCGCGCGCGAAGACCGCGCGGCGGCGGCGGTCGTCCCGGTGCTGCGCCATTTGCTCGCCAGTGACGCCCATGCATTGGTGCGCGACGCTATCCTTGCGCGGGTGCGCGGCATGGTGGTGGATTGCGCCGCACAATTGCTGGCCGCGATGGCCGGACGTGATCCCGCCGCTCGTTCGCCATCGCTGGCCGATCCGGCGATGATCGATTTCTGGGCCGATCGCTTGATGCGTGACGAGCCGCTGCTCAGCTTCTGTCATGCGCTTGCCAATGAGGGCCTGCTTGCGGAAAAGTTCCAGTTGCGCCGCGCCATCGACCCGGTGCTCAGCCCGCTATTGCAGGAACTGATCGCGTCCGATGACCCTGCGATTGCCAGTCTGGCGATGAGCGCGCTGGCCGCGCAGTCGCGCTTTATCCAGAGCCAGCGCCGGATGGAGTTGCCCTTGGGCGAACTTCCGGCTGAGCTTTTCCATGCGGTGATCGCGATTGGCCTGCGCCATGCGGCCGATGACACGGCGCGCGCCGCGCTCGAACGGGTGCCGCTGCGTTATGATGAGGCCGCCAGCCGGCTCGGGCTGCTTGCGCGTCTTGTCGCGGCGATGCGGCGCGGGGCGGTGGCGGCAATGGCGATAGACCACGCCGGACTTGCCTTGTTTTCGAGCGCGCTAGCTGCACAAACCCGCCAGCCGAGAGAATCGGTGGTGCTGGCCTGTCACGAAGGGCAGGGCGCTCGGCTAGCCCTGGCATTGAGATCGGCCGGACTTTCCTTGCCTGAGATCGAACGGCAATATCTGCTGGTTGAGCCTGCCGCCCGGATGCCGCGCGCGATTGCCACGCTATCGCCCGAACACGCTGCGACCATGCTGGCGGCAAGCAGAGCGGCATCATGAACACCATCGACCGGCACGACAATCTGCTGGGCACCTGCGGGCTCACCGATGCGCACGACCGCCTGTTGAGCGCTGATGAGCAGCTGGCTGAATTGCAGGAGCGCTGCGGCGGTGATCTGCCGGGAACGCTGGCAATCCCCGAATTGCTGGAACTGGTCCGGCAATCGCGCCGCATGGGGTTGCGCATCGCGCGCAGTTTCAGTGCCTTTGATGGCGATGCCATGATCTCCGGGTTTGCGCGAATTCATCCGCTGACCGAAGCTGATGGCGGCGGGTGCGAGGTGCTGATCGACAATTGGCAGCGCAGCGCACTGGCTCCGCCGAGCAACCGTGAATTTGCCGAAAAGATTGATGCGATTGATCGCGCCACTGCGGAAGTGACCGCGCGGCTCGATGCAAGCCAGCGCGTGCAGGTGCTGAGCGCAATTGCACCGGATGCGGCGGACTTGCAGGCAGCGGCGACAGCGCAGCCCGGGGCGGTTTGGAGCGACTTGGTCAATCTCAGCGCGGTCAGCCACTATCAACCGTTGCACTGGCGCTTGCTCGATGGCGCACACTGCGGCTTTGACGGATCGCAGCGGCATTGGCGTATCCGTTTGATCCCGCTGGGGCCTGATGCCCATAATCCTGTTGGGTTTGAACTGCTGCTGATCGCGGATGAGCCGTTGATCACCGTTCCTTCGGACGAAGGGGATCAAGCAGGCAGCGAGGATAGCGCGCCAACCCGGCTGATCGGCACCGCGCTCACCCCGGTGCTGCGCCAACCGATTGCGCGGATCATCGCCAATGCCGAAACGATCCGCGCGCGCCTCGCCGGGCCGCTGCGCGACGAATACAGCGAATATGCCGGAACCATCGCCAGCGCAGGGCAGCATCTCGCGGCGATGCTTGATGATCTGGCCGATCTTGAGGTTGTGGAAACGCCGGGCTTTGCCACCGCGCGGGAGCCGGTTGATCTGGCCGACGCGGCATCGCGAGCGGCGGGCATCCTCGGCGTGCGCGCGCAAAACCGCGACATTGTGATAGAAGTGGCTGGCACGCGCGGCGAGGCGGTGGCGACTGCCGAATTCCGCCGCGTGCTGCAAATCCTCATCAATCTGATCGGCAATGCGATTGCCTATTCGCCGGTGGGCAGCACGGTGCGGATCACCGCCGGGCCTGCGGGTGAGGGGCGTGTCGGTGTTACCGTGGCGGACGAAGGCCCCGGTGTTACGCCCGAACAGGCAGAGCGCATTTTTGACAAGTTCGAACGGCTTGGCCGCGACAGCGATGGCGGCAAGGACAAGGGATCAGGCCTCGGCCTGTTCATCTCGCGCCGCCTTGCCGAAGCGATGGATGGCAGTCTGACGGTCGAAAGCGCCGCAGGGGGCGGGGCACTGTTCAGGCTTGAACTGCCCGCGCAATAGCCGCCCCGACTGCCGCAGCCTCAGCGCTGATCGAGCGGAATGTAATCGCGCTGGGTTGGCCCGGTGTAGAGCTGACGCGGGCGGCCGATTTTCTGGCCGGGATCGCTGATCATTTCGTTCCACTGTGCGACCCAGCCGACGGTGCGGGCAAGCGCGAATAAGGCGGTAAACATCGTGGTCGGGAACCCGATCGCCGAAAGGATGATGCCCGAATAGAAATCGACGTTCGGGAACAGCTTCTTTTCAATGAAATAGGGATCATTGAGCGCCAGTTCTTCCAGCCGCAGCGCGGTTTCGAACAGCGGATCGGTGACCTTCAGCGCATCGAACACTTCGCGCACGGTCTTTTGCATCACCGTCGCGCGCGGGTCGTAATTTTTGTACACGCGGTGGCCAAAGCCCATCAGGCGGAACGGATCGTTCTTGTCCTTGGCGCGCTCGATATAATGCGGGATCTTGTCGGGCGTGCCGATTTCCTTGAGCATGTTGAGCGCGGCTTCGTTGGCACCGCCATGCGCCGGGCCCCACAGGCAGGCGATGCCAGCTGCGATGCAGGCAAACGGGTTTGCGCCTGACGAACCGGCAAGCCGCACAGTCGAAGTCGAGGCGTTCTGTTCGTGGTCGGCGTGGAGGATGAAAATCCGGTCCATCGCGCGTTCCACCGCCGGGATCACCTCGTATTCCTCGGCCGGTACGCCGAAGGTCATCTTGAGAAAATTGCCGGTGTAAGACAGCTTGTTATCGGGGTAGATAAACGGCTGGCCGATCGAATATTTATACGCCATCGCCGCGATTGTCGGCATTTTGGCAATCAACCGGTGTGAACTGATGGTGCGGTGTTCGGGATCGGAAATGTCAGTGCTGTCGTGATAGAACGCCGACAGCGCGCCGACCACACCGCACATAATCGCCATCGGATGCGCATCGCGCCGGAAACCACGGTAGAACGTCATCAACTGTTCGTTCAACATGGTATGACGGGTGATGGTGTAGGTAAATTTGTCGAGGACTTCCTTGCTCGGCAATTCGCCATTGAGCAGCAGGTAGCTGACTTCCATGAAGTTGGAATCCTCGGCCAGTTGGCCAATCGGATAACCGCGGTGAAGCAGCACGCCTTCGTCACCATCAATATAGGTCAGCGCGCTTTCGCAGCTGGCAGTCGAGGTGAAGCCGGGGTCGAAAGTGAATGCGCCAGTCTGCGCATACAGCTTGCGGATGTCGATCACGTCCGGGCCGGTGCTGCCTTCGAGCACATTATATTCGAGCGATTTTCCGCCCAGCTCGAGTTTCGCCAGCTTGTCTGCCACGATCAGTCTCCTGTTCAAATTTCCTGCCCTTGCCGTCGCTCTTACGCAGCCTGTGCGTCGAGCCGGGCCAGAGCCTCATCCCGTCCCAAAAGGACCAGCACATCGAAAATACCGGGTGAAGTGGTCGTCCCGGTCAGCGCCGCGCGCATTGGCTGCGCCAGCTTGCCAAGGCCCAATTCTTGTTCCTCAGCCAGCGCCTTCGTAGTGGCTTCGAGCGCCGCGCTTGTCCAGTCGTTTTCCGCGCTGAGGCGGTCGTAAATCTTTCGCAGGATTGCGCGGGCATCGCCTTCCAGCAATTTGGCAGCCTTTTCGGTGATTTCCAGCGGCCGGGTGGCGAACAGAAAGCCTGCACCTTCAACGATTTCACCCAGGTTCTTCGCACGTACTTTGAGAACTGGCATGGCGCGGGTCAGCAGGGCTTCGTCGGCATTTTCGCCAATCCGTGCAGCCACTAGCGCTGCCAACCGCGCATCATCGGCTTCGCGCAGGTAATGACCGTTAAGGTTTTCGAGCTTCTTGAGGTCAAATCGCGACGGGCTTTTGCCCACCCCGTCAAGGTCGAACAACGCAACCGCCTCATCCCGCGTGATTTCTTCGCGGTCGCCGTGGCCCCAGCCCAGCCGCAGCAGGTAGTTGAACAGCGCTTCGGGCAGGATACCGAATTCATCGCGGTAGGCCTCAACGCCCAATGCCCCGTGGCGCTTTGACAATTTCGTACCGTCCGACCCATGGATCAGCGGGATGTGGGCATAGACCGGATCGGGCCAATTGCCCTCGATCGCGTTCATCGCGCGGATGATCGGCAGTTGGCGGAAGGCGTTGTTGAAGTGATCGTCGCCGCGGATCACATGGGTTACGCCCATGTCATGATCGTCAACCGGGGCGGCAAGCATATAGGTGGGCGTGCCGTCCGCGCGCAGAATGATGAAGTCGTCGATCTCGGCATTGTTGACCGAAACGCGGCCCTGCACGCGATCATTGATGATGGTTTCGCCTTCGACCGGGGCCTTGATCCGTATGGTAAAGGGCGCGCCTTCAGGCGCTTCGGCGGGATCGCGGTCGCGCCAGCGCCCGTCGTAGCGCAGCGGCTTTTTCTGGGCGCGCTGCTCGTCGCGCATGGTTTCGAGTTCTTGCGGGGTGGCGAAGCACTTGTAAGCATGACCTGCCTCAAGCAGCTTCCACGCGATTTCCGCATGGCGTTCGGCCTGATCGGACTGGAATATCGGCGGCGCATCGTAATCGAGGCCAATCCAATCCAGCCCCTCGATAATCGCATCAATCGCGTCCTGCGTTGACCGTTTGCGATCAGTGTCCTCGATCCGCAGCAAGGTGCGCCCGCCGTGGTGGCGGGCATAGAGCCAGTTGAACAGCGCGGTGCGCGCGCCGCCAATATGCAGATAACCCGTGGGCGATGGTGCGAAGCGGGTAACTACCTCAGCCGCGGTGGCTTTGCCGCCAGTGCTGCTTTCGCTTGCCATGAGCTATCAATTCCTGTTCACTTTGAGCGGCTTGGCGAGAGGGGCCGGTCAGGGGACAAGCCGATGCGCGATGTGCCGATCATTCCTATGGGAGACGATCCAGGCGGCAGCAATGCCGCTGGCGGAGCAATGCTGCGCCCTTGGCAAACCACGGGGCGAATGTCCAGCGTCTGGGGCTGGCAGGGTGGGGTGATCGGACCGCGTCTGGCCGATGCCACCGAGGCGTTTCTTGCCCGCGCCGGGTTTGACCGCGCGCCGTGGCTGACGGTGATTTTCGCCGGAGGGATCGGCACGTGGTTCGTGCTGCCGGAAATGTGGCAATGGTGTGCGGTCATCGCGATCGGCGTGGTAGCGGCGTTGGCGGCGTTCGCCCTTTGGCCGCTGGGCAGTGCCGCCGACGAACATCGCGCGCATCTACGGCTTGCGGTTGTGACTGGCGGCTTGGTGTTCGCTTTTGGAGTCGCGGTGATCTGGGCGCGCTCGGAAATGGTCGGTGCCGAACCGATTGCCCGGCCTGTGGTGGAGCGACTGCACGGCCATGTGCTCGAACGCGAAGACCAACCTGCTGATGGGCGGCTGCGATTGACGCTGGCGGTGCGTGATTTTGGAACTGGCGCCGCGCGCAAGGTCAGGATCAACGTCCCGCTTACGGCGTTTGGTGACGGCGGTGTGCCGCCCGGCCTGGCCGAAGGCGCGATGGTGAGGCTGCGCGCGCGATTGATGCCGCCTGCCAGCCCGATGCTCCCCGGCAGCTATGATTTTGCCCGCGCAGCGTGGTTCAAGGGGCTGGCGGCCACTGGCACGATGGTCGGCCCGCTCGAAATAATCCGCCCAGCGCCAGAGGCAGGCGGGATTGCGAGTGTCCAACGCTGGCTTGCCGCGCACGTCCGGGCGCGGGTGGATGGATCGGCGGGCGCGATTGCGGCGGCCTTTGCCAGCGGCGACCGTGGCAGCATCACCGAGGCCGATGAGGCAGCGATGCGCGATTCGGGCCTCACTCACTTGCTGTCGATCAGCGGATTGCACGTGAGCGCGGTGATCGCTGCGGCCTATTTCGCGGCGCTGCGGCTGTTGGCGCTGTGGCCTGCACTGGTGCTCAGGGTGCGGCTACCGGTGGTGGCTGCCGCTGCGGGGGCGCTTGCCGGGGTCGGATACACGCTGCTTACAGGGTCAGAGGTGCCGACGGTGCGCAGCTGCGTGGCGGCACTGCTGGTGCTCGGCGCGCTGGCGCTGGGGCGTGAGGCATTGTCGCTCAGAATGGTGGCGGTGGCGGGCGGGTTTGTGCTGCTGCTGTGGCCGGAAAGCGCCATCGGGCCGAGCTTTCAGATGAGCTTTTCTGCGGTGATCGCGATCATAGCATTGTCCACCAGCACACCGGCGCGGGCGTTCCTTGCCGCGCGCGAGGAGCCATGGCTGGCGCGGATCGGGCGGCGGGTGGTGATGCTGTTTGTGACCGGGGTGGTGATCGAGCTGGCGCTGATGCCGATCGTGCTGTTTCACTTCCATCGCGCAGGTTTTTATGGCGCGGCGGCGAACATTTTCGCCATTCCGCTGGTAACTTTTATCTCGATGCCCCTGATCGCACTGGGGTTGTTGCTCGATCTGGTGGGGCTTGGCGCGCCCTGCTGGTGGCTGGTGCAGCAATCGCTCGACCTGTTGCTCTGGATCGCCCATTTCACTGCCGATCAGCCCGGAGCGGTCAAGCTGATGCCGCAGCTGGGCGGGGTGACGACGGGGCTGTTTGTGATCGGTGGGTTGTGGCTGGCGCTGTGGACGGGACGGGCGCGGCTTTTGGGGTTTGGCCCGGTGGCGACGGCGAGCATGCTTGCTGCAATGACCCCGATTCCCGATCTGCTGGTGGCGAGCGATGGACAGCAGGTTGGCATCACCATGACTGGCCCTGATGGGCAGCGCCACTTGCTGTCCTTGCGCGACAGCCGTTCGTCATTCGCTCGCGATAATCTGATGCAGCTTTCCGGGATGACGGCCGAGCCGGTGCCGCTGCCCAAGTGGAAGCAGGCACGCTGTTCCTCGGCGTTCTGTACGGTGACGATCAACCGAGGCGGGCGCGACTGGGTGATCCTGTTGGGGCGGGGGCGCACGCAGGTGGAGGAGCGCGCCTTGGCGGCCGCCTGCGCCGAGGTCGATATCGTTATTGCCGAACGGTTCTTGCCGCGATCCTGCCGCCCGCGTTGGCTCAAGGCAGATCGGCGGATGCTGGAGCGCAGCGGCGGGCTTTCGATCTACCTTGCTGAAGAACGCATCGCCAGTGTGGGCGAAAGCCAGGGGCAGCATGGTTGGTGGAAGGGGGCGACGGATCGGCGTCGCGAGGAAGGGCCAAGCCGACCCTAAGCCACCCCAAGGAGGGGGCTAGAGGGGGTCTAGACCGCCCCTAGCGGCCATCTTGGTGTGAAACATTTAACCGCAACACACTGTAACAAATCAATAAACAGGTTGAAGCCGATGTTTCACGCCGGTTTTGAGTTTCCCGGTCAGCGCGGCGCGTGAATCCCGTACCGCTTCGCCACTCAGTGATAGCGCCGCAGCAGCCCTGCAAGCTTGCCTTGCACCTCAACCTCGTCCGCCCGGTAGAACTGCGGATCATAGGCCGCGTTGGCCGGATCGAGCCGCACCTTGCCGCCTTCCTTGTGCAGATATTTGAGCGTCGCTTCCTCGCCGCGCACCAAAGCCACCACGATTTCGCCATCGCGCGCGGTGTTGGTGCGCCGCACCAGCGCATAATCGCCATCGAAAATCCCGGCTTCGACCATCGAATCGCCCGATACTTCGAGCGCGTAATGTTCGCCCGGGCCGAGCAGTGCGGCGGGGACGGGCAGGGTGTTGTGGCCTTCGAATGCTTCGATCGGGGCGCCGGCCGCGATCCGCCCATGCAGCGGCAGTTCGATCACGTCATTCGACGCCTCGGGCGCGGCGCGACCTGCTGCTGCCGGAGCGAGCGACACCACGTTGCCACCGAGCGCCCGCGCCGGGGTGGCATCTTCGGGCTGACGGATCACTTCGAGCGCGCGCGCGCGGTTGGGCAGGCGGCGCAGGAACCCGCGTTCTTCGAGAGCGGAAATCAGCCGGTGCACGCCCGATTTGCTTTTCAGGTCGAGCGCTTCCTTCATTTCTTCGAAACTCGGCGAGATCCCGGTTTCCTCCAGCCGTTGCTGGATAAAGCGGATCAGTTCGTGCTGTTTGGCGGTCAGCATTGATCAAAACTCCCTTGGTCGCATTCACGCCCTGCCGTTGCGGCGGGTCATGCCCATCCCTTGTGTGCGCCAAGAGGCACCGATTGGTGCGTTGCCTGCACGTCCCGTCCATCAATAAGGTGAACGAATAAGGAACAATTAGGCAACCATAAGAACAGAGTCAAGCGCGCCGCACGCCAAATCCGCGCAATTCAGCCATTTTGGAGGTGGTGCGCAATCAAACCGCGGCCTTCCAGTCGCCCGATTTGCCGCCGGTCTTTTCGATCAGGCGCACTTCGCCGATCACCATGCCCTTATCAATCGCTTTGGCCATGTCGTAGATCGTCAGCAGCGCGACGCTGACCGCGACCATCGCTTCCATCTCCACGCCTGTGCGCCCGGTGAGCGCGGCGGTGGCGGTGGCGCGGATGGCGTCTGTTTCGTAGCGGAAATCGACCGTCACCGCCTCCAGCCCGAGCGGGTGGCACAGCGGGATCAGATCGCCAGTGCGTTTGGCCGCCATGATCCCGGCAATGCGCGCGGCGGATAGCACATCGCCTTTGGGCGCGTTGCCCGCGCGGATCGCGGTGAGCGCGTCTGCCGACATGGCGATGCGCCCCGATGCGACAGCGCGGCGGCGCGTTTCCGCCTTGCCGCCAACATCGACCATTCGCGCTGCGCCGCTATCATCGAGGTGGGTAAGTCCGTTCATGCGGACGACTGTGCGCCCAGCAGCGCGGCGGTGGCAAGCGCAATATCATCGGCCCGCATCAGGCTTTCGCCCACCAGAAAGGTGCGCACGCCGCTGCGTTCGAGCCGTGCGAGATCGGCGTGGGTGTTGATCCCGCTTTCACCCACCAGCAACGCGCCTTGCGGTGCCAGCGGGGCAAGCCGTTCAGTGGTCGCAAGGCTGGTGGTGAAGGTTTTGAGGTCACGGTTATTGACCCCGATTAGCAGTGATTTCAGCACGCGCGCGGCGCGCTCCATCTCGGCCTCGTCGTGCACTTCGATCAGCACATCCATGCCGTGTTCGGCGGCAGCGACCTCGATTTCGGCCATCGCGGTATCGTCCAGCGCGGCGACGATGATCAGGATTGCGTCGGCCCCGATCGCGCGCGCTTCAAGGCATTGCCACGGATCGACCATGAAATCCTTGCGCAGCACCGGCAGGGTGCAGGCGGCGCGGGCGGCGATGAGGTAGTCCTCGTGCCCCTGAAAATAGGGCGCATCGGTCAGCACCGAAAGGCAGGCCGCGCCGCCTTGTTCATAGGCAGCGGCGTGATCGGCCGGGCGGAAATCAGCGCGGATCAGGCCTTTGGAGGGGCTGGCTTTCTTGATTTCCGCAATCAGCGCATATCCGGTGTTGGCGCGGGCGCGCAGCGCGGCCTCGAACCCGCGCGGCGCGGTTTGGATGCGGGCTGCGGCGGTCAGCTGCGCGTCGCTGATCGCCAGCTTGCGCGCGGCGACCACTTCGCGTTTGGCAGCGCAGATTTCTTCGAGCTTGTTCATCGAGTCACTTCGCCAGTGCAATCCATTGTTCAAGCAGCGCCTTGGCCCGACCGGAATCGAGCGCCTCGGCCGCCATCGCCACGCGATCCTGCCAGCTTTGGCCGCGCTGCGCGACCAGCAGGGCACCTGTGGCATTAAACAGCACGGCGTCACGGTAAGGGCCGGGCGCGCCCATCAGCAGCGCCTTTAACGCAGCGGCGTTGTGGTGCGCATCATCGCCGCGAATCGCCTCTATCGGCGCGTGGGGGAGCCCTGCCGCGCTGGCATCGACCCGCTCCATCGTGAAGGCGTTGCCGGAAACTACCGCGACTTCGTTCCCGCCCGCAAGGCTGAGTTCGTCGAGCCCTTCATCGCCCGACACGATCAGCGATTGACCGGTGCCAAGCCGTGCCAATGCGCCCGCATAGATCGGGACATAGGCGGGCCGCGCAATCCCGATCAGCTGGCTTTTGACCTTGGCCGGGTTCGACAGCGGGCCCATCAGGTTGAAGATCGTGCGTTTGCCGATTTTCTGCCGGATCGGTTGAATGCGGGCCATCGCCGGGTGGTGGTTTTTTGCGAACAGAAAACAGATGCCGATCTGCGCGAGGGTTTTTTCCGCAGTGCGCCCGGCAGCGTCCATATCGAGGCCGAGCGCTTCCAGCGTGTCCGCTGCGCCAGCCTTTGACGATGCCGCGCGGTTGCCGTGCTTGGCGACCGGCACCCCGCAGGCGGCTACGACCAGGCTGACGGCGGTGGAGACGTTCAATGTGTGGTGCCCGTCGCCCCCGGTGCCGCACACGTCGATGGCGTTGTCCGGCGCGGCAATCGGGATCAACCGCGCCCGCAGCGCCCGCGCGGCCCCGGCGATTTCGTCAGCCGTCTCTCCGCGCGCAGACAGGGCGATCAGGAATGCTTCGATCTCGCCCTCGGACGGAGCGCCATCGAGCAGGGTGCCGAATGCGGCCTCGGCCTCAGCCTCGCTCAGCGGCGTGGTGACATCGGGGAGCTTGGCGGTCATGGGATCAGCCTTTCGGGCATTTGCGGGTTCAGCCCGCACAGCGCCGCGAAATTGGCGAGCAGCGCGTGGCCGTGCTGCGTCGCGATGCTTTCAGGGTGGAACTGCACCGAATGGATCGGCAGTTCGGCATGGCGAAACCCCATCACCGAGGGGTGATCCGCGCCCGGCGTTTCGGCATAGGCATTGGCGATCAGCGCGGGCGGAACATCGACCACCTCAAGGCTGTGATAGCGCGTGGCGATGAAGGGGGAGGGCAGGCCTGTGAACAGCCCGCTGCCGTCATGCGTTACCGGCGATGTCTTGCCATGCATCAACCCGCCGCGCTGCACCCGACCGCCGAAATGCTGGCCAATCGCCTGATGGCCGAGGCAAACCCCCATCAGCGGCTTTCCGGCATCGGCGCAGGCGGCAACCAGATCGAGGCTGATCCCCGCCTCGTTGGGAGTGCAAGGCCCGGGTGAGATCAGGAACCCCGCCGCGTCGCTGCGCAAAGCCTCCGCAGCGGTCAGCGCATCATTGCGCTCCACCCGCACCTTGGCTCCCAACTCCATCAGGTAATGGACGAGGTTGAAGGTAAAGCTGTCGTAATTGTCGATGACGAGGATCGTGCCAGACGGGGTCACTGCGCCGCTCCTTCGCGCTTGCTCACCACAATGATCGGGCCGATGCGCGCCTTGTCCTGCCGTCCGGTGGCGGGGTCCCATAGCGCGGATACCTGCCCATCGAGATAAAGCGCATTGGCCGCCTTCACCTCATCGCGGAAATAGCGCGCCAATTGCCCGAAGCTGATGTCCCCGCGTGAAATCACGAAATGGGCCGCGCCCTTGGCGTCCACGCCCACCCCGTTGCGGATCGCGCGGGAGGGGCCGTTGTCCTGAATATCGGGGTGCAGTTTGCCGTCGATCACCAGCATCGGGCCGGACTGCGTGCCGAATAGCGGGCGATCCCCCACGGTCGCGATAAATGCATCGCGCGCCAGCACCCGCCATGTCCCCCCGGTGCCGAAGAACACGCCGTTGGGCTGCATATAGAAATTGCCCTCACCGTCACCACGATCAATCTCTGACAGGCGCTCCCCATTCTCGACATAATAGCCTACCGGCTTAAGATCATCGCCATACATCCCGCCGTTCATGGCGAAGGCGATTGATGCGGGATCGACCGTGGCGGCAAATGCGCTCAGCGAACCGAGCGGCTGCCCGCCGTTGGCCGCATTTGCCATCGCAATGCGGTGCTTGGTCGGGTCAGCGGTGCAATGGGTCAGCGCCGCGCCCTCAAACGTAACGTCGCGGCAGGCGGAGGGCGCAGCGGCCTGCGATGGAGTGGTTGATGGTGAAGGGGACGACAACACCTCGCCCGATGATCCATCCAGCTGCATTCGCACCACCGGCTCGCCCGCAGGCGCTTCCGAACAGGCCGTAAGAGAGAGTGTGGCGGCAAGCGTCGCAAGCAGGGTAACTGACGTTCTGATCATTGGTTTTCTTTGAGAAAACGCAAAAGCTCGTCCATCCACAGGTTCGGGCGGCTGTGCGTTCCGTGGCCATAGGTCTGCGCGCTCGGCGGGATCAGCACGAACCGCGCGCGCGGCATGGTGGAGGCGAGCGCCGCCGGGTTGCCGAGGCCGGGCGGGTTGATGAAATCATCGGCCGAGTTGATCCACAGCACCGGCGCGGTAATTTCATGCAAGCGCGCCGCCGGGTTGTAATCGCGCGAGGCATCGAACTGATAGATCGTATCGTTGGGATCGACCGGGTTTGCGGCGGCACGGCGCTGCCGCGCGGTGTAAAACTGCTCCGCCGCTGCGCGAGTCGGAAGTTCTGCTTCCATGCGATAGGGATTGCTCCCTGCAAGCAGCAGGACATTGGCCGCGATCGCCTGTCCAACCTTGAGATCGGCCGGATCGGCATAATTGCCGCCATCATAGGCCGGATCGTTCCTGAACCCGTCGATCACCATCTGCCGCATTATGCGGTTGCGCCCGGCAATCTCGACCGCGTTACAGGCGAGCGGGACGTATTTGCCGACGAAATCGGGATACATCGGCCCCCACACGAATGAATGCATACACCCCATCGAAGTGCCGATGATCATGTCGAGGCGGGTGATCCCGAACCCCTCGGTCAGCATCCGGTGTTGCGCGCGGATCATGTCGTCATAATCATAGCGCGGAAAAGCTCCGCGCAGGCCATCGCTGGGCTTGCTGCTTTTGCCGTGGCCCAGATTGCTGGGCGAAATGATGTAGGTGCGCGTGATGTCGAGCGGTTGACCCGGCCTGAACATGGCGTCGCCAAAATGGGGTTGCAGCAGCGATGCCGCGTTTCCGCCGGTGCCGTGCAGCAGCATTACCGCATTTTCGATCTCTCCTGCGGCATTGCGGCGCGGCTCCCCCAAGGTGAGCGCGTGCATGGTGATCGCAGGCAGCGTCTCGCCGGTTGCGAAGGCGAAATCCTTGAGCACGATCTCGTGTTCCTGCGCCTTCGCCAGCCAGTCTTCGGCCTTGGCCGCAGTTAGCGGCAGGCTCAGCGCCAGCGCAAGCAGCAGTGCCGCCGCGTAACGTATGCTCTGCATCATCCCGCTCTCCCTGTTGGTCATTGCCCATACCCCGGCTCGCCAGCCACGCGCACCGCTTCGCGCGCGGCGGCGATCAGCGCGCCTGCCTTGGCGCGGCATTCGGCGAGTTCGTAATCGGGATCGCTATCGGCGACGATGCCCGCACCCGCCTGCACATGCATCACCCCGTCCTTCACCACCGCAGTGCGCAACACGATGCACGAATCAAGGCTGCCATCGGGCGCGAAATATCCGACGCCCCCGGCATAGGCCCCGCGCGTTTCGGGTTCGAGTTCGACAATAATCTCGCACGCGCGGATTTTCGGCGCGCCCGACACGGTGCCCGCCGGAAAGCCCGCAAACAACGCGTCGAGCGCGTCTTTATCGGACGCAAGCTGTCCCACCACATTGCTGACGATGTGCATCACGTGGCTGTAACGTTCGACCGTAAAACTGTCGGTCACTGTCACGCTGCCCGCCGCTGCCACCCGGCCCACATCATTGCGCCCCAGATCGAGCAGCATCAGGTGTTCAGCGCGTTCCTTGGGGTCGGCGAGCAGGCTGGCTTCGTTGGCGACATCCTCATCGCGCGATTGCCCACGCGGGCGCGTCCCTGCAATCGGGCGGATCGTGAGTTCATTGTCCCGCACCCGCACCAGGATTTCCGGGCTGGAACCCACCAGCGCAAAGCCGGGCAGATCGAGGAAATAGAGGAACGGCGAGGGGTTTACCCGCCGCAGCGCGCGATACAGCGCCAGCGGCGGCAGGGGGAAGGGGCAGGTGAACCGTTGCGCCAGCACCACCTGAAAAATGTCGCCCGCCAGAATGTAATCCTTCGCCCGCAGTGCCATCGCCTTGTAATCCTCGGCTGCAATTACCGGGGCCAGATCGGGCAGGGCATCGGGCAGCGCGGCGGTGTCAGCAGCAGGGGCGGGCTGGGCAAGCTGGCTCAAGGTCGCGTCAATCCGCTCGCCCGCGCGCGCCACCGCAGCGGCAGGATCGCTCGCCTGCCAGATCGGGGCAATCGCGAACAGCGCGTTGGTGAGGCCATCGAACACCAGTATCACCGTGGGCCGCACAAACAGCATATCGGGAAGTTCCAGCGGGCTGTCGGCGGCGCGCGGCAGGGTTTCGGCCAGTCCGATGGTTTCATAGCCGAGATAGCCGACCAGACAGGCGAGCGCGGGCGGCAGCCCATCGGGCATCGGATCAATCCGGCAGGCATCCGCCAGCGCGCGCAGTTCGGCCAACGCATCGCCATTACAAGGGCTGAAGGCAGCGCGGTCTATGCGCCAATCGCGGTTGATTTCAGCCGCCGCGCCCTTGGCCCGGAACACCAGATCGGGATCAAGCCCGAGCAGGCTGTAACGCCCGCGCACTTCGCCGCCTTCGACCGATTCGAGCAGGAAATCGCCGCGCCCCGGCACGATCAGCCGCCGTGCTGCGCCGACCGGCGTGTCGCTATCGGCTATGATCCGCCGCCACACGAGCGCCGCACGCCCATCTGCCAGCGCGGCGATGGCGGATTCAGCGTTTTCAGGCAGGCCAGCGGCAGATGGGGTCACGAAACGATCACGCCTGCGCTTACTGTTCGCCAGAGAGCTGCTTGCGCAACGCTTCGATCGCGGGGTCGTTGCGGGTGACGCCCAGTTCAGCGCGCATCGCAGTGGTGGCCTGACGCCGGTATTCGTCGACCAGCGCCGGTGCGAGCTGCTGGCGGGTCTGACCCACCAGTCCGGGCTCGCTTTCAACCGGATCGGTGCTGATCGCGTCGAGGCTGACGACATACCAACCAATGTCACGCGGCGCTTCGAGCACCTTGACCGAACCTTCGGCCATGCTGAACAGCAATACCAGCGGCGCGGGCAGGTTGCCGCGGGTCTGGGCAAGCAATTGGCGGCGCTCCAGATCAATCACCTCGCGTTCAAATCCCGGATTGTTTTCGGCAGCAAGCGCAGCGGCAAGCGCAGTGTCGCCGCGCACCTTGGCGGTGATGCGATCCGCCGCAGCCTTGGCCAGTTTGGCCCCCTGCGCGCGTTTCCATGCCGCAATCGCTGCTTCGCGAACCTGCGCGAGCGGCGGCGCGGCGGCTTCTTCGATGCGCGCGACTTCGAACATCACGAATTGCTGACCGGGGACGATTTCGGCCAGCTGCGGTTCGCTTTCCTCCATCTGGAACGCGGTGCTGAGCACCGGCAACAGCTGCGGCACGATTTGCACATCGGGCTGACCAAAGGCCTGGCCATTGGCGAGCAATGCGGGCGAGGCTTCGACCGTGAGACCGTATGCCGCAGCAACTTCGGCCAGCGCGGTGCCACCATCGATCTCGGCTTCAATTTCGGCGGTCAGATCAGCCACGGCGGCGCTGCGCTTTTCAGCGGTGAGCTGCTCGGTGATCTCTGGCGTGGCCTGTTCCAGACTGCGCGCCGCGCTGCGCTCAATCTGGTCGACGCGGGCGACATACCAACCCAGCGTGCCTTGCGCCGGCTCCACGATCCCGCCCTGCGCGGCTTTGAACGCAGCCTCGGCAAAGGCGAAACTTGTGGCGCTCGCCATCGCCTCACGGTCGCGCAATTCAGCGGTTGAGGCGGTGAACCCGGCTTCGCGCGCTGCGGCTTCCAGCGCGACCCCGCCGCGAATCCGCGCCGCCAGCGCCTTCGCCGCATCCTCGGTCGGCACCACGAAACTGGTCACTGCGCGCCGCTCGCTGGCCTGGTATTTGGCCGCGTCGCGTTTGTAACGCGCGGCGATTTCCGCTGCTGATGGCGTGGCCGAAACTTCGAGCGTGTCGGCACCGAACACCGCAAAGCGCAGGGTGCGCCGTTCGGGGCGGATGAACTGGGTGCGGTTGTCCTGATACCATGCGGACAGCTGCGCATCGCCGGGATTGCCAGCGGGGGCAAAGGCGGCGCTGGGGATCAGCGCAATTTCACCCTTGCGCCGTTCAAGCACCAATGCGGCATATTGGCGTGCAATCTTTTCCGGCAGTTGCGGCGCGGCCAGTGCAGGCTTGAGCATTTGCTGCTCGATCAGGGTGACGGCCAGATCACGGCGGAAGGTCGCGTCATTCATCCCGGCCTGACGCAGCGCGGCCTGATAGGCAGCGGGATCAAATTCTCCGGTCAGCCCGCGAAATGCCCCGATCTGGAGAATTTCGCTGTTCATCAGGTTTTCACCGGCGCGCAGGCCGTACTTCTCGCCATAGGTGCCCACGGTGGTGCGGTCGATCAACTGGCGGAGCACTTCATCAAACCCGCCCTCGGCAACGAATTCGGGCATCGTCAGCGTGGCGTTTTGCTGGCGCACCTGATTCAATGCCGTGTTCGCAGCGATGGCAACATCGGACACCGGAATCGCCTCACCGCCGACCACCGCAACGCGGTCGCCGCCTGCAATGCCGCCAAAAGTCGATCCGGTGATATCCGCCGCAGCGAATGCCAGCGCCATCAGGCCAAGGAACCCAAGAAAAACCGGCAGGCCGATTTTGGACTGGAAGAAACGGCGGAAGAACGAAATCATGGCGTGACAATCCCACCCGAGGCTGGCTGATGGCACGGCCTTACAGCCGCTGCGCTGCACCGCAAGGCTTACGGCACCGGCGCGCCTTATCGTCCCTGCGGCTGCGCGGCAACAGGTGTCAGCGCGTTTTGACTAGCACGGCTTCCTCGGCTAGCGGACGCGGCGTCGGGGCACTAAAGCGGCCATAGAATCGCAGACACCGGCTATTAACCCTCTCATTTTGCAAGGTGCAGGACAAACCGATGACCCGCCGACCCTATATTGTCGGAAACTGGAAGATGCATGGCACCCGTGCGATGCTGTCCGAAGCGCGGGCGATTGACCGTGCTGCCCAGCGCCACATGAAGGTCGAGGTGGCGCTGGCACCGCCTTACACGCTGATTCACCCGATTCACCGTGAGGCTGAACAGATCGCCGTGGGCGCGCAGGATTGCCACCACGCTGATGGCGGTGCTTTCACTGGTGACATTTCCGCCGCGATGGTCGCCGATGCCGGGGCCAAGTTCGTGATCCTTGGCCATAGCGAACGCCGCCAAGGGCATGGCGAAACCGATGCGCGGGTGCGCGCCAAAGCCGAAGCCGCGCTGGCCGCTGGCCTGCGGGTCATCATGTGCTGCGGCGAAAGCGCCAAGGCGCGCGAATCGGGTGAGGCTGTGGAGGTTGTCAAAAAGCAGCTCAAGGCATCGCTTCCGCCGACTGAATCGATGCTAGCCGATGTCGCTGATCGATTGACCGTGGCCTATGAACCGATCTGGGCAATCGGCACCGGCACGGCGGCAACGGTTGAGGATATTGGTGAAATGCACGCTGCAATCCGCGCGCTGCTGGTGGATCTGTTCGGTGATGAACAGGGGCCAGAGGTGCGGATCATCTATGGCGGGTCAGTGAAGCCGGAAAACGCTGCTGAAATCTTCGCCGTCCCCGAAGTTGGCGGTGCATTGATCGGCGGGGCAAGCCTGACCGCCGATAGTTTCATGGGCATCGCGCTCGCTGCGGGTGAGCCGTTCGAAAACTAGCAATCCAGCCTGTGGCCGGCGCGCTTTCTCGCGGACTTGTCGCGGGGGCGCACTCGGCCTACATGGCGGGCACCAGACGCAACCGGGCGCGCGCCGCCCTTCGCACGAGTTTTTTCTATGTCCTTGTTCATCTTCCTCACCGTGGTTCAGGCGATTGTCGCCGCAGCGCTGGTCGGTTCTGTCCTGATGCAGCGCTCCGAAGGGGGCGGGCTGGGCATCGGCGGCAACCCATCGGGCGGGATTGGTGCGCGCGGATCGGCGGATTTCCTGACCCGTGCGACGAAGTGGCTGGCCATCGTGTTTGTGGTGCTGTCGATCGTGCTCGCAGGCTTGGCTGTTCGCGAAAGCAGCGCAGTCAGCGTCACCTCCACGCTCGAACGCGGCGCGGCGGCCCCGGCAGCGCCCGATCTGCTGGCCGATCCGGTTGCGCCAACCCAATCGGCCCCGGCAGAGACGGTTCCGGCTGCTCCCGCCAGCGAAGATCCGCTCGCCGAATAGTGATTGCACTGGCGCGCGCGCGTCCGTTCAGCCCCTGAATCCGACAGCACTGTGGATGGCGCAGCATTTGCTGGCGCAATTCGCTTGCCCCGAATCCCTCTCGCAGCTTAAGGCTCAACTCCCATGGCGCGGTTCATTTTTATCACCGGCGGCGTGGTCTCCTCGCTTGGCAAAGGTCTGATGGCGGCAAGCCTCGCGGCGCTGTTGCAAGCGCGCGGCTATAAAGTCCGCATCCGCAAGTTCGATCCCTATCTCAACGTCGATCCGGGCACGATGAGCCCGTATCAGCACGGTGAGGTCTATGTTACCGATGACGGGGCCGAAACCGATCTCGATCTGGGGCATTACGAACGCTTTACCGGCGTATCCGCGCGGCAGAGCGACAATATCACCTCGGGCCGGGTTTACCGCGACATCATCGCCCGCGAACGGCGCGGCGATTACCTGGGCGCAACGGTGCAGGTGATCCCGCACGTCACCGACGCGATCAAGGAATTCGCGCTGGCCGAACAGGATGGCCTCGATTTCATCCTGTGTGAAATCGGCGGGACGGTGGGCGACATCGAATCGCTGCCCTTCATGGAGGCGATCCGGCAATTGCGGAACGAGCTGGAACCGCTGCAAACGCTCAGCGTCCACGTCACGCTGGTGCCCTATATCAAGGCGGCAGGTGAGCTGAAGACCAAGCCGACCCAGCATTCGGTGCGCGAACTCGCCAGCCTCGGGATCAAGCCTGATCTGCTGCTGTGCCGCGCCGAACACCCGATCCCCGAAACCGAACGCCGCAAGATCGCGCAGTTCTGCAACGTGCGCACCGAAGCGGTGATCCCCGCGTTGGACGCTCCATCAATCTATGCGGTGCCGCAACAATATCACGCCGAAGGGCTCGACCGCGAAGTGCTGCGCGCCTTCGGCATTACCGACGCGCCCGAACCGAATCTGGCGGCGTGGGACGATGTCAACGACCGCTATTTCAACCCAGAAGGCGAAGTTACCATCGCGGTGGTGGGCAAATATGTCGGGCTGCCGGACGCCTATAAAAGCCTCAACGAAGCATTGATCCACGGCGGGCTTGCCAACCGGGTGAAGGTCAACATCAAGTGGATCGACGCCGAAATCTTCGAAGGCGATGACGAATCGCAGATCATCGCCGCGCTCGATCCGATGCACGGCATTCTGGTGCCGGGCGGGTTTGGAACGCGCGGCAGCGAAGGCAAGATTTCAGCGGTGCGCTTCGCGCGTGAACGCGGGGTGCCATTCTTCGGTATCTGTCTGGGAATGCAGATGGCCTGCGTCGAAGGCGCGCGCGCGGCCGGCATCGCCGGGGCGTCCTCAACCGAATTCGGCGCGACTGATGCGCCCGTGGTCGGCATCATCACCGAATGGATGAGCCAGGAAGGCATTCAGCAACGCGAAGAAGGCGGCGATCTGGGCGGAACGATGCGGCTCGGCGCCTATCCGGCCAAGCTGAGCGCCAATAGCCATGTTTCGCGTATCTATGGCGGGGCGGAGCTGATTTCCGAGCGTCACCGTCACCGCTACGAAGTCAACAGCGCCTATATCGAACCGCTCGAGAAGCAGGGGCTGATCTTTGCCGGGATGTCCCCTGATGGCTTGCTGCCCGAAATCGTCGAGCGGCCTGATCATCCTTGGTTCGTCGGCGTGCAGTTTCACCCCGAGTTGAAATCCCGCCCGTTCGATCCGCACCCGCTGTTTGCCGGGTTCATCTCCGCGGCGCTGGAACAATCGCGCCTCGTCTGATTCGTTTTACCGCCGTTTTTCAAACACGCGTGCTTCATGAATATCGGGACGAGGGGGCTGTCGCCGTGGTTTCCGTTGCGTGATTGGCGAGTCGCTGGAATCCGAGAAGATTAACCTTGCGTGTTATTGCCATTCCGCATTAAACGCTTGGCGGGGTTCATGGTTTGACAGGGGCCGCATTGTTATTGCGGCCACATGGCTTTTCGCCGGGTTTAGGCAAAAGTCGTCTGGGGTTGGTTTCTCCTGGTACCTGCCAAATGCTTGGCCGGCATTGTCCGTCTTCTGCGACCCGGACGGATAGCGCCAGCCAGGGCGACGCAAGTCGCTGGGGGCGGATTGAAAAATCCGCCCCCTTTCGATCATCCAAAAATTTGCGAATAATCAGGCGGCGCTGGCAGCCTGATCGTCGTCATCGCTGGATGATGCCACCGCAGACAGCTGGCCCACGCCGCCAACCGCGATCTTGCGCGGTTTCATCGCGTCTGGCACTTCGCGCACCAGATCGATGGTCAGCAGGCCATCGGCCAGATCGGCGCGTTCCACCCGCACGAAATCGGCCAATTCGAACCGGCGCTCAAAGCCGCGATTGGCGATTCCGACATGGATCAGTTCAGCGCCGTCATCCTCCATCTCGTTGCGCTTTTTACCCTGCACGACCAGCAGGTTCTGCTGCGCGGTGATATCAATATCCTGCGTGCGGAAACCCGCCACGGCGAGCGTGATGCGGTAATTATCTTCGCCTCGGCGCGAGATGTTGAACGGCGGATAATTGTCACCCGCGTTCAAGCGCGCCTGGTTTTCGAGCAGGTCGAACAGCCGGTCAAAACCAACCGTGCTGCGGCGATAGGGGGTAAAATCAAAATGTGACATAATCTGCAAATCCTCTTGTTTGAGCAATCTGGTTCGACAGCGGGCCTGCCTCATGCAGCGCCCACTTTTGCTGCCACAACGTTCCCCAAGGCTGGCGGAACGCTGCGACAGTCTCTATTTGGTTTTTCGCACCATGGTTTCAAGAGGATCACAATGGCTCAGCCGCAAATCGACATCTACACCAAATTCGCCTGCCCTTACTGCGTGCGTGCGAAGCATTTGCTCAAGCAGAAGGGCGCGGCCTTCAAGGAATATGACATCACGCTGGGCGGGGCCAAGCGCGCCGAAATGCTGGCGCGCGCGCCCAATGCGCGGACAGTGCCGCAGATTTTCATCGGCGACACCCATGTGGGCGGATCGGATGATCTGGCGGCATTGGAGCGGGCTGGGCGGCTTGACGCGCTGCTGGCGGGCTGATGCCACGTATTGCGGTTCTCCAGATGTGTTCGGGTATCGACCCCGCTGCCAATCTGGCTGAAATCGAAAATGCTGCACGCAGGGCAGCGGATGAAGGTGCCTTGGTGCTGTTCACCCCGGAAATGTCGTTGCTACTCGATCGCAACCGCGAACGCGCGCGGGGTTGGATCGCATCAGACGCTCCATCGGAGGCCTGCGAGCACCTGTCATGCATCGCCGCCAAGCTGCATATCGATATCGCCATTGGTTCGATGCCGGTCATGGCGGTCAGCGGCAAATGGGCCAATCGCGCGCATTATTTCTATCCCGATCTCGGCCCGCCGGTCATCTATGACAAGATCCATATGTTCGACGTCGAACTGGCGACCGGCGAGGCGTGGCGCGAAAGCGCGGCCTATGAACCGGGCAGCGCGGTGGTGACGGTTGAAGATACGCCGGTCGGACGGCTTGGCTTGGCGGTCTGTTACGATATGCGCTTTCCCGCCTTGTTTGAAGCGCTCGGCAATCGGCATTGTGATTGCATCGCGGTGCCGGCCGCTTTCACCGTGCCGACCGGGCATGCGCATTGGCACGTCTTGCTGCGCGCCCGCGCTATCGAGGCGAGCGCCTTCGTGATTGCCGCGGCGCAGGTTGGCCGCCACGAGGATGGGCGCGCCACCTATGGCCACAGTCTGGTGATCGACCCGTGGGGCGAAGTGCTGCTCGACATGGGCGGCGATGCACCAGGGCTGGGGTTCTGCGACATTGATCTGGAGCGGGTGGCCGAAGTGCGCGCGCAGGTGCCCGCGCTTGCCAACCGCCGCAAAATCCCCAAAGCGTAACGGCGATGATTGTTTTCGACCTTTCCTGCGCAGACGGCCACCGTTTCGAAGGGTGGTTCGGCTCGTCCACCGATTTCGAGGAACAGTGCGCGCGCGGACTGCTGACCTGCCCGGCGTGCGGGTCGGCGGCGGTGAGCAAGGCACCGATGGCCCCTGCGGTTCCGGCCAAGGGCAATGCGCGGCCTGCTCGCGTAGCGGACGGCCCCACGCAGCAACTCGCCAACACACCGCTTTCGCCCAAGGTGCAAAAAGCCATCGCTGCGCTGGCCAAGGCGCAGGCCGAGGCGTTGAAGAACAGCACATGGGTGGGCGACAAATTCGCCGATGAAACCCGCAAGATGCATTACGGCGAACGCGACGAAGCGCCGATCCACGGACAGGCCAGCCTTGCCGAAGCAAGGGCGCTGATCGATGAAGGCGTGCCGGTTGCCCCGCTGCCATTTCCGGTCGCCCCGCCAGAAAAGTTGAATTGAAAGGAAAGGTGTCCCTGCTATTGGAGGCAACGGGACCCCGTAGCTCAGCCGGATAGAGCACCAGATTCCTAATCTGGGGGCCGCGCGTTCGAATCGCGCCGGGGTCACCATTTCTCGCCGCACCCTGCCCGATGCGGCGAGCGCCGTGGTCAGGCCAGAAAACCGGCCTTGCGTGCCATCGCGATCACGCCATCGGCCAGTTCAGCCGGGCGGTCTTCCTGGCTGAAATGGCCGCAGGTCTTGAGCATGGCATGGGGTTGCCCGGCCGCGCCCTTGATCCGTTCGGCCAGCATCGGCCCGGCTGCACCCAGCACCGGATCATCTTCACCGAACAGCGTCAGGAACGGCTTGTCGAACGCGGCAAGGCCCGCCCATGCTGCCTTGTTTTCAGCGACGCCGGGCTTGTCATCTTCAACCGGCACCAATTGCGGAAATGCGCGCGCGCCGGCCTTGGATGCCTCATCGGGGAAGGGGGCGTCATAGGCGGCGATTTCTGCGGGCGTCCGCGCGGTTGCCGTCGCCTGATCGAGCACTTTGCCGACATCGAAATCGGGCGAATTGAGCACAAATTCGCGCCATGCCAGAAATCCCGGTGATGCCTTGCCACCGCCTGCGGGCAGGAAGGTGTTGCTGGCGACCACAAAGGCAAAACGATCAGGCTGCTCGCCCAACATCCGCAGTCCCAGCAATCCACCCCAATCCTGACAGAACAATCCCGCGACGCCCGGCACCACCGCATCGCGCCATTGCTTCAACCAGGCGAGGTGGCGGGCATAGGTGTAGAATGCGACATCATCGGGCTTGTCGCTTTTGCCAAAGCCGATCAGGTCGGGCGCGAGGCAGCGAAACCCGGCGTCGACCAGCAGCGGGATCATCTTGCGATAGAGAAAGCTCCAGCTCGGTTCGCCGTGAAACAACAGCACTGGGGGCGCATCCTTTGGCCCTTCATCAAGATAATGCATCCGGCCTGAAAACCCTTCGCCAAGGTCAATGGTCAGCCAGTTTTCGGCAAAGGGGTAATCGGGCAGGGCGGCGAAACGCTCTGGATCGTGCGCGATGATCTGCATGTTGGCTTTCTCCTGTGATACATCACCCCCAACACCCATTGCGTATCAGATCGAAACGGGATTACCAGCACGCGCAGCCATCCCGCGACGGGCGCAATCAGGAGAGCAGACCGATAATGCCGCACGACACCCAAGACCTCGCCGAAATCCGTCGCGCCGTACGCGGTCTGTGCGAAGGGTTTCCCGGTGAATACTGGCGCGCGAAAGATGCGGTGCGCGCATATCCGGCGGAGTTCGTGGATGCTCTGACGCAGGCTGGCTTTCTTGCGGCGCTGATCCCGGCGGATCACGGCGGCAGCGGGTTAAGTCTTGAGGCGGCGTGCGTGATCATGGAGGAAATCCAGGCAAGCGGGTGCAACGGATCATCCGCCCATGCGCAAATGTATATCATGAACACGCTGCTGCGTTACGGCAGCGAGAG